>JBLFZA010000027.1:0-25646 GCA_047610025.1 Bradymonadia bacterium | reverse complement strand
ACCCTGACAGACGAACGCGGGAAGATGGCGCGTGCGGTCGCCCGATCAGAGTCACTCGCTGCGGAGCGTGATCGTCTCGCGGAGAGGAGTGAAGGCGTGAAGCGGGATTTGCAGTCGAGTCTGACAATCGCGGAGGCTGCGGCGACCTCTGCGGCCAACGCCACGGCGACGGAGCAAAACACGGCAAGCGCCGCCGAACAGGCCGTCGATGCCCGCGACGAGCGCGCTGGATTGGAGCGCGCGGCGCTGCAGCGCTCGCAGCAAGCCCAGCGAGAGCAGCGGGAGACAGCAAAAGCCGAGCAGTCGGCCGCGGCGCGCGTTGAAGCGCTGCAATCGGCGCTCGCGGCTGGCGAAGGATATGGTGATGGCGTGCGGGCGGCGATCGCTGCCAACGACAACGGAGACCTGCCGGGAGTTGGGCGTCCGATCGCGGAGCGGCTGCGCGTCGCGGAGGCACATGAGGCGCGGCTGTCCGCTGTGCTCGGACCCTGGCTTGGCGCGGTGTGCGTGGACGACGATGCGACGCTTCAGACGGTTGCCGCATGGGCGCGTCGGCGAGAACAGAGCGTCGCGGTGCTTTCCTTGTCTCAGGGGACGACAGACCTCGGCTGCGATTGGTGCACGGCGACTTCGCCGGTGCCTACCTGGATCGCCGAGAGGTTGAGCACCGTGAGCGTCGTCTCGGATGCGTCTCGGGCGACGCATACCCCGGCGGTCGACGATGAGGGTGGTGTGATGAACATGCCGGGGGCTTTGCGTCTCGGGCGACCCGATGCGGCGGTCTCGGCGCTCTCGCTGTCTAGGCGAGTCGATGCCGCAAAATTGGAGCACATCTCGGCTTCCGCCGTCGCAGACGCTGCGTCCGGCCTCGCGACCGCGGCCGATCTCGCGTTGGAAGAGGCACTCGCGAACCGTGTGACGGCTGCAAAGGCGGCTGAGGATGCGCAGGCGGTTGCGGCGAGCACGCGGCGCGATGCCATGAACGCTCGGCAAGAGTCGGAACGAACCGCCGCCCGAGCACAGTTTGCGCAAAGAGAGGCGATCGCGCAGGCAAAGCGCGATGAAGAGTTGGCGCTTGCACTAGACGTGTTGGCTGGCGAGCGCGATCGCGCCACCTCGGCCGTGCGAACGGTCGGAGAAGCGCTCGACGCGTTGGAGACAAAACTCGGCCTTGTGAGGCGTGCCGCGCGCGAGGCAGCGGACGCCTTCGCTGCGTGCTCGTCCGAAGACGCGCGAATCCGGGAGCGAACTCGTTCAGCGAAAGAGACGGTTTTACGGCTCGAGAACCAGATTCGAGAGAGCGAGCAACGAGGCGCCAAGTTGAGCGACCAGCTCAAAGAGATCGAGGACCGCAGACTCAGGGTCGACGCCCAGCTCGTTGAAGATCGGCGCACGTTGGGGGCGTCAATCCAGCTCGCCGACCAGACAGAGCGGAAGCAGGCGGAGGCTCGGGCTGCCTATGATCAGGCAACCTCAGCTCGTCGGGAAGCCGAGGCCGAGCTGCATGCCGCGCGGCAAGTGGCTCATAAAGCGGAGCAGGCGCTACGTGAAGTTGAGCTGCGGGTTACGCGTGTCCAAACCGACCTAGAACACGCTGAGACCTCGATCGTTGAGCGCTATGGCGTCACCCTTGAGGGAGCGAGAGAGGAAGCTGTTGGGCTAACGTGGACGGATGAGCTGCGCGACGAAGCGTCGGTTCTGAGCGGCCGCTTAGAGCGAATTGGCCCGGTGAACCCCGCTGCGGAGGATGAGTTCGAGGAGGCGAGTTCCCGACACGAGTATCTGCGCGAGCAACGTGAAGATCTCGAATTGGCGCTCGCGGATCTTGAGTCCGCTATCCGCAAGATGGACAGAACATCTCGGGAGTTGTTCGAGAAGATGTTCCAGCAAGTGAACGAGCGGTTTCAGGTGATTTATCCTCGGCTATTCCGTGGCGGAAACGCGCGTTTGGAGTTGACCGACCCCGATGACATGCTGCACACCGGCGTCGAGATCGTTTGTCAGCCGCCCGGCAAGCGTCTGCAATCGATGTCGCTGATGAGTGGAGGAGAGAAGGCGCTGACGGCCGTCGCGCTCATCTTCGCGATTTTCCAGCTCAAGCCGACCCCGTTCTGCATTCTGGACGAGGTCGACGCTCCTCTCGACGACGCGAACGTGTCGCGATTCTCGGGCTTGGTGGAGGAGATGTCGGCGACAAGCCAGTTCCTCATCATCACACACAATAAGACGACCATGGAGGCTGCGCGTACCTTGTACGGCGTCACCATGCAGGAGCCAGGCGTCTCAAACGTTGTTGGCGTGCGCATGCACGAGCAAGAAACTGAGGCCCCGGTTTGACAGCGAAGGTAGGCGTTCTACGATCCACGCCCGCGCTGCGCATGCACTCAACTGTTCCCTTGGACTGAACGAATGACCTTTGTTGCCTGTGTAATGGCGATCGCTTTGTCCGGTGGCCCGGAACTCATCATCGCCGGCGTTCTCGCCACGCTCGTGCTCATCGGCGGGGTGGTGGCTGTAGTCGCCCGCGGACGTGCCAAGGCGCGCGGCCAGCTGCCAACCGCAGATGCGCCTCAGCTCACGGGGAAGCCGAACAAGCCGGAGGCTCGAACGAGAGAGCCGGTCGACGTCCCGGTTGAGATTGATAAAAGGATGAGCCTCGCTGAGATCAAAGCGGCGAAATCCGCTGTGCTCTCGAGCAAGTTCAAGAACAGTGATGAAGCGCAGGCGGAGATCACGCGTCGCAAGACGGGCGGCGTACGTCGTGTCTCTTCTGGCGATGACACTCCAGTCCGAACCGAGCGTCCGCTCGCTGTAACGCCCGTCGCTCCGAACCCTGTTGTGCCCGGAGCGTCGAGCGAAGCGCCCACCGCGCCTCAACCTCTCCAAGCGGGGGAGAACATAGTCGCCGCCGCGGCTCGCAACGCGGTCACGACGCAGGCGCCAGCGGTCGCCCTCGGCCAAGACGATGAGGCTGACTCGGCCGGCGAATCGGAGCAAGCTGATAGCACAGCACCGACTGCGGGTTCGCCGGCCGCGGTCGTTGATGAGACGCCAGTCGCGAAGCCGGTCGCGGTCGTTGATGAGACGCCAGTCGCGAAGCCGGTCGCGGTCGTTGATGAGGCGCCAGTCGCGAAGCCGGTCGCGGTCGTTGATGAGGCGCCAGTTGCGAAGCCGGTCGCGGTCGTTGACGAGGCGCCAGTTGCGAAGCCGGTCGCGGTCGTTGACGAGGCGCCAGTTGCGAAGCCGGTCGCGGTCGTGGCAGAGAAGCCACGACCCGTGGCCCTTTCGGACGGACTTGCGAAGACGCGCGGAGGGTTGTTCAAGCGCTTAGGCACTCTGTTTACGTCGAAGCAGGCGCTTGACGAAGAGCTCTTCGAGGAACTCGAAGAGCTGTTGTTCACGGCGGATATCGGCGTGAAGACTTGCCAGTATCTGCTCCAGCAGGTGCAGCAACGACAGGACGATGGCGAGGTGGCGGACGCGGAGACTGCCTATCGCGTTTTGCGAGAGGAGATGTCGGCGGTTCTTCACCGACACACACGTCATCTTGAGGTGCCTGCGAACGCGGGGCCGCAGGTGTGGCTGATGGTGGGCGTGAACGGGGCCGGGAAGACGACGACGGTCGGTAAGCTCGCAGCGCAGCTCACGGAAGAAGGGAAATCGGTGCTCATGGTCGCTGGTGACACCTTCCGAGCTGCCGCCGTGGGCCAGCTAGAGCGTTGGGCGGAGCGAGTGGGATGTGGGTTCCACAGCGGCGCTGATGAGGCGGATCCAAGCTCCGTGATCTTCGATGGCGTTAAGCGCGCGAAGGCCGAGGGGGTTGATATCGTGCTCTGCGACACCGCCGGGCGACTTCAAACCAAGACTCCGCTGATGGCTGAGCTATCGAAGATCGGACGGGTGGCCGGGAAGGCTCTCGATGGGGCTCCCCACGAGACCATTTTAGTTGTGGACGCGAACACGGGGCAGAACGCTATCCAGCAGGCGCGCCTCTTCGGGGAAGCGGTTCCGCTGACGGGCATGATCCTGACGAAGCTCGACGGCACCGCGAAGGGCGGTGTGGTACTCGGCATCAGCCAGGAGCTCGACGTTCCGATTTATCACATTGGGATTGGTGAGGGCATCGCTGACCTGCGTCGTTTCGACGCGGACGAGTTTGTTGAAGCGCTGTTTCTGTAGGAACCTGGATGGATGGGTCTGCGCGAGCTGGCCGCTGTCTGGCGCGGCTTGGCGGCGTTGAGGTCGTGATGGCCTGGATGTGGGGCTTGCGGGTAAAAAGGGCGCCGTGCTAGACCAATCGAGGCGAAAGCCCCCCCTCCAACGCTCCGGATTTCATGCGGTCAATCCTGGTCGCCATCGCGTCTGCAACGCTCGTCCTCTTGGCTCTTACGTTTTCGCCGTCTGAGGCGGGAGCGCAGTCGCTGATGTCATCAACGGACGGCGCTATTACGGTGATTCAGCCGAAGCCTGTGCTGCGTCGCGGCCGGCTTCAGCTGTCACCGCGTTTTGGAATTCAGATCAACGACGCGGTGGTTCGACAGTGGGCGATCGGCGGGACACTGCGCGTAAACGCAACAGAGCAGTGGTCGGTGGCGTCGACGTTTGAGTGGATGGACTTCAACAACGCCGTTGGCGGCGTCACGCCTCGGTACGAAGAGGTGATATCCGCTACGAGTGGCGTTCCCGACGTGGGATTTATGGATTGGGTAGGCACCTTCGAAGTCGGCTACGTGCCGCTTTACGGAAAGGGCGTCTTGTTCAATCGCGCGGTCGTCTTCTGGGACCTTTACCTCAGCGGTGGTCCAGCGATTGTAAGTGCTTCCGACGAGATCCGCGTCGGCGGTGTCTTAGCGGTCGGGGTCAATCTGTACTTCAATCGGTGGATCGGTTTGCAGACGGAGTTTCGAGACCGAATCGCGCGCATACCATCCGGCGATAGCGACCGAATGACCAACGTGTTGACCTCATCCATTGGGCTGACCCTGTTTCTACCCCCGTCGTTCCGGTACCGATACGCAGATGGGGAGGGCGCAGAATGAAGCGTTTTCTTTGCGTTGCTCTGCATTCGGCGTTGTTGCTCGGCACCATCGCGTGTGCGAGCGTGCTGCTCCCAACGGTGGCCCAAGCGCAGACCCGTAGCCTTCAAAGCGGCCCAGCGGTGCGACGACAGTTGCTCTTCCGATCGGACCGCGTTGAGCTGACTCCGGGGCTCGGGATCGGGATGCTGAACCCTTACAAGCGCTCGGCGTACTTCGCGTTGTCCCTGCGTTATCACCTGACGAACGCCGTCGCCCTTGGAGTGAACACCCATGTGGGGATGATTCACTTCGATACGTCGATCAGCAACGAGTTCGAGACATACTCTCAGCGCCAGAGCGCCGCGACGCGGCCTGAGTTGGCGTTCGCGGAGCCTCTACTGCTGACGGATCTACACCTCAGCTATGTGCCGTTCCACGGGAAGTTCAATCTGTTCGCCCGGCACACCGTGCACTTTGACTTCTATGTGCTGCTTGGCGTTGGCGCGGCGGTCATTCAATCGGATTCGGATGATGTCGCTGGGGTAGCCTTTGGCCCATCTATCGGTGTGGGCGTGCGCACGTTCCTGAGCGAGCAGCTCGCCATGAACATTCGCTTTCAGGATTATATGTATAATGGCGCAGACGTGCAGCGTTCCGATGCTGGTGTCGCTCGCGACGTTGATGAGTCGTTCCGAAATCACATTGTCGCGACTGTGGGGCTGAGTATATTCTTCCCCAGCTCCGTCCGCGTCTCTCGCTAGCGTCTCGCATCATGCACGCCCTCCGCTGCTTCTCATTCGCTGCCGTCCTGCTTTTCGGCCTCATGCCGAGCGCACACGCGTCGCATTACTTCGTGGCAGATATCGAGTTCATCGACGACGTGACTCGCGCGGAGTTCGTGCGCTTTGGCTACGATGACACCGAAGAGGTGCTGCGCGGTCTGCTGACGCCCGACGCCCGTGAACGCGTCGCAGACGCGACGGGCCTGGCCATTGGCGAGTTGACGGAGATCGCTCGGATTTGTGAGCTTCTGCAAGTGCGCGGCATCGGCCCCAAGGCAGCCTCGCTGCTCATTGCCGCCGGCGTGTTCGATGTCGGGGCGCTCGCAGGGTACGAGCCAGGCTCGCTCGTCGCTGAACTCGAGGTCGTCAATAGCCTTGGCCAATACACGAACGTGAACCCGCATTTCGAGGTGGTTCAGCAGTGGATTATCAGCGCTGCGGACGCGCCCTACCGCGTCGAGTACTAACATGGGGTTCGTCGAACGCGCCCGGTCAGCGCATGACCGCGGAGACGTAAACGCTGCGGTCGTCACGTTGGCATCAGGTCTTCGGAGGAGGCCGGACCATGAAGACGCCGTAGACTGGTTTTTGGACCTCTATCTAGAAGAGGTTCAGAACACAGGGCTAGAGCGCGAGCTGCTTCGGGTCCTAGAGCAGCGAGCGGACGGCTACAATCGCTACGAGTCTTTGGTCGCCGAGCTCGAGCACCTAGAGAGATTCGATAAGGTCGACGCGCTTGAGATCGCCCTTGAACGCACCGACATTAAGTTGAGAAGGGCCAGTGCCCCGCAGGTCTTGATGGCGACTCCGGCGGCGCCATTATCAGAGGGGACGCCTAAGCCGGCTGGCGAGAGATGGGACGAGTTCCAGAGCCCGATCGAAGATCGCGGCAGCAAGACGCTGGCGTCGCCACCGCATCAGGCACTCAAAAAATCGCCCCCGACCGGAGAAGATCTCATCTCATCGGCGAACGGGTCAGAGTCGAGCATCGCGTCAACCTCTGCGAGCGTCGAGGCGTTTACCGGCTCCTTCCTCGACGACGTGGAGCAAGACGTCGCATTCGCTGCACCCGGGCCTGCGTCTTCGTCAAACTCCATCCCACTCGAAGCGTGGCCTGAGGACTTGCCCACGGGCGATGTGGCGCCGGAGCGTTCGCCTTGGGCTTGGGCCATCGTTGCGGCGGTCTTCGCAGCTATACTTGCGACGGCGCTCTTCGCGCTGAGGCAGGCAGGGGAACCGGAACCGGCCCCGCAACCAACGCCGGAGCGACCCGCCGGGCTCGAAGGGTGAGCAGATGTTCTGTATGGTGTCGACGACTGCTCTGCATCGCCGCATTTTTGCAGGTCGCGTGCGTGATCGACTTTAATGACGCAGTCCCGTGTGACAGTGACAACGACTGTCTGACTGGTGAGCGATGTGACCAGGACTTCTCGCGTTGTGTTGATGACGACGAGATCGCGAGGGACACGGGCGATGAGAACGATGTCGACGGTCTGGCGCTGGATGCGGTGCCTGACAGCTCGATTGACGTCGTCGGAGATGCAGATGACGCCGTCTCCGACGCGGTGAACGATACTCAGGGCGACGCCGCCGACGCGGACGACGTTTCAGATAGCGTCAACTCGGGCGACGTCGACTCAGAAGATGACACGTTGGTCGATGCCCCGGACGTTGTGACCGATGGGTGTTCTCCCACCGAAGAAGTCTGCGACGGGCTCGACAACGACTGTGATGGCGTCCCTGACAATGGACTGGAGTGCGGGGAATGCGGCGCCGGCGCAACACTTGTGGAGAGCGGAGAGGCGCGTTTCTGCATCGATCTTTATGAGGCGTCTCGGACAGACGCGACGGCAGACGCAGAAGGGATTGAGGAGGGAAGTGCTCTGTCCCGCGCGGGAGTTTTGCCTTGGGCGGGTGTGACGTTCGACGAGGCAAGGCAGGCCTGCGAGGCTGGCGGCCGCCGCTTGTGCAGTGCGGCTGAGTGGCAGCTCGCATGCCGAGGGGCGGGCGGGCAATTGTACCCGTACTCAGGGGCCTACCGTGGCGATGCCTGTCATGGGGTTAACGCGCCTCCCCCAGGAGCCGCGACGCCCGCGGGGATTTTCTCGGAGTGCGAGTCGCCGTTTGGCCTGCTCGACCAAAGTGGTAATGTGGCGGAGTGGACGGCGGATCTTGTGCTTCGCGGTGGCTCTTTTGAGGAGCCAGAGTTAACACTACAGTGTCGCTCCCGCCTCGCGAGCGCGACAGGACAGTCCCCGACAAACACGTATGGGTTTCGCTGTTGCTCTGAGCCGTAACAGGGTTCTCCCAAGTCGAGACTCCGTGTCGACCAATCGCCTTAAGTACTTTCCCTGAGCGAATGAGTCGCATGCTGCGTATCTTGAGCCCCCCGCTGGTGGCGGCCGTATTATTCTGGCCCGCATCAGGGTCGGCCCAGTCCTCCGGTTCCGAGCCGCCCGCGAGTGCCGCCTTCGAAGTGGATATGGCCGATGACGTTGGCGAGCCGAACGATGTTCCGAGGGTGCAGGGCCAGTTTTCGTTTGGCTCCTATGGTCGAGTGGTCGGCGCTTCGAACCTGCGCGGCGGTGCGGGGCGTGCCTCTAACGTCGTGAGTCACGGGCCAAGGCTCGAAGAGGGGCCGTACCTCGAACTGGACCTTCGATACGATCTACAGCACATTGACGGCGCTCGCTTTAGCGTGGTGACGACCACGGCTATCACCGAGGCGATGTTCCATCTCGATGGCGACTTCGACGGAGCGATCGCGCTGAGAAATGCGTACGTGCAAGCGTCCAACTTCGGAGTGGATGACCTGAGCGCGTGGGCTGGCAGTCGAATGCTTCGGGGCGATGACATCTACCTCTTCGACCTTTGGCCGCTGGATAATCTGAACACCGTCGGCGGCGGGCTGCGCTACGAGGTCACCCCGACGACGTACGTGAGCGCGCACGGCGGAGTGAATCAGCTCGATGACCCGTTTCAGCGCCAAGAGGTCATCGTCGCTGGGCCGCAGTTCGAGACAGAGAGTCGCATCCAGCTCGACCGCCTCCGCGCGCTTGGCTCTCTGCGATTCGAACAGCAGTTTCGCGAGCTCGCCGGTACAGACCTTGGCCTAAAGGTCGTCCTCTACGGCGACGTGCAGCGGCTCGGTGCCGGCGTTTATCAGAATGAAGATGACGTTGAGATTGAGCTTCCCTCCGATCTCGGCGTCACAGTGGGCGCGCAAGTTGGCCTGTGGGGGTTCGCGCGAAACGGCTTTGCGAACCTCTTTCTTCGACATTCCACGGGGTTGGCGGCGTATGGCGAGCTGTCGGTGCCGTTTGGGACTGATGACGACTTACGCGTGACCTCGGCACGGCTGACCCGTCTCGCTCTCTCGGCGAACGCTGAGTCCCGCTGGGTTGGTGCGACTTTGGGTGCCTATGTACAGTGGTTCCGCGATGCGGACGATGTCACCTTCGACAACGATGACTTTGTCGAGGGCGTCTTTAGCGTGAGGCCGGTGCTCTTCCTGAGCGATCATGTTCACCAAGCGTTCGAACTTTCGTACCAGCGGCGCACGCCGAGCGGGCTTAGCGCGCGAACGGACACCTACTTGGAGCCGGCGATGTGGAAGTTCGCCGTCATGCCGACGATAAGTATGGACCGCGCGATCTACGCGCGTCCTCAAATCCGCCTGATCTACTCCGCGTCAATTTTGAACGAAGGTGCGCAGGATGCGTATCCCGAGTCGGATCCCCGTCACGCGCAACGCGCCCAGCACTTCCTCGGTATTGGCGCCGAGTGGTGGTTCAACTCGAGCACGTATCAATGATGAAGCGACTCAGTGTAGCCGCCGCGTTGTCGGCACTCGTGTCTGTCGGCTGTGCAGATCGCCGCCCGACGGACGTGACCACCAACTTTGAGACGACCAGCAACGCTGGAGATTGGCGCGGTGAGGTCATCTATCAGCTCATGGTGGACCGATTTGACAATGGGAACCGAAACAACGACCACGGCGTCGTGCCTGGTGACCTCGGACGTTACCAGGGAGGTGATTGGCGGGGTGTTACCGACAACGTGGACTACTTGGTGGAGCTCGGCGTCACGACGGTTTGGATAAGCCCGGTAGTCCGCAACGTGGAGTCCGACGCCGGTTTCGACGGTTATCACGGCTATTGGACGCAGGACTTCAAAGACGTGAACCCGCATTTTGGGGATATCGCTGAACTGCGCGAGATGGTGAGCACGCTGCATGACAACGGCATTCTCGTGATCCTCGATGTGGTCACGAACCACGTTGGGCAGGTCTTCTACTACGATATCAACCGCAACGGTCGCCCGGACGATTCCATTCAAGGGTCGGGGCAGTTCAGCCCGATTCTGCGAAGTGGGGAGTACGACCCTGACTTCGACCCTCGTGGCGTCCAGGGTTACACAAGCCTCGGCGAATCGGGCCCTGCGCCGACGGATTGGGTCACGATACCGGAGCTCAATCGAGGGCCACCTGAACCGGATGAGTTCGCCAACTTCGATTGGTACTGGCGCCGCGGTCGCGTGACGGTTTGGGGGCGCGAAGCAGAGGCCTGCCAACAATACGGCATAGACCCGTCCAACGTTCAGGAGTGCTACGACTTCGTGCGCATGCAGGAAGTCACGGGCGACTTCCCGGGTGGCCTGAAAGATCTGCGGACGGATCTACCCGAGGTGCGCGAGGCGCTGATCGATGTGTTCACGTACTGGATCGACGAGATCGATATCGACGGCTTCCGGATCGACACCGTTAAGCATGTCGAGCACGACTTCTGGATTCAGTTTTCGACCGCAATTCGGGAACACACCGAGGCGATCGGCAAAGATAACTTTTTCATGTTTGGAGAGGTCTTCGACGGTGCGGATTGGCTGCTCGGCAGCTACACCGAGCCTGGAATGCTCGATTCCGTGTTTTACTTTAGCCAAAAATTCCAAGTCTACGACGCGGTCTTCAAGTACGGCGCGCCGACCTCGACGATTGAAGACCTCTGGCGAGAACGGCAGGTAAACTACGGAACGGAGCCGCATGAGAACAGCATTATGGGCATCGACGGGGAGCCTCTCGTGCCGACTGAAATGCTCGTCAACTTCATCGATAACCATGACGTGCCGCGATTCCTCTTCGATGAGCCGGACATCAACGTGATGCACAACGCGCTGAACCTGCTGTTCACACAGGATGGCATCCCCTGCATTTATTACGGCACCGAGCAGCAGTTCTCTGGTGGCAACGATCCGGCGAATCGGGAGAACCTCTGGAACAGCGGCTTCGACCGCACAAACCCGACCTTCCTGCACATCTCGTCTCTGACCGCGCTCCGCCGCTCGCTCCCGGAGCTTGCTTACGGGACGTTGGCGTTCCACTGGTCCACCGAACGAACGGGCGCGGAGCAAGACGCTGGAATCTTTGCGTTCGAACGTCGGTTTTTGGGCCAACGGTCCATGGTCGTGGTGAATACGAATCGTGAGCAAAGCAGCGAAACCAGCGCAGAGGACCTGGGCTTTACCCGCATGACGACCACGTTCGCGCCTGGCACGCGGTTGGTCGACATGCACCCCACCGCGCAGTCCCCTGTACCCTGTGCGACAGGCGCGGAATGCGACGACGGCGCCTGTAACCCTGAGACCAACATGTGCGTGCGCACACGGTTCGAGGTTACGGTGGACGGATGTGACACAGTCGCGTGCGAACAACCGGTTGCCGACAGCTACGACGGCGGCGCCTGCGGGTGCCTGCTGGTCGATGTAGAGCCCAATCACACTCGGGTGTTGATTGAGGCGTCACGCGCCGAAGCGATGGAGCAATAGCCCGATGGGTGACGTCGTCCTCAAAGCGGTTGAGAAGTCCTTCGGGGACGTGAAGGTCGTGTGTGGAGTCGACCTCCATATCGCGTCTGGAGAGTTTCTTGTGCTCGTTGGAGCCTCTGGGTGCGGCAAGTCCACACTGCTGCGCATGTTGGCTGGGCTGGAGACGCCAACGGCCGGCGATATCTTCATGGACGGCAAGCGCGTTAACGACGTCAAGCCGCAGGGCCGCGACATCGCAATGGTCTTCCAAAGCTACGCGCTCTACCCACACATGACGGTGCGGGAGAACATGGCGTTCGGGCTGAAGGTGCGAAAGGAAGCGAAGGCGGTCATCGATGAAAAGGTCAACGCGGCTGCGGAGATGCTCGGCCTAGAGCCGCTGTTGGACAGGCTGCCGAAAGAGATGTCAGGTGGGCAGCGGCAACGAGTCGCGATGGGCCGGGCTATCGTAAGACGTCCGCAAGTGTTCTTGTTCGACGAGCCGCTCTCGAACCTCGACGCCTCGCTGCGTGCGGAGATGCGCGTCGAGCTTCGCCGTCTGCATCAGAAGCTGGGCGTCACGATGGTGTATGTGACACACGATCAGGTCGAGGCGATGACGATGGCCGATCGCATCGCGTTGCTACACGAGGGAGTCGTACAGCACGTTGGACGCCCCGCAGAGCTCTACGATTGGCCGGCGAACAAGTACACGGCGGCGTTCCTCGGCAGCCCTCCCATGAATTTCATCGACGGAACGGTTCACGGCGGAGTGGCGAGCGCACAGGGAGTCCGACTTCCTTATAACACCGCTCGCTTCAACGTGGCCGATGGCACGCGCGTCATCGTGGGAGTTCGCCCGCACGACATGCACGTGGATCTCGAAGCGGGGCTGGGCACCATTGAAGGCGCCGTGGAGGTTGTCGAGCCGATGGGGTGGGAGGCGCACGTGCACGTGAAGTCGCCTGTCTTCGACGGGATCGCGCGCGTCGAAGCGAGCGAGCTCTCCGCCGTTCCGATTGGGGAGACGCGCAGCTTCGCAGTGCGCGCCGACGATGTGCGATTATTCGAGGCGACCACCGAGCTCTCGCTCGCGCTTCCAAGCGAGGCCTAGGCAGTGCGCGTGGTCGCCAGATTTTTGTTGTGCTGTTTCGCCGCGTTACTTGCGGTGGGATGCGCGGGCGAAGATGACGCGATCGATCTGTGGCACTCCTATCGCGGAGACGAAGCGACTGCGCTGCTGCAGGTCGTGGAACAGTTTGAAGCGCAGCACCCCGACGTCGATGTGCGGGTGTTACCCGTGCCGTACGACGTCTACGCGAATAAGATTACGAACGGAGTGCCACGCGGAAATGGCCCTGACGTGTTCATCTTTGCCCAGGAGCGCACCGGCGGTTGGGCCGAGAGCGGGGTTGTGGTGCCGATCGACGGGTGGTTCGACGAGACCGTCCGCGAGCCGCTGCCGGACAACCTCCAAGAAGCGTTCGTCTACGGCGACATCAGCTACGGGCTGCCGCTCGCGACCAAGACCCTCGCTCTGTTCTCTCGCACCGATCTTCGCGAGGGCGCGCCACCGGAGACGACGGACCAACTCATCGCGGAAGCGATGGCATTCACAGACCGCGACGAAGGACGCTTCGGGCTCGTCTACCAGGTCGCAGACTTCTACTTTCACAGCGGTTGGTTCTTCGGGTTAGGCGGATCTCTGGAGGACCCCTCGGGGGTTCCTTCGCTCGCCGGCGAGGCGAACGCGTTGTCTCTCGACTTCGCGTCGTCGCTGCTCAATGAGCACCGCATTCTGCCTCGAGACCCCACCGGCGCGCTCGTCACAGAGCTGTTTGTGAGCGGCAACGCGCTCTTCGCGATTTCGGGGCCATGGTTTGTCGGCGAGCTTCCGGAGGGTACGCCGTACACGGTGTCACCTCTCCCGACGATCAGCGCGAATGGACAACCCGCGCGCCCCTTCGTGACGGTGGAGGGTGTGCTCGCGACGGCCCAAGTAACGGAGGAGCGTCGGCCTCAGGTCATCGCGTTGATGGCCTTTCTGGCAGGGGAAGACAGCGCGCGGATCCGCGCGGAGGTCGGGCACCAAGCCGTTGCGCACGAGACGGTTGTAGCAGAGGAGGGCGGCGATCCGGTGACGATGACCTTCGCACGTGCGGCTATGCTCGGAACACCGATGCCCAACCGTCCGGAGATGCAGGTGTTTTGGGAGCCGGCGAATCGCGCCCTGCGCCAGACCCTGCGGGGAGACGTTAATGCGGTGGACGCCCTTGTAGCGGCCGACGCCGAGCTCGCGGAAGCGCTGGCACCGCCACCGCCAGGCGCGAACCCGACGCCCTATCTGGCGCTCGCTTCGCTCGCCATGCTCGGGTTTTGCGCCTGGTTCGTCGCACACGCCCGGAGGACAGGACTCGTCGTGCGCGTGCGAGCGCAGCGGAAGGCGTACGCGTACATTCTGCCGGCAGCGTTCGCGAGCATCCTGCTTATCTTCGCGCCCTTCGTTATTGGCGCGGTGATTTCCCTCTACTCTCACGAGGCCGGGCGGTTCACGTTCGTCGGCTTTGCTAACTTTGTCCGCATTCTGTTTGATCCGGATGTGACGAACCCGCGGAACTTCTACTTCACGCTGGTGGTCACGGTGATGTGGACGGTGCTGAACGTCACATTCCATGTCGCGATTGGGCTGTGGCTCGCACTCCTGCTGCGCGACCCATGGGTAAAGCTGAAGGGCCTCTATCGGGTGCTGCTGATCGTGCCGTGGGCAGTGCCCAACTACATCACCGCGCTCATTTGGCGGGGGATGTTCAACGTCGAGTTTGGGGCCATCAACGCTCTGCTCGATGTCTTCGGGGTCGAGCGTGTGGATTGGTTCAGTCAATTCGCGACAGCCTTCTCGGCGAACTTGATCACGAACACCTGGCTGGGCTTCCCGTTTATGATGGTGGTCTCGCTCGGCGCGCTGCAGAGCATCCCACGCGACCTCGAAGACGCAGCCGCTATCGATGGGGCGAACCGGTGGCAACAGTTTCGCCACGTGACGTTGCCACTGCTACGGCCCACGCTAGTGCCCGCGGTGATCCTGGGCAGCGTGTGGACGTTTAACATGTTCAACATCATCTACCTCGTCAGCGGCGGAGAGCCGGATTCCTCGTCGGATATTCTCATCACCGAAGCCTATCGTTGGGCCTTCGAACGTCAGGAACGCTACGGATACGCGGCTGCCTATGGCGTGCTCATTTTCGGGGCGCTGCTCTTGTATACGGCGCTGACCACGCGTCGCGCACCGGAGCGCTCATGAGTCGGTCAAAGCTCATGGGGCCTGGGTGGGGCGCACAGCTCGGACGGCAGGTCATCCTGATGAGCGTGTCCTTAGTGACGCTCTATCCAGTGCTTTGGGTATTGAAGATGGCGCTGACACCTAGCGCGAGCATCACGTCGGGTCTTTCGCCGATTCCGGAGACCGTCTCGCTAGAGAACTTCCGAGCGGTGATCAGCGCGACAGATAGCGCTGGCGACCCGGTGTTTTGGCGCCAAGTGTGGAACTCGACCGTCGTCGCTGTGTCGACGACGTTGCTCGGCATCGCGCTGTCGACGACTGCTGCGTACGGGTTCTCGCGCTTCACCTTCCCAGGGAAGGATGCCGGGATGAAAGCGTTCCTGATCACGCAGATGTTCCCGGGGGTCGTGATGGCGATCCCGCTCTACCTGCTGCTCGATAGCCTGCACCTGCTCGATAGCATGTTGGGCCTCACGCTCGTCTACTCGACCACGAACGTGCCCTTTTGCGTGTGGATGTTGAAGGGGTACTTCGACACCGTCCCGAAGGAGCTAGAAGAGGCGGCGCTCGTCGATGGGGCGAGTCAGTGGACCATCTTCACGCGAATCGTGTTGCCCCTCGCTCGCCCGGCGATTGTTGTCACAGCGCTCTTCAGCTTCATGACGGCATGGAACGAGTACATCTTGGCCGCGACGTTCCTGAGTGACGAGCGTTCTGCGACACTGCCTGTCGTGCTGCAGCGATATGCGGGTTCGTTCAGCACAGATTGGGGGTTGTTTGCGGCCGGCGCGATCCTCATCTCTCTCCCCGTCATGTTGTTGTTCTTTCTCCTTCAGAAACATCTCGTTGGCGGGCTCACCGCCGGCGGGATCAAGGGTTAAGCCATGGTTCGACGTATCTTGCTTGTTCTCTCTGTCAGCTCGTTCGCCGCGTGCCTTGATGCCGGCGAACTTGAAACCGGGAACAATAATGGTCCGCAGTCCGATATCGGGTTCGTCGATGTTGGGATCCCGCTCGACCCCCGCCAGCCAGTGGATGCGGGCAGCGAGGATGGCGCGGAGGAGGATGTGACACAGCCGGACGTCGAGAGTGATGTCGAGCAGGAGTGCGACGACGAGCGGCCCTGTGCGACCCCTCTCATTTGCGTCGACAACACGTGCCAACCGGAGTGTGAGGTCGCTGAGGATTGCGGCGAAGGCTTCACCTGCCTGGCACTCGAGTGCGTCGAGATCGAGTGCCAGATGGACTCGGAGTGCGACCTGCTGAATGAGGTGTGCGCAAGCCAGTTGTGCGAGCCGAACCCCTGCACCCTCCAGCTATTCACATTCGCCCCAGCGGGAACGACGTACGCGACCGTGCATGTGGCGGGCGGTTTCAACGCTGACGCAGACGACGTCTGGCCTGGAACCGCCGCAGCGGGTGGCTTCGCTCTCACCCTCGACGAGGAGCTAGGAATTTGGTGGGGTAAGTTCGAAGTCGCCAACGGCTCGTGGGAGTACAAGATTGTACTGAACGAAACGGACTATGTGCAGGATCCGAGCAATCCGGTGGGTGTGCCAGACGGCTTCGGTGGCGAAAACTCCTTACTAGTGAAGGATTGCTCGGGTGGCGGAACTGCGGGGGCCTGTGGCGACCTCGACGCGTTCGATTGGCGCGACACGGTGATGTACTTCGCCATGGTGGACCGTTTCTACGATGGAGACGGCGCTAGCGACCCGGTTAGTGGCGCAACGGAGGGTGACCCAATGACAGGTCCGTCCGGCCAGTACGAAGGCGGAGACCTTCAGGGAATCACGCAGCAAATGTCTTACCTCAACGAACTCGGCGTCACCGCGTTGTGGATTACGGCACCCTTCGAGAACCGCGACACCGCAGGAGCAGCGATCAACCCAGCGGCGGACCCCAACCTGTACTCCGGCTACCACGGGTATTGGCCATCGCCAGCCAATGTCAGCTACGCCGACCCAGCCAACCCGACGCCGCGCCCACAGGTGGAGTCACGCATCGGCAGTGAAGATGATCTGCGCGCGATGGTCACCGCTGCGCACACAACAGAGAGTGCGAACGGCCACGGTATAAAGGTGCTCTTCGACTATGTGATGAACCACGTTGATAGCGAGAGCGAGCTGTATCAGAATCATCAGGACTGGTTCGCGACGCGGGACAACGGCCAGATCGCGCTTTGCGGCCCAGAGAACCTCTGGGACGACCCCTTCTGGGGCACTCGCTGCGCATTCACGGATTACCTGCCTCCCTTCGACTTCGACAACGCCGCCGCGCGGGCCTGGTCCGTGAACGACGCTGTATGGTGGGCAAGCGAGTTTGATATCGACGGCTATCGTCTAGACGCCATCAAGCACGTGCCGCTGAACTGGCTGCGCGACCTGCGTGCCGCCATCGATTCGCGGATCGCGGAGGACGACGAGCGCTTTTATCTGGTTGGAGAGACCTTTGCGTACGACGACGCCGACCTGATTCGGTCCTTCATCGACCCCGACACGATGCTCGACGGACAGTTCGATTTTCCGTTTAAGGCCCGTGTATGCGAGGCACTCTTCACCCCTGGCGGCAGCATGCGTGCGTTGTCGGGCTGGATGGCCAGCAACGACACATTCTATGGCGAAGATGCGATCATGACGACCTGGATCGGGAACCATGACATCCCGCGTCCGATTCACTTCGCCAGCCGGGAGATCGGCAACTGTCGCGAAGGAAGCAGCACATCCAACGGCTGGACGTCGAACTTCCCTCAACCGTCGGGGAACGAGGCCTACGAACGCCTCGGGCTGTCGTTCGTTGTGATGATGACGAACCCTGGAATCCCATTGATCTACTACGGTGACGAGATCGGACTCGCAGGAGGCGGCGATCCGGACAATCGCCGCATGATGCCGTGGAACGATGCGTCGCTCAATCCCGCACAGCTGACGTTGCGCGCTCAAGTCTCGGAGCTCGCTCACATCCGTGCCGAGAACCCCGTCGTCGCTCGCGGACGTCGCGTGACCCGCTCTGTCGATGATGACACCTGGGTGTACAGCATGCTCGGTTGCGGCGAAGGCTCGCCCAACGTCACCGTCGCCATCAACAGCGCCGATGGCCCGCGCAGCGTGAACATCCCGGCCGGGACGTACACCGATCTCATCGCGGGAACGGCTGCCATCGGTGGCAGCTTGAGCTTGCCAGCTCGGGGCTTCGTCGTGCTACGCTCGGAGCCATGAATGCTGTCCTCCTATACTACCATTTCGCTCCGATAGCCGACCACGCGATGCTTCGCGAGCTGCACGCCCAGTTTTGCCGTGATCACGAGATCGTCGGCCGGATTCACGTCGCGCCCGAGGGGTTGAACGGTACGTGTGCGGGTAGCGTCGAGGCGGTCAGCGCCTACAAAGTCCACGTCGAGGCGTGGCCCGGTTTCGCTGATATCGTGTGGAAGGAGGAGTTCGTCTCCGAGATCCCTTTCTCGAAGCTGCGCGTGCGCGCGCGCCACGCGCTGGTCGCGTTGCCGGAAGAGCACGAAGTCGACCCTCACAGCGAGGGCGGTGAGCGCATGTCACCCGTCGACTGGAGGGAGGCCGCCGCGCGAGGCGATGTGCTGCTGCTCGACGTGCGCAATGGCTATGAGTGGGACATCGGACACTTCACCAACGCGCTTCGCGCTCCGGTCGACACCTTCGCCGAGTTTCCTGCGTGGGCCGACGAAATCGACGTGCCCAAAGAGACGCAGATTCTCATGTACTGCACCGGTGGCATTCGCTGTGAGAAGTTCAGCGGTCTGCTGAAACGACGCGGATACGACAACGTGCACCAACTCGATGGCGGCATCGTCTCGTACGCCAAAGACCAGGGTGGGGCGCTCTTCGAGGGGAAGTGCTTCGTCTTTGACGACCGCTTGAGCATCGACATCGGCGGGGCGCCCAACACCTGGGCAAGCTGTAAGTGGTGCGGCGCTAAGACGACACGGCATCAGAACTGCGCCAATATGGACTGCAACAGCCTCTTCATCTGCTGTGAAGACTGCGCGATGCCGAACAAGGGCCTTTGCACGCTCGAGTGTGGCGACGGCGAACGCGTGCGCGAGTTCCGTGACGAACACATTCACAAGCCCTTCAAAACGAAGGGCTTCGAGAAGGTGGTCGAGACGGCGAGTTCTGATCCGCTTACCTAGCGCCTCGAAGACGCACGCGCGCTACCACTTCTGGCGGAACTCTGGCGCAGGCATGCGCCCCATCAGCTGGGGGCGATCGATCTCAATCGTGGGGATGAACTCCACCTCGTGTAACTCGATCCCATAGCAGTCGAGTCGTCCGGATGCCTCGCACTCCTGTTGTTCAAGAGTCGTCTCCACCGGCCCCGTCGTCGGGGTTTCAGCTCGGTCGCCAGGCTTCGGTTCCTCGGACCATGCGTCTAGGCCACCCATAATCTCCAGTGGGATCGGCTCCCCCATGAGCATCGGCGCCGGAGGGCCAGCCGTGGCGACGCCCGCGGCGAGCATGCTGGCTAGCCCTGCCGCGAACATCGTGGCTCGGCCTACTAACGCGGTCGCGCCAAGCTGTTGAGACAGCGGAGAGGTTGCGAGTACTCGACGCCGCCCGACTACGGGGTCACCGGCCTCGTCGACTTCATAGCGGATGCACAAGCCATCGGCGGGCTGGCTGCGGAGCAGTGAGGTAGCCTCCCGCGGCGACATCTCGGTGAGATGGTGTACCGACTTGTCACAAGACGAGCAGAATCTCCCGCGCTGGTCGCCGGTCATGGTGTCCCAGTTCTCGTGACAGGGCTCCGCGATGGTTAGATTGGTGCGCTTCATGGTGTCGCTCTCAATTCTCGGGGTGACCGTTCTCTCCTTGCACCTCAACGGAGGGGGCCGAGAATCGGTCTTGCAATCGCCTCTGCGGCGGCACATTTCTGCAGAACCCATCGCAAGACGGTGCCAAACCATGTTGATCCAGCATCGAGAGATTGTCCTCACGACCGCGGGCCGCGGGACGTACGATATCACCTCACGCCTGCGTGACGCGTTGGCGGCGACAGGTGTGGCCGAGGGGTTGTGCAACGTCTTTGTGCACCACACGAGCGCGTCACTACTCATCAACGAGGCTGCCGACCCGGCAGTACAGGTCGATCTCGAATCTTGGATGGGGCGTCTCGTGAAGGACGGAGATGCCGTGTTTACGCATCGTGACGAAGGCCCCGACGACATGTCCGCCCACGTTCGCAGCGTGCTGACCGCGACGACGCTCAGTGTCCCGGTGCGAAACGGAGAGCTCGATCTGGGTCGATGGCAGGGCATTTTTCTGTGGGAGCATCGCGCGATGGGTCACTCCCGCCGCATCACACTCACGGCGCTCGGTGAAGCGCGAACGAACATTGCGGAGAGATCCTAGTGTCGCCACGAAAGTTAATGATGATCGCCGCACTCTTTGGAGCCTCGGCGGTGGCCTGCGGAGCGTTTGGTGCACACGCGCTTCGAGAGACGCTAACGGCTGCGCGTCTTGATACGTGGCAGACCGCCGCACACTACCAACTCGTTCACGCCGTCGCTCTAGCAGCGATAGCCGCATGGTGGGCGCACAAGCCGAATGCCCCCGGGCTTCGAGTAGCGGGCGTCGCAATCACGGTCGGGGTGCTTGTTTTCAGCGGCTCGTTGTACGCGCTGTGCCTGTCTGGCGTAACAATTTTGGGTGCGATCACACCGATTGGGGGGGTCGCCCTCATTGTAGGATGGCTAGCGCTGTTATCGAGCGTGGCCCGCACGCCCTAGATGTCCGCGAGCTTACTTCCCACTCAGGGCTCTCACGGTCAGTCTTAAGGCTCTCGCTCGGCGCCTAGCGCTTTGCTTCGCAGAATCCGTGGCTAGACTAATGGCCTGAACAGTGACCGTTGCTTCAGGAAGCCGACGATGAGTGAGAAAGACGACCCGACCAGAAAAGGACAGACCGCGCTGAAGTCGCGGCCGAAGACCGAGAAGCCTCGGCTGTACAAGGTCCTCGTTCACAATGACGACTACACGACTCAAGAGTTCGTGGTCGATGTCTTACAGCGCATCTTTCACAAGACCCGTGAAGAAGCGACGCATCTCATGCTGTTCGTTCACACCAAGGGGCGCGCTGTCGCCGGTGCTTATCCGCTCGACATCGCCGAGTCGAAGGTGGAGCGCGCTCAGCAATTTGCTCAAGCGGAAGGGCACCCCCTGCTGCTCACGATGGAGCCAGAATGACACTATCCGAAGAAGTGCAGATCGCGATTGAGTTCGCCATGGCCGATGCGCGGCAACGTCGCCACGAGTTTGTTGGAGTGGAGCACCTGCTCCTCGCCCTTTTGCTCGATGAAGAGACGGCCGGCTTAGTTGGTCGCGCTGGCGCCAACATCGACGCGCTGAAGGCGGACGTCGTTGAGTTCTTGGAGACGCGCGTTGATAGCCTGCCCGACGCCTTCGCGGCAGAGCCGCACCCCTCTATCGGTTTCAGGCGGGTTATCGCCCGAGCTGCTAGCCACGTGCAGAGCAGCGGGCGAGATGAGGTTCGTGGGGAGAACCTGCTGATCGCGATTTTCAGAGAACAAGAGTCGTTCGCGCGTCACTTCCTGGAAGAACACGGCGTGACGCGGTTGAAGGTCGTTCAAGACGTGTCTCACGGGTCCGAGCGACCAGCTGGGAGCCCATCAGAGCCTCTCGGGGATGGCCCTGGTACGAGCGAATCAGGAGAGAGTGTCGCGGCGGATCCGCTAGAGGCCTACACGACAAATCTGAACGAAGAAGCTGAGGCGGGTCGCATCGATACCCTCGTGGGACGCGAAGAGGAGATCAACCGAACGATTCGTGTGCTGGCGCGCCGTAGGAAGAACAATCCCATCTTTGTCGGCGACGCGGGTGTTGGAAAGACGGCCTTGGCAGAAGGTCTCGCGCTACGAATCGTGCAGGGTGAAGTCCCTAACGCGCTGAAGAGCGCGACAATCTACAGCCTCGACATGGGTGCGCTCATTGCCGGCACGCGCTATCGCGGCGACTTCGAGGAGCGCCTGAAAGCCGTCGTCAACGAGATCGAGCGGATCGATAACGCCGTGCTCTTTATTGACGAGATCCACACGATCATCGGCGCGGGAGCAACGAGCGGTGGCGCGATGGACGCATCGAATCTGCTGAAGCCGTCGCTCTCGGCTGGCAAGCTGCGCTGCATGGGCAGCACAACCTTCAAGGACTACCGTACGCACTTCGAGAAGGACCGAGCGCTGTCCCGCCGGTTCCAGAAGATTACGGTCGATGAGCCCTCGCGAGACGACGCCATCGAGATTCTTCAGGGGCTAAAACCCACCTACGAAGAATACCACAGCGTGGTCTACACCGACGATGCGATCGAGGCGTCTGTCGACCTATCGATGAAGCACCTGCACGAGCTTCGATTACCCGACAAGGCCATCGATTTGATGGATGAAGCCGGGGCTGACATGAAGCTGCAGGAGCTTGAGAACCCACTCGTAACGAAGGCTGAGATTCAGGCGCTTGTGACGCGCATCGCGAGAATTCAGGTGCAGGACCTTACGATGAGCGAGCGAGACCGTTTGCTGGCGCTCGAGGGCGATCTGAAAATGGCCGTGTTCGGTCAAGACAGCGCAATTCAGCAGGTTGTTGCTGCTGTGAAGCTCGCTCGTGCGGGACTCGGCGCCCCAGAGAAGCCGACCGGTACGTTCATGTTCACGGGACCCACCGGCGTCGGCAAGACAGAGGTCGCTCGGCAACTTGCCGCGACACTCGGTTGCGAGCTCCTGCGCCTCGACATGAGCGAGTACATGGAACGTCACTCCGTCTCGCGTCTGATCGGAGCGCCCCCCGGCTACGTTGGGTTCGAACAGGGCGGTCTGCTCACCGAAGCGGTGACGAAGAATCCGCAGTGCGTCGTCCTTCTCGACGAGATCGAGAAGGCGCACCCCGATGTGTTCAACATCCTCTTGCAGGTCATGGACTACGGAAAGCTGACCGACAACAACGGGCGGACGACAGACTTTTCCAACGTCATTCTCATTATGACTTCGAACGTCGGCGCACGTGACTTGCAGACAGGGGCCATCGGCTTTGGAAGCGGGGTTCAAATGGGCGACGATGAGCGCGAGTACAAGCGTGTCTTCAGCCCGGAGTTCCGCAACCGCCTCGATGCTCGAGTGCGCTTCGGCCCGCTCCAGCCTGCCGTTATGGAGCGTATTGTCGCGAAGTTTGTGCGCGAGATGGAGGCACAATTGCTCGACAAGAACGTGCGGCTCACGCTCGAGCCGGCGGCGGTCGCTTGGCTCGCCGAGGCTGGATTCGACCCGCTCATGGGAGCCCGGCCTTTGGCGCGGGTGATCACCGATTCATTGAAGGTGCCCATCAGCGAAGAGGTGCTCTTCGGAAAGCTCGAAAACGGCGGCACGGTCACGGTTGACGTCAAGGACGATGAGTTGACGTTCAAGTTCCGGAAGCGTCGCAGCAAGGCAAAGTCTTAGCCTAGTACGGCCACTGTCGCCTCGCCGAGGCTGTGGGAGCTTAGATGCCCACAGCCCTCGTCATTCGACCTAGGACGCCTAGCAGCTTGCGGCCGAGAGGCTGTGGATGCTCGTAGGTGACCTCGACAACGGCGCGCGTCTCAGCACGTTGTAGGATGACGTCATCCGAGGTGGCGATGCGGTCGACGAGTCCGAGCTCCTTCGCTCGCGAGCCGTACCAAATTTCGCCGGTGGAGACGCGATCGACGTCGAGCTCAGGACGGAATCGAGCGATGTGTTCTCGGAACAGCATGTGCGTGTCCTCGAGCTGTTCCTGGGTCTTTTGGCGCCCTTCATCCGTGATCTCGCCGGCGAGAGAGACGGTGCGCTTGTATTCGCCTGCGGTCATTTCGTCATAGTCGACACCCACGCGCTTCAGCAGCTTGCTGACATTTGGCACGGGAAGCAGGACGCCAATGGAGCCCAGCACGGCGAAGGGAGCAGCGACGATCTCTGAGGACACCACCGCCATCATGTAGCCGCCACTTGCGGCGACTTGGTCGACGCAGACGCAGAGTGGCACGTCGGCCGCCTGCAGACGCTGCAACTGCGAGGCGGCGAGGCCGTACCCGGTGACAGTCCCGCCGGGGCTCTCGAGGACGAGGATAGCGTCATCGCCGTCCTTCTTCGCCGTTACGATCGCGCTGATGCACTCCCGGAGCCCGTCGACAGCATCTGCGTGCATATCGCCAACAAAGCGGAGAACAAAGGTACGTGGGTTCGCGCTGCCAATCTCCTCCTTCTTCTTCTGTTCCGCCTTGTACTGTTTATCGGTCATCGTGGCGGCATCGACAGCTCGGGCACGCGATGCCGAGAGAATGTCGAGTCGTTTCGTGCGCAGCCGTCCTTCACGAGGCGCGTCGGCGTCTCGGCGGAAAAGAACAGACGCCGCGAAGAGCGCGGCGACGATGACAGAGAGCACGATGCCGGACTTCAGAACGAAGGCCATCACGTCTAAAAAAAGCGCCATAGTTCACGCGTGGAGGATGAAACTGACTGTGCTGAGCGTGCGCTCAGCCCAACGCTCTTTGTACGGAACGGACGAGCCGAGGTCGTACACCGCGAGGCCAGCTTCGCATAGAGCAGTGATCGTGTTGAACTGTAGAAGATTGCCAACGCTGAGCGGTCTCGTGTTCTCCGCGAAGCTCATCTGCGCGCCGCGAAAATAGTCACCGGTTTGTACGCCGTGGAGGTACCCGACGTCCGCATCGTTCTGCCGAGCAAAGGTGAACCAAACAGCGTCTCCAGCCATGACAGAGGTGCGCAACATTTGCTCCGTGAACACTCGCATCGGGCCCTCAGCGACACCGTTGCCTTCAAGCGTCTTCCACGACTGCTGCTCCACATGCATCGCGCGAAGGAACGCGAGGTCAAGCGTTGCTTCGTCGGTCACCCGATCGGTGTGAAAAGTGACGCCGGCCGCGCTTGCGCGCCGACTGGCGTTGCGAAGCGAAGCGCGATGCTTTCGGGATCGCCTGCTGAGAAAGCCGTCAAGCCCATCGTCTAGTTGGGCGAGGTGGCGAACGGCTCCTTGGCATGGGCGCAGCAGCAATTTGTTCCGCGCACGCGAGACAATCTGGCGCAGCAGTGGAGTCGACTCGAGGATTCCTGTAACGAGCGCGAGTCTGGCCCCGAGTGGACGAGCGCTCAGCGTCTCAATGAGGCGCGCCGCGCCCAACTCAGCGTCCGGGGTCACAATCGGACAGCCGAGCCCCCAGATGTCATCGGGCGGCTTCAGGCACATGCCCACGCGCGGGACGAAGCTCTCGGCGAACGCAAGCGTCACAGCATCGTCGACGAAGACGCTAGGTTTCGAGCGCGCCTGAAAGGCCTCGAACGCGGGGACGATCCAGCGAGAAGATGAGCAGAACGCGTCGATGTCTACAGCCGTCGCGACCTGCTCATCATATCTAGGGCAAGTTGAGGCGAGCGCCTCTCGAAATATCACGGATCAGCGGGGACATGATGAGCGACGGCCACGCCGGTGGCGCACGATGTCCGTGGTGTGGTCGTTGATAAACTCCCGGCATCCCTCGGTCACGGTTGGCGCGGAAGAGGGCGGACGAAGTTGTGGCCCGGAGCCCAGTCGTTCGTCGAGCCGAATCACTGCCTGCGGTTGTCGCGTGTCAGGTGGCACTTGCCGGATTGGCGGAACAACGGGGGTGGGCGGGGTCGCGATCATGCCGGGCTGCTCTGCTACCGGGGTGCGGTCTCGAGGGACCATAGGCACGGGCACTGGCTCGGATGGCGTCG
>JBLFZA010000026.1:0-25850 GCA_047610025.1 Bradymonadia bacterium | reverse complement strand
GGCGCCGGCGGACAGAATGGTGACGCCGGGAATTTGGGTGCCGAGTCCAGCAGCGGGCTCTGTGGGTCGGCGCCCGCGCCTGCGCTCGGCTTCGGAGGGGCCTCCCCATGCGGAGGCCGCGGAGGCGATGGCGGCGCGTCACCGAGGGGAGCGCGAACCGGCTCCGTTGGACAAGCGGGCCAAGGCCTGGCGCCCGGAACCGGCGGAGCCGCCGGGCCAGCAGGAGAGGAGACGTGGACAGGTGCGACGGACGAACGTGGCGGTAACGGTTCGCAGGGCGGGCCCGGCGCCGGGGGTCTTCAGGGGAACCCTGGTGGGTCCGGCGCGGCGGTGGCTGGCACCGACGAATCCGGATGGTGGCTGGCGACCGCTGGGACCACAGGCACATCAGGAGAGCCAGGCAGCGGCGGAGGTGGCGGAGGCGGAGGTGGCGGCGCGCCAGGCGGATGCGGTGACTTCGTAAACGTATGCGACGGATACGGCGGCTCCGGTGGAGGCGGAGGCGGAGGAGGCTGTGGTGGCCAGCCCGGTACCGGCGGGGAGACGGGCGGACACAGCTTCGCCGTGTTCGCGATCGACTCCAATCTCGGCCTCGAAGAGTCGACGCTGCTGACAGGCTCCGCAGGCGCAGGCGGCGACGGTGGCCCAGGCGGCACCGGAGGCAGCGCCGGAAACGGCAACGTTGGTGGTGGAACGGAGTGTGCCGGCGGTAACGGCGGCCCTGGCGCTCCAGGTGGACGCGGCGGCGACGGCGGCACCGGTGGCGGCGGTGCCGGAGGAAGCAGCATCGCGCTCGTGAGCGTCCGCTCTGACGTCGCGATCGACGAGACGACCCTCACTTCAGGCCCGGCAGGAAACGGCGGCGGACCCTTCGACGCTTCTGGCGAAGACGGACTGCGCGCAGAGCGCTACGACTTCTAAGACAGCCTAGGCGTTGCGCGAGGCAGCGCGCGCCTGGATGCTTTCAGCGAGCACGAGATCGGCGCCGCCGAGGTGAGGCATCGCTTCGCTGAGCAGCTCGTCAACGCGGCCAGCATCTTCGCGAGGGTCCGCAAGACACGCCGCCGCGAGGTACACACTCGGTGGCCCGGGAAACACAGCGCGCTGCCTCCACTGTTCAGCCAAGACGCGAACGCCGTCGATGTCGCCGGTCTCGTACTTGGCCCTCGTCATCGGGCCGAGCAGTGCGGCCCGTTCCCGGGGAGGCGATAGCTCCCAGGCTTCATCGAGCGACGCGTTCGCCAACCGATGCTCGCCCCGCAGGCTAAACAGCAAGCCGCGGCGCAACATCACCGCATAGGGTGGCGCGATGGTGCGCAGTAAGCGCGCGCTATCATAGTGCTCCCACAGCGCATCGACATCGCCGACCATCAGCAGGCGGTTAAAGTGCTGCTCGAAGGGCTGCCAGTGTTTCCTCACGTAGAGCGTCGCGAACAAGTACCCAAGCGGCACGATCAGAGCCAACGGAATCAGCACGATTAGCGGCGCACCGAACGCAAAGCGCAGGATCGCTAAGGCGGCCAATGACGTAGGAATGATTGCCCGACGGAGATCAACGCGGAGGCCGCGCGACTGCGTCGGGTTGTACGATGGAGGAGGTTGCTGTGCCATGACGATTGGTGTCCACGCTGTGCCAGTTGTTCCGTGCCGCTCCAGCCAGCGTGTGGGTCGCGGCTCGACTTCCTTATCAGGAACGCACAAAATGTCCGGGTAGATTCGCCCGTTCTCCCAGAGCGCTCAGTCCGCAGGACCGGCGAGACCAAAGAACACGCCGTCCTGCACCCACAGCTGAACCTCGACGTCGCCAATCACGACTGCGGCCGGCAGCTCCAGGTCGTCGAACGTCGCACCATCCACTTCGTAGAGCGTGAAGTTCTGCCCGTGCTCACTCTGCAGCGTGAGCTGCGCCGCGATCTCGCCGCGAACCGAACAGTACTGTGCCGACACGAGCTCCAGCCCTCGCATTTGGGGGTGCACCGGTTCGAGAAGTTGGAAATTGAGGTCTGAGAGCGCCAACGCGACGCCTGCGTATCCAATATCGCCCTCGATAGCGCCGCCATGCGGCTTGCCATGATTTGCGGCGATCTCTCGCGCAACCGCCTGCTCAGGCGGCCACTGTCCAACGCCCCAAATGGCCAGCATGACCAGCACGGCGGCCGCGGCCCCGGCCAACGCAAAGCGCAGCTTTTGTCGCGTGCGGTGCAGCTGGCTGAGGACGGTCCCCCGCGGCCTTCCTGTCGCATCAGCGATCTCTGCAGCCGTTCGCCCCTCTACGGTGTTCATGTACAAGGCGCTGCGCTCCCAGTCGCCTAACGACGAGAGCGCGCGCTCGAGGTCGACGCGGTCAACCGGATCGACATCTTCTTCACCCGGCTCAGGCAGAGAGCCCTCTTCGAACGCCTCGATGCGCCAGCGCGAATCATGCCGACGCAAGTCGATAAACCGGTTCCGAATCACACGCAGCATATAGGGCGTTGATTGGGGCTTCCGCGACTTCATGACCGCAACCCAGGCGTCTTGCACGAGGTCCTCTGCCGCAGCCGGATCACGGGTCAGCGAGAGCGCGTATCGATAACACGACTCGATGTGCTCACGTGATGCGATGGGCTCGGCGTTCACTACGATGACTCAGCGCTAGGCGTGTTGCGGGCGGTCTCGATGGCGGCCTTCACCGCCGGCAGCAGTTCGTGTCGACCGAGGAGAAACGCGTAGAAGCATGGGATCACTCCCGGGGCGCCCTCTCTCCCTGACTCGATCAGCGCTTCACGGGCAAAAAAACGTACGTTCTCGAACCCGAGCATCTTCACCAAGTCCGGATGTTTGCGCTCAACTGCGAGCGCAAACCCGAACACGACGTTTCGTCGATGCACATCCAATCCGCGTGCCTGTTCGCTGGCCAAAACGCCGTGTACACGGTGCAAAGCCACGACGGGGTCCTTGTCGAGCAAGGCAGCCTGCATCGACGCCTGCATACTGGCGAGGCTCATGCGGCCTCCCTAGAAGTCGCGATTTGCTGGACCCGATCGCGGGCAGCCAGCAGCTCGCGCCACGGCGGAATATTGCGGTCCCACTCCAACACGACCGCTAAGGAGCCAAATCGCTCCAGCGCTCGCGCGAGCAACGACGCGACATCGTCCGGGACATCGCGACTGTGAGTGTCGACCAGCACGTCACCCCAATCCTCGTAGCCGGCGACATGAATCTGCTTCACCGCGTCGATAGGCATCGTGTCGACATACTCCTCGGCCGAGAACTCGGTGTTCGCAGCCGACACGGCGATGTTCGCCACGTCGAGCAGCGAAGCGCATCCAGAGCGCTTCAGAATCTCCGAGACGAAGGCCCACTCCGGCATCTCGTCGCCAGCCAGACGCACGTATCGCGAGACGTTCTCGATGAGCAGCTCTTGCCCGAGGCGCTCCTGCACGACGCCAATCCGAGAGACGACGTGCGCGATAGCCTCTTCGCTAAACGGCAGCGGCAGCAGCTCCTCCATGTGGGCGCCACCAACCCCTGTCCAAGAGAGGTGATCCGCAATCGACATCGCGTCAACACGCTCCGCGAGGGCTCTGATCGTCTCCAGATACTGGAGGTTGAGAGGGTCGGTCGAGCCAAGGTTCATGCCTACACAGTGGAGCGCGACCGGATAGTGTTCCGCGACAGCGTCGAGCAGCGGCAACGCGTCGGCGGACTGCCCGACGAAGTTGTCGGCGATGACCTCGACGAAGGGCAACGCCGGCCGCTCGCGGAGCAGGTCACTCACCCACTCCGCGCGCAACGACAGGCCAACGCCTACTGGATTGGCGCGGCTCACTCGGCGGCCGCGTCGATCATTCGCGAGCCGACGACGGAGGCGCCGTTCAGCGTTTCGCAGATTCCAGCTGGCATGTAGACCCACTCGTTAGGGTCGTTGTCGCCCGCGGCGTGTCCTCCGCAGCTGTGACCGTTGGCTCCGCAGTCGTTTTGCCCAGCGAGAACGATGCCGGCGCACTTCTCGATGGTGTCCCCGGGCTGCGACCACGATGGGTCTCCGGCGTTGGCGTTCATGCTGAACCCGAGAGTGAGGGCAGCAGCGGAGGCGAGACCAGCGACGAGAGGACGATGAACGCGTACAATCTTCATGAGGCTCCTGTTGGGGATTCGACACCGACAAACTCGGTATTCGACAGGTACACGTTCGAGCCCCCCGTTTGATTGCATCGGCCTGCGACTTTCATCTCGAGCTGACTCCTCTCAGCGCTTCTTTCCCAACGACTCCGAGGCGTTCGCCGAGGCCCGAAACGCCGCGCGATTGCCGTGTGGGCGTGGCTAAAGCGGCCTGAGCTGAATCTCGCCGCTCAAGCGCTCCATGCCGTTCAAGTCCGTGGCGAGCCTAATTCGATCCGCCGGCGCGGGCACCTCACCCGTCGTGGGGTCTGCGCTTCGCCAGGTTGTGCCGCCGGCGCCATGGTGTTCGAACTCGACCCACGCGTGCAGGCTCCACTCATCGACGTACGCGACACCCGCCACAACCCGGGCGTGAATTCCGTGCTCCTGCAGCCTCGCGACAGCCAGCACCGCCATGTCGGTGCAGTCCCCGAATCCGCGCTCAGCGACTACCTCCGCCGAGACACGGGCGGCAGTGCGACGGGGCTCAATCTCGGCGTGTACATCGCGCATAATCTGCGCGGCGACCGCTGAGGGGGACACGTTCTCTGTGTCGGTGACCGCTGTCGCAGGCGAAGACACGGGTTCCTGGCGCATGGACACCCGAATCGTGCCGTCTCGCGAGTGGAAGCCCATTTGCCGGCCGGCGTTCAAGGCGATTTCACGAATCGACGCGACACCGGGCCCAGAGATTTCGAACTCGGTGGCCGGTGTCTCGCCCGGCGCATCCCCCGAAACCGTCAGCGCTGAGGCACCGGCGGCGGCCGGCCGCGTTTGAGGCCCCGCGCGCGGCGCATCCCCAGAGACGGAAAGAGGGGGAGGCTGTCGCAGCTGGTCGGGCAGCGGCGGAGCGCCAGGCCGGTGCCAAACGAGGCCGCCTGGCAGGGTCATGTAGTCGGGCGTGTGATCGCCAGAAGCGTACCACCACACCTCCCCGTCCGAGCTGCTCACCGCGAGCATCTCCCCAGCGAAATCGACGGCCGCTTCCGGCGCTTCGGGTCCGCGCCGCCACTCCCGCGTCTCGAGCGCCGTGAACCGAAGGTTGGGGGCGTTGTACGAGCAATCCGCGCCCAAGCACTCGACCGTTTGTAGGAGCGGATGAGGCAGAGGTTCGCAGCCTTGCACGGTCTGGACGCCCTCCGGTGTCGTCAACGTGCATTCGCCGTCGGTGTAGCGCCACTCAGCGATCCGATCGCCTTGACTCGCCAACCACGCCACCACGCGGCCTTGCGAGTCGTGCTCGAGCGTATGCTCCCACGCCTCACGGGTTGTCCCTACGTTGATCCAAATCTCGGCTTCGCTGCCCTCGTTCCGTACTGTCCAGCGAATGCTCCCAGATGCGTGGAGTTCGCCAGAGTCCAAGTGGTACGTGTAGCGACGTTCATTCTCGGCGAACGCGTTGTAAAACACGACTGACGCAGCGGCGAGCCCGACAACTGCGACCAACACCGGCCCACCGAAGCCGGCGCGCTGGTTGCCCCGCCAAGAGTTCACCGAGTTCATTCAGACAGCCGATATGTGCTGCCGGCCCTCATCGGCCCACCTGCTGGCCTGCGTCAGGCTCAGGTGCGATAACGTCCGTCGTTGCCCCATCAACTGACCTGATGTTCGGCGTGTCGCCGGAGCCAGAAAGCGCCGAAGGCTGGCGCAGCTGCTCGGCAATTGCCGGGGCGCCTACCCGGTTCCACGTCAGGCCACCAAGCATCGTCATGTAGTCCGGCGAATGGTCGCCGGACGCGTACCACCACACCTCTCCGTTCGAGCCGATCACCGACCTCATGTTTCGGCCGCTCGCCGTCGTACCGTCTGCCCCGCGCTGCCAAACCCGTGTTTCGAGCGCGGTGAATCGCAGGTCTGGGGCCGCATAGGAGCAATCCGCTTCCCAGCAATCCACGGTCTGCAGCAGCGGATGAGGCAAGGGTTCGCAGCCTTGCACGGTCTGAACACCCTCCGGTGTGGTCAACGTGCACTCCCCGTCTGTGTAGCGCCACTCGGCCGAACGCGAGCCTTGGCGCACCGACCAGAAGACAACTCTCCCGTTCGAATCATGCTCAAGCTTGTGCGCCCACATATCGCGGGATGCCTCCGTTCTCATCCAAACCGTGGCTTCACTGCTGTCGCTGCTGACCGTCCACCGCATGTTGCCGGACGCGGAGAGTTCCCCTGGATCAAGTTCGTACTCGTAGTGGCGCTCGTTCTCCGCGAGTTGGTCACAGAACGCGAGACCCGCTGCCGCGAACCCAACGAGCGCGAGCACCAGAATCCACCACGCGTAGGTCCCGCCCAGCTTCCAGACACCACCGTCGCCGTCGGTCCATCTGGGGTTTGGGGTTTGGGGTTTCACGGCACAAGTCCGTACAACCTGCATGTGTTGGCGTCCGTCATCGCGTCAACCTCCTCCAGGCTAAGACCCAACGTCTCCGCCACGGCCTCTGCGACATGGACGACGTACGCCGGCTCATTTCTTTTCCCGCGGAACGGCGTGGGGGCAAGATACGGGCTGTCCGTCTCAACGACAATACGGTCGTGAGGGACTCGCAAGAGCACGTCGCGCACATTCTGCGCGCTCTTAAAGCTGACGATACCCGTGAAGCCGATGAAGAACCCAAGCTCTATCGCGGTCTCGGCAAGCTCCCAGCTAGATGTGAAGCAGTGAACAACACCGCCAACTTCTTCCGCGTGGGCATCTCGCATGATCCGCATCATGTCCTCGTCCGACGCGCGATTGTGGATCACGATCGGCTTGGCCAAGCGCTTGGCAATCTCGATCTGCGCTCGAAAGACCTGCTCTTGCACATCTCTCGGCGAGTGGTCGTAGAAGTAGTCGAGACCCATCTCGCCAATCGCCACGACTCGCGGGTGCTTCGCTAACTCCTCAAGCTCCGCGAGGGCCTCGGGCGTCACGGCCCGTGCGTCGTGCGGGTGGAACCCCGCCGTGCAGAAGACGTCATCGTGGGTTTCAGCGAGCGCGAGCGCGTCTCGGCACAGTTCGGTCGTGCCGCCGGCACCGATGATCACGGAGCGGCGAACGCCCGCTTCCCTCGCGCGTTGGAGAACGACCTCGACATCATCGCCAAACTGCGACGCGTACACGTGACAATGACTGTCGATCATGACGGCGCTCCTCCACCGCCGCCGCTTTCGCCACCGCCCCCGCCACCGCCGCCGCTTTCGCCACCGCCGCCACCGCGCCGACGCCTGCGACGTCGCTTCTTCGGCGCTCCGTCTGTAGGAGCGGAGCTCTGCGGCCCGTCCGCCTGTTGGGTGTTCGGTGCATTGTTCGCGGCCGGAGTGTTGCTCGCTGCCGGCGAATTGTCATTCTTGTCGCCCTGCCCGCCCCGTCGTCGGCGTGAGCTCCCGCTGGATGCCCCTGCTCCAGCAGAGGCCTTCGCGCCGCCTCGGCCCGCACCAGAGCGCCGCCGTCCCGACTTTTCACCGGTTCCGCCGCCAGATTTAGACGAATCGGAGCCACCTCGAGAGCGCTTCGGCCGGTCTCCCGCCTTGGTCGTCGGGGTGTCCTCGATCTTCGCCTCGCTCGCCATGTCGTCCCAAAGGTACTCTTCCTGCAAGACAGACGCCGCCTGGCGCGTCATGCCCTTGCGAGAGTCGCTAGTGCCGCCACGGCGGGAACGGCGAGCAGCCAACACAGACTCTTCTTTGGACCCGGCGCTCGCTTGAATCTCTTCCCAACTAAGCGGCTGGTCGAGCACGACGACGTCGCGCATGTGGAATGACTCGGTCGAGTGCTGAAGGCGAACACTCACCTTTCGAGCCAGCGTATCAACCTCAAGGATGTTGCCGTGGCCGTTCGGCGTGATCGCCCCGTTCTTCCGACGAGGGGCGTAGCGCCTCATCTCTTTGTAGACGGGCTGCTCGTACACGAGGCAGCACTTCAAGCGGCCGCACATGCCCATAATCCGCTGAGGGTTCAGCGAGAGCCCTTGGTCTTTCGCGAAGCGGATGCTGATCGAAGAGAAGTTGGTGAGGAAGGTCGAGCAGCAGACCTCGTTGCCACACGGGCCAATGCCGCCGATGACGCCCGCACCGTCTCGAATGTTGAGCTGCTTCATCTCCAAGCGTCCGTCGACGCTCGGCGCGACAGCGCGGACGAATCCGCGAATGTCCGTGCGCTCTTCGGAACTGTAGATGACCATCACTTTGCTGCGGTCGAGCGGGATCTCCACAGCCACAATCTTCATCGCGGTGTTGCGAGTCCTGCGCAGCGCTTGGACGCACGTGCGGTGCACTCGCTCGCTCTCTTCGCCGACTTGACGCCACTGCTCCATATCGGCCGCGTCAGCTTGACGCAGCACACGCTTGATCTCGTGGAGGCCGAGCACGCGGCGCTCTCGCAAGCCGGAGACACGCCCGATCATCGGGCCCTTGTCGCTCGCGACAACGACGTTGTCGCCGGATCGAAGCACGAGATCGCCACAGTCACACGGCGCGGCGGTCATCACGTTCTCGAAACGCACAGCCACGGTGTTCACGAGACGCCGCTTCCCGGCGAAAGGAGGCCTAGGCCTATCTGTTCCGGAGCTGATGCCCGGTTGTCGGGCGGTCTCTAAACTCATGTCCTCACCTCGCGCGGGGTGCCGCGCAGCGCAATCAGTAGGGATTCTAGGGCCATTCGAACATTCACGTTGCCCGCAAGCAACGCCTCCGTGCGATCGACTTCTTCACTCAACTTCACGAGTTCGACAGCGCTGCGCCCGGAAGCGAGCGTTCGTAGCGTGTCCATCGCGTCCACATTCGCCACGCGTTGCTCTCCAGCACCGGCGCGCAGAATAACGGCATCTCGCAGCATCGTTCGCAGCCACGAGAGCAGCTCCGGGACATCGTCGCGCGCACGGCTGAGCTGGTCCGCCCAGCCAGTCGCCGCGGCGATGGGCCCCGAGCGCAGCTCCGTGAGGCGAAGACACAGCTCCTCGCGGTCGCTGAACACACTCGATTCGCTGAGCTCAAGCGCTCGCCCAACGCTGCCAGCGGCGAGTCGTAGGATGCTCTCATCGACAGGCTCTGCGTCCGGCCGTCTCGCGAGAATGCGCTGCATCTGATCGTTGCTAAGCGGCCCGAAGCGAAGAGGCTGACAGCGCGAAATGACGGTCGTTAACAACACATGTCGCTGGCCCGTGAGCAGCACAAACATCGTGTCACCGCGAGGTTCCTCTAAGGTCTTGAGCAGCGCGTTAGCTGCCTCCGCCCGCATGGTGTGCGCCTCACATACAATGAAGACTCGCCGCTTCCCCTCGTACGGTCGAAAACGCGTTTGGCTCGTAATCGACCGCACCTGAGCGATCTTGATGAAACGCCCATCTGGCTCGACGATCGTCAGGTCAGGGTGTTGGCCGGCGCGCATCTTGATGCAGCTGGTGCAGCGGCCGCATGAGTCAATCGCCTCACCCGCGCCAACCGGTGACTCACAGTTCACCAGGGCAGCCAGCGCAAGCGCCGTGGTGCGCTTGCCGATGCCGCTCGGTCCCGAGAACAAATGGGCGTGGTGCAGCCGGTCGGACGCGAAGGCGCGCCGAAGCGCACCGAGCGCCCGCTCATGTCCGACAACTTCCGAGAATGTCAGCGCCATCGACGCCTCAACCCAAGCAACCCGAGCAGCCACCAGCTGCCACCGACGGCCGTCGCCAGCGATCCGGCAGGGCCCGCAGCACAGGAACGGCCCAGGGAGTCAATTGTCGCCTCTTCGTCTTCCGGCACGAGCGCAAAGTCGAGCGTCGTATCCGAGAGCACCCGAAGCGGGCCGATGTGAAGTGAATCTGACCCCGCGGCGCTGAGCGTCAGCTCGACATCCGCAGCTGGCAACCCAGAGATGCTGAACGACCCGTCCCCCGCGGTCAGCGCGCGGAACACGTCCCCCGAGTCGCGAGGCGGCAGCACCCGCAATGCAACATCAACGCCGGCAGCGGGCTGACCAAAGCCGTCGCGCACTTCGCCGGAGACGACCACGTCACCGGCGGGCCAGAGCGCTAGGCGCCTCTCCGCATTTGCTCTCAACTCAATGAGCCCGCTGACCGTCTCGAATCCCGGAGCGCTTGTTGTCACCTGGACCTCGCCAGACGGCACCGTCGCAACGATCGCGGCGGCGCCACTCGGCACGACGATCGGTGCTTCATCACCCACCACGACCGTGGCCATCACACCTTCGGCGGCAGCGCTGAGCAGCTGGGGCGTCACACTCACGGACCAGCACTCGGTCATGAGGCCCTCAACCTCACACGGTTCAGCGCACGCCCAGGCTGCGCTGAACGTCACGAGCGACGCAGCACCCAAGCGGGCGGCGACGGGTCGGAGGGAGCGTGATAAGGCGAAACGCATAGTCGACTGGTGGGGCGCAGGAGTGTCGCATTGATGGTAGTCGACCGCGTGGCAGGCAACAACCGTATGCTCATGACAAGGGCTCAGGTCGCAGCGGGAATGAACACGACGAACACGATCGCCGCCCCTCGTCGCACGCGCAGTTGCACCGCTGCGCCGGCTTCCTGCTCAGCCGCCTCCGCTAAGAGCGCGGCCGTGCCGTTTACGACCGTGTCTCCCACCTGAATCACGACATCGCCGATTTGCAGCCCCGCTCGCAGCGCCGGGCCCGCTTCGACGTCTCGAACGGCGACCCCGACCCCATCCGGCACATTGAGCTCCGACGCGATCTCCGACGAGACGTCGACAAAGCGCGAACGCCACATGGCGACCCCCCCTCCATCGCCAAGATTTCCCGACGCCGACGCACCAGGTAAGCGCGCCATCTCGACCTCGAGCGTGCGCTCTCGGCCATCTCGAAGTACCTCAATCTCGACCGTTCGGTCGATCCCTGCGATCGAGGCGAGCCACGCGAGCTCGCGGTAGTCGAGGATTCTGACGTCATCAAAGCTCACGACGATGTCCCCGGCCCGCAGCCCGCCTTCGTCGGCGGGGCTGCCGGGTACGACCTCCTCAATGAGAGCCCCTGGCCTGAACGGTTGCCCGCCCTCGGTCGCCAGTTCCACCGTCGCCCGCGTCCCTCGCGCGCCCAGCCAAGAGCGCTCGACCTGGCCCTGTGCGAGTTGAGGGAGCAGCGCTTTCACCATGTTGACGGGGACCGCGAAGCCAATGTTGTTCGCCCTTACGTTCACGACCGTGTTCATCCCGATCACGTTACCCATGATGTCCAGCAGCGGCCCCCCCGAGTTGCCGGGGTTTATCGGAGCGTCAATCTGGATGAAGTTCGAATACAATTCTCGGCCGTCGGGCCGAATGTCTCGCCGCCCCAGTGCAGAGACAATGCCCGCGGTGACGCTGTGCTCCAGCCCCAGGGGGTTTCCGATCGCGAGAACCCAGTCACCCGGCATGACCTGCGCGCTATCGCCGAGTGGAACGAAGGGAAGAGGCTCCTCCGAGGTGATGCGAATGAGCGCGATGTCAGTCCGCGGATCGCTGCCCACGAGCTCCGCGGGGAGCGCGCGACCGTCGGAGAGCAAGACGGAGATCTCGACCGCGTCTTCCACCACATGATTGTTGGTCACACACAGCCCGTCTTCGTTGACGATAAAGCCGCTGCCTTCCGCTCGCGCGTCCCCCACGCCGGGCACGTACTGATCACGTACGCCGCCCCGAATGCGCACCCGAATGTTCACGACAGCCGGCGATCGGAGCGTCGCCAACTCGCGGAACGTCCCGAAACGGAAGGGCTCCTCTAAGTCGCCTTCATCCAGCTCACCGTCAGTCCACAGCTGTTGAGCCTCCGCCGGTGGCGGCAAGAACATCATCGTCATCGCCGCCAGCGCCATGGCGAGCGCGGCGCGATGCGACGACGCTCCGACGGAGAGAAGTCGGAGAATCACTGAACTCGGCGAGTGTCGCATACTATCAAGGGTGGTGGGCTCGTGAGAACGCTGAGACGATGCTAGGGATTCCCGACCAGACGCCAATGCTCCAACACACTATGAGACAACGTTGAACGGCTTCGAACTTGAACGGAAACGTACCCTCGCCCTCCTCTTGCGGCTCGGCGACCGCCTCGAACAGGGGCCGCTTCGTCAGGTCTACTGCAACCGAGACATCCAACACCAGAACGTCCGGTGGATCGGCTTCGACATGGACTACACGCTCGCCGTGTACCACCGCGAGGCCTTCGACAAGCTGAGCCACAGCATGGTGGTCGACCGTCTCGTTGAACGCTTCGGGTACGCAGCGGACGTCGCAGATATTCCCTTCCGCGGCGATTTCGCGATTCGCGGACTCGTCGGTGATCGCGAGACGGGGCACATGCTCAAGGTCGACGCCCATCGCCGCGTCGAGCGCGGACTCCATGGGTTGACGCCATTGAGCGAAGAGGAGCTCTCGCACTACCGCATGCGGCCGCCGATCCTTGCGTCGAAGCGCTTCTACAACATGGACACCCTCTTCCAACTGCCCGAGGGTTACCTCTTCGCAGCCATCATCGATCTCTTCGAAGGGCGCGGCGAGACCGTCGACTACGGCAAGCTCGCCGATGACATCCGCAGCTCTATCGACAGCATCCATGGGGACGGCACGCTCAAGAAACAGATCGTCGCCGACCTCGCGAAGTACATCCGTCACGATCGGAAACTCGGTGACACGCTCCACCGCTTCCGAAGCGCGGGAAAGAAGCTGTTTCTGATGACCAACAGCTACTTCGCGTACACCGAAGCTGTCATGACCTACCTCATGGACGGCGGCCCGAGCGACTACGCGAACTGGCGCGGTTACTTCGATGTCATCGTTACCGGCGCCTCCAAGCCGTCGTTCTTCGATGGCAACGCGCCGTTCCTCGCACTCTCGGAGAGCGGTGACGTAGAAGGCGAAGAGCGGAACGCGATGAAACGTGGCGTTTGCTACCAACACGGCAATCTCAAGGATTTCGAGCGCATGATCGGCGCTCAGGCGGACGAAATCCTCTACGTCGGCGACCACATCTATGGGGACATTCTCCGCAGCAAGCGCGACTCGGCGTGGCGCACGTGCATGATCGTCCCGGAGATGGAGCACGAGCTGAGAGTGGGCCGAGAGCACGCCGCTCAGGCGAAGCGGTGGAGCGCTCTCGAGACCGAGTTGCACACGCTCGCCGACTCTCTCGCGCTCGGGGCAGAGCTTCGCCTGCGATACGAGGAAGACGCCGACCTGCTGCTCCATGGCATGGGATCCGAAGTACGCGCAGAGGTGGAGGAAGTCCTGCGCGCCTCGGGCCGACACACCGACCAAATCCGTCGGAGGCACCGCGAAATCGTGCAGGAAATCCGAGAGCTCGAAAAGGCCGTCGAAGATGCGCACCACCCAATCTGGGGGCCGCTCTTCAAGGCCGGCAACGAGAACTCGAGCTTTGGTGAGCAGGTCGAGAACTACTCCGACCTGTACACGTCGCGCGTGACCAACTTCTTGGCGTACTCGCCAACCGTCGAGCAGCGCGCTCCGCGCTCGCGCATGCCGCACGAGTACGTGATGCTCGCAAACGCCTCCGACGACGTGCCGAGCGATCCCAAAGGGTAGCGGACGAGGCACTCGCCTAGGCAATGCCCCGGCGAGCGCTCGATGCTCCCGCGGCCTAGCGCCGCGCCGGTCCTAGCGCTCTAGCGAAGCGCCTGCTCAAGGTCGCCGAGAATATCGTCGAGCGACTCAATACCAACGCTCAGTCGCACCAATCCGTCACTGATGCCGAGTTCGGCTCGAACTTCTGCCGGGACGCTGGCGTGCGTCATGATCGCGGGGTGCTCGATGAGCGACTCCACGCCGCCGAGCGACTCCGCCAAGGTGAAGATCTTGGTCTTCTCGAGGAAACTGCGGGACGGCTCAAGCCCGCCAGCGAGGGTGCATGTGATCATGCCACCAGAGCCCGTGTTTTGTCGCTGCACCACGTCATACTGCGGGTGCGACTCCAAGCCTGGGTAGATCACTCGGTCGATTTTGGGGTGCGCTTCGAGGTACTTGGCGACCGCCATCGCACCGACTTCGTGCTGCCGCATACGCACGCCGAGGGTCTTGAGACCGCGCAAGACGAGGAAGCTGTCCATCGGGCCGCAGACCGCGCCGCACGAGTTCTGCAGGAAGTAGATCCGCTCCGCGATGTCCGCGCGGTTGGTCGCGAGAACGCCCAACACCGCGTCGCTGTGTCCGTTCAGGTACTTCGTCGCCGAGTGCACGACGATGTCCGCGCCGAGCAGGAGTGGGCGCTGGAAAATGGGCGTCATGAAGGTGTTGTCGACCGCCACGATGAGGTCATGCGCGTGCGCCGCGTCACAGACGGCGGCGATATCGGTCACCTTCAGCATCGGGTTCGTCGGCGTCTCAAGCCACACCAGCTTGGTGTTCGGCTTCACCGCGGCCGCGACGGTGGATGGGTCCGTGGTATCGACGAAGGAGAACTCGATGCCGTGACGCATGAGGACCTTCGTAAACAGGCGGTATGTGCCGCCGTAGAGGTCGTCGCCCGCGATGACGTGGTCGCCAGCACTGAGCATCTGCATGACGGTCGTCGTCGCTGCGCAGCCGGAGCCGAACGCGGCGCCGTGGGTGCCGCCCTCGAGCGCCGCCACACAATCCTCGAGCGCTTTCCTCGTCGGGTTTTGCGAACGAGAATATTCCCAGCCCTTGTGAACACCAGGGCTCGACTGGACGTACGTCGACGTCTGGTAGATCGGCGTCATAATGGCGCCGGTCGTCGGGTCTGGTTCTTGACCTGCGTGAATCGCGAGAGTGTCTAGTCCGAGCGTCTTGTCGTCGTTCATTTCTGCCTCCTTGAGAGGCACTGGCTGTAGCGCAAGCCGCGTGGGTTTGGCTACCGCGATAGCGCCCTATCGGGAGCGCTCTAAGCGACGAGTTCCTGAGTGCCGCTGCGCTCGACGTAGCGGCGGAGCTTCTGGCGCACCGCACCTTCGACTTGGCTCACCCGCTGACGGCTAACGCCCAGCTGTTCCGCGATGTCAGGCGTGCTTCTCGGCTCGTCGCTGACCATCCGTTCGAACCAGAGCAACTGCTCGCGCTCGCTGAGCGTGTCCGCGAACTCGTTGAACAGAGATTTGCGCAAGGCGTGCTCTTCCGCGTCGGCGACCAGCATCTCACTGTTTGGGCTGTCATCGGCAGCGGTATCGATCCACGCGAACCCCTCCTCAACGCCGATCGGTGACTCCGCCGAAACCGACGGGACGGTGAGGTAAATCCGCGCGGTCGTGACCTCTTCTTCCTTCACGCTCAGCGCTCGGGCGATCAGCGCGTCCGTCGGCACAAGCCCCTGCTTACGCAGTTGCCGATCAAGTCGCCCAATGTTGCGTAGCACCTTGCGGTGCCCTCGCGACGTGCCGAAGCGCAGGGCGCCGTGATGAGTGGCGACCGCGTCGGAGATCCGCGCGCGGACCCAGAACTTCGCGTACGTGGAGAAGCGCCAGCCGCGATCGACCTCGAACCTCTGCAGCGCAGTCATGAGCCCCTCGATCCCGTCGGACACCATGTCGAAGGGGTCGTAACGCGCGAACTGAAAGTCCAGCGCCACGAGCACCGCGAGATACGTATGGCGCTCGATAATCGTCGCCGCCGCCGGGCTAGAGATGTCATGCTGTGCCTCAACGATGAGCGCCTTTTCTTCGTCGTGTGTCAGCCGAGGGAGGGATCGGAGCTGCCGAAGCCATGCGCGGAGCGCGCGCTTGCCATCGGCGTGAGAGCCATCGTGTTCGGGGATACGGCTGAATACTGCGTTCATCAGGGCCTCGGGATGCTACGTAACGTTCGTTATACAAGCTACCTAACGTTCGCTATACGAGCCGTCAACCCATGCGGCCCACCTTTTTCTGCACTCCCGTCGCCACACCTCTCCATCACGAGCGCCCAACCACAACCGCACGTTGGCCAACAGCATTCCAACGGTTGCCGTGCCGCCGTCGCTGCGTTAGCTGACGCCCACCAATGACGCTGCTGATTCTCTACATCTTTGTCGCAATCGCGACGTCCTTCTTATGCTCGATCATGGAGGCCGTCCTCCTGAGCGTGAGCCGAGGGCACGTCGCGGCGCTTGAGCAATCGGGGCACCCCGTTGCCGCCACATTGCGGCGATACAAGGACAACGTCGACGAACCGCTCGCCGCCATTCTCTCGCTCAATACGATCGCGCACACAGTCGGAGCCGCGGGCGCGGGCGCTCAAGCCGCTAAGGTCTTCGGAGACGCGTGGCTCGGCGTCTTCTCAGGCGTGCTCACCTTCGCGATCCTCTTCTTCAGCGAGATCATCCCGAAGACGATCGGCGCGCTCTATTGGAAGCCGCTGACCCCGATTGTCGTGCGCAGCTTGCGGCTCCTCCTCATCCCAATGAAGCCCCTCGTCTGGATGAGCGGGCTCGCGAGCGGTCTCATCTCGGCCGGTCACCACGGCGACAAGGTGAGCCGCGAAGAGCTAACGGCGCTTGCCGATCTCGGGGCGAGACAAGGCGTGCTCGACCCGGAAGAGTCTCGCATCATGCGCGCGCTCCTCAGGTTCCGGTCCCTCACGGCGGCCGATATCATGACCCCGCGAACGGTCGTCTTTGCCCTGCCCTCGACGACCACGTCAGGCCAGTTTGTCGCGAACGCACGAGCGCTACGTTTCTCACGGGTACCAGTCTACGAGACGTCTATCGACCACATCGCTGGCTATGTGCTGAAAGACGAGGTGTTGGTTCAGGCCGCGACGGACAACAACGAGCAGCTGCTCAGTGCGCTGCGGCGTGACATGTTGCACGTGCACGGCGAGCTCTCCGTCTCCGAGCTGCTCGAGCGCTTCCTCACCTCGCGCGAGCACATCGCGTGCGTTGTCGACGAGTATGGGGGCACCGCCGGAGTCGCGACCCTGGAGGACGTCGTGGAGACGCTGCTGGACCTCGAGATCATGGACGAAGCCGACGGCATCGAGGACCTCCGCGCAGCGGCTCGGGAGGACTGGGTCAAGCGAGCGACGCGCTTGGGGCTAGTCGACGCGACCGGTGCTCCGACGCGACCGGACAAGCAGGACTAACGACGTGTGGTCTAGGTAGGGTCCCCGACCAGCGCGCTGCCGTCTGCCATCGACGCTGTCGTGACACAGAATGAGACGCCGCCATCGGCTTCGGTCCCACCGCAGCGACCGATATGCGGCATGAGGTGGCCGAACTTCTCGCGCATCGCGGCACAGGTCGGGCCGGGCGGCACGGGCAATCCATCACCAAGGATATTGGCGCTCCGCAGCGCGATCGCGTCCGCGAGCTCCTCGGGCAGCTCCGACGCCCAGCCGCTGAGGAACTGCAGGCACGCGTTCATCGTCATGCCCTCGTGCATTTGGAAGGCGAACATCACGCGGTCCATCGGCTCTCCGGACACGGCGTGCAGCTTGCGCATCATGCGCTCCACCTTCTCAACGCGCTGCGCGAACACTTTGGCCATCGGCACCGCTTTTCGCGGTGCGGTGTAGAGTCCCAGCATGAAGCGCAGCGTAGCCGGGCGAGCCTTCACCGAGCGCAGCATCCATCGCGCATGCGTCTGGAAAAAATCCTCGACCGACTCGGCGCCCTCGAGCATCTCCGTAAGTGGCACGAAGAGGGTCTCTTGGCGGTCTTGCAAAAGTGCGTCGAGCAGCCCCTCCTTGTTACCAAAGTGGTAGTAAAGAGCAGGGGCTTTCACGCCAGCTTCATCGACAATCTCGCGGACACTCGTCGACGCAAACCCCTTGGTACCAAAGAGTTCTTCTGCCACGTCGAGTATGCGAGTTCGTGCCGTCGTCATGATTGCTGTGTAGGGCCGAGGCCGGTCGGCGCAACAATTGTGTGACGGAGCCTAGTCTGTTCGCCGCCCTGCGCAACTAGTGAAGACGCGAGCCAAGACCTGCCCACGACTCTACGGCTCCGGCACGGGCGCTGCTGCGTCCCTGTTCACCCGATTCCGCTGGACCCACAAGAGGGCGACTCCGGTCGCGCCCGCGCAAAGCGCAACCGCCTGCGAAGTGGACAGCATCGTCACCGAATCAGGCGCCAAGCCAAGAAGGCGATTCACCGGCGCAACCGCCCACTCGAACAGAAACCCCCGCACGCTGTCGCCGCGCATTGGCTCGAGCGTAAACCGAATGAGCGCGTAGCCGACGAGCCAACGCGCAACCGTGCGCCCCTCGCCGGGCAGCCCGTCCCTGCGACGCATCCACAGAAGCCCGGCAAAGAGCAGCATCTCCGCACCCGCTTCGTAGAGCTGTACGGGATGAACCGAGAGGCTCTGCCCCGTCGCGACGAGCGCCGTCGCAGCCTGCTCGGAGACCTGCAGCGCCTGATGAACATGGGCTTCGAACGCAGCGCTACCTGCGGGAAAGTGAACCGCCAACGCTGTGTCGCACTCGCCCCCAAAGCAGCAGCCTGCCGCATAACAGCCTAAGCGGCCAATCGCGTGCCCGAGCGGGATGTAGGTCACGACAATGTCCGACGCTTGCCCAAACGGGACCTTCGCGTGTCGGCACCACAGCGCGCCGACGAGCATCGCTCCGGGAATGCTCCCATAGAATACGAGCCCGCCCTCCCAGAAGCGAAGCGCGGCGAAGCAGTCTCCCTGCTCGCTGCACATCGCGCTCAGTGTCGGGATTTCCATCACCACGAAGAGCAGACGCGCGCCGAGAACGCCGCCGACCAGGACCCAGAACGCGAGATCGATGAAGCCCCCCGCGGTCAGCGCTCCGCCTCTCTGCGCGCTCCTTCCTGCGTCGCGCGCCGCGAGCAACGCGGACAGGCCCAAGCCAAGGGACATCGCGACGCCGTAGCTGGGGATCATCAACCCGCCCGCGCCGAGCGTTGTTGCGCCGGCGGCCACTCGCAGCAGCTGAAGAGCGCCCGCTCCGCCGAGCAAGCCGCCGAATACAAAGCCGAGCCACCCCTCTGCCACCGCGCGGTCGGAGCGCCACTCTCGCCAAAGCAACGTCGCGCCGGCGATGAGAACGACGCACCACCAAACGGCTTCGACAGCCGGTCCCTGGTGAGGCAGCCCGAACAGCTGCAGCAGCCAGGGACCCATCGCTTACGCGGCCTCTGCGGTGTCGTCGTCCGCCAGCGCGTCGCTCGGTTCATCCGGCGCGACGTCCTTGCCGAAGATGATCTCAATAATCATCAACGCCACACCGATCGTGATCCAAACGTCGGCGACGTTGAACGTTGGCCAGTGTTTCTCGATGCCGCCCTTCGTAATGTACCAATCGACGAAGTCGACCACGTATCCGAAGCGGGCGCGGTCGATGAAGTTGCCGACCGCACCACTCACGATGAGCGGGAGCGCGACGAGCAAGATCTTCTGATCCGGTCTCAACTTCCGGAACATCGAGATCACGATGATGACCGCGAAGATCGAAACGATCAGGAAGAACGGGCGAACGTACTTCTCGTTTTGTTGGGACAAGAAGCCCCAGGCTGCTCCGAAATTCTGCACGTAGACGTGGTTCCAGAAGCCCTCGACGATCGTTACGCTGCGATAACCGATCTGCACAGTCGCGTCGTCGGCGAGTTGGAAGCTGCCCGACAAGGGTCCCAAGGGCTCCTGGCCGTCGCGCACCAAGTAGATGGCCGAGACCTCGGGCGGGTCCAGACTCGACGTGCCTTCGCCGTAGGTCGCGTCGATCCAATCCACCACCGTGATCGGCTCTCCATCGGTTTCGACCACGCGCTCAATGCGATGGTCCCACCGTGTCGAGCGCGACGCCAGTTCGTCCAAGGCGAGCGCTTTGGTCCACTGGTCGAGCCCAACACCGACGAGCACGACGATCGCAAAGAAGACATATCGGTTCATTCGGCAGCCTCGATGACGGCCGCGCAGCGACCACAGAGTTCGGGGAACGCTTCGATCTGGCCTACCTCTTCTCGATAGTTCCAGCAGCGTTCGCATTTGTTGCCCGCAGACGGGGCGACGGACACGTCAACGCCCGATGCGTGCTCGGGATTCCCCGCCACAACAACAACTTCCGAGACGATCGCGAGCTCCGCGAGCTCGAAGCTGAAGTCCTCGTAATCCTCAACCTTGTCCTCCGCGACAGTCAGCGTCACGATCGCTTCCTGCGAGGAGCCGATCTGGCCGGGCTGCCGCTCTCCCTTCTTCTGCGGGCGCTTCGACTCGATGGCCTCGGAGATGCGCGATCGCAGCTCCAGCGTGGGGATGAACGACGCATCGAACTCCGCGTCTTTCCAGGCCGCATCCGCCTTCGGGAAGTCCGCGAGGAACACGGAGTCCGGGTCGCCTTCGAGCTTACCCAAGTAACCCCACGCCTCCTCCGCGGTGAACGACAGCACGGGCGACATCGCGATGAGAAGCGCACGGAGCGCTTCGTACATCACGCCTTGAGACGCGCGACGCGCCTCGGCGTTCTCGCCATCACAGTAGAGACGGTCCTTCAGAACATCGAGGTAAACCGCGCTCATGTTCAGGTTACAGAACTCGTGAATCGAGCGGTACACCGCGTGGAACTCGTACTCCTCGTACGCTTCGGTGATGCGCTCAATGAACTCCGCCGTGCGCGCGAGCGCCCAGTGGTCGATCACCGTCATCGAGTCGTAATCGAGAGTGTGTGTGCTCACGTCGTAGTCGGAGAGCGAGCCGATGAGATAACGCACCGTGTTTCGAATCTTCCGGTACGAGCCGCTCGTCTGCTTCAAGATCGCCGGATCGAGCGTCATGTCGTGGCGGTAGTCCACCATGGCGACCCACAGCCGCAGAATCTCCGCGCCGTGCTGTTCAAGCATCGAGGTCAGCGGCTCGAACTTCGGGCTCGACTTCGAGTACTTGTGGCCCTTCTCATCGACGACAAACCCGTGCGTGAGAACGCTCTTGTAGGGGGCCTTGTCCTGCAACGCGACCGAGGTCAGCAGCGACGTGTGGAACCACCCGCGGTGCTGGTCCGAGCCCTCAAGATACAGATCCGCTTGGCCTTCCACGCCCTCACGCTCCTTTTGCACGGCCGACCAGCTCACGCCGCTGTCGAACCACACGTCGAGGATGTCCTGCACCTTCTCGAAGTTGTCGGCCGTTGCCGAGCAATGCGGGCAAACGAAGCCATCGGGCACGAGGTCCTTTGCCTCGCGCTCGAACCACACGTCGGATCCGTGCTCGACGGTCAGATCCGCGACGAGGTACGCGACCTCAGCCGAGATGACGTGCTGGTTGCAGCTCTGGCACTCGAACGCCGGGATCGGAACGCCCCACACGCGTTGGCGTGAGATGCACCAGTCCGGGCGCGTCTCCAGCATTCCGCGGATGCGGTTCTCGCCCCAATGCGGCACCCACTTCGTCTCTGCGATCGAGCGCAACGCGCGCTCGCGGAGCGTCTCGTGGTCTACGTTGATGAACCACTGAGCCGTCGCGCGGAAGATCAGCGGCTTCTTCGTACGCCAGCAGTGCGGGTAACGCTCCACTAAGTAGGTGTCCGTCGGCTTGTTCATCAGCCGACCCGAGTCCGCCAGGCGCTGCGCGATCAGCGGGTTCGCCTTGAAGACGTGCATGCCCTGGTAGTCGGGTACTTCCGCCGTGTACTTGCCGTACTGGTCGACTGGCGCGAGCACATCGAGGCCATACTTACGGCCCGTATCGAAATCGTCTGCGCCGTGCCCCGGTGCCGTGTGAACGCAGCCTGTACCTTGCTCAAGCGTCACATAGTCAGCCGGGAGCAGCACCGAGTCGCGGTCAATGAAGGGGTGGCGCGCTACCGGACGCGGAACATCCGGGCCAGGATGCCCGACCAGCTCATGACCCTCGAATGTGTGCAGCACGGCGAGCGGCTCAAGCCGACACGCCGCCTCGACCGACTCCTGCAAGCCCTTGGCGACAATGATCGCCTCCTCATCGCTGAGCGCGAGCAGGTGGTACGTCAGCTCCGGATGCAGCGCGATCGCCAGGTTGGACGGCAAGGTCCACGGCGTCGTCGTCCAAATCACGGGGTTCACCGCGCGGCCAGCGGCCTTCTCTGCGAGCCATGCAGGCGGCGCCTTCATCTCGAACTTCACGTACACGCTGGACGCTGTGTACGCCTCGTACTCCACCTCTGCCTCGGCCAACGCCGTTACCGCGGCCCACGACCAGTGCACCGGCTTGAGGCCGTTGTAGACGTACCCCTTCTCCATGAACTTACCGAGCGAGCGCGTGATGCTCGCCTCGTAGTCGTAGTCCATCGTGCGGTAGGGCCGGTCCCAATCCGCAAAGATCATCAGGCGCTTAAAGCCGTCGCGCTGCACGCCGACCCACTCGGCTGCGTACTCACGACATGCCTGGCGGAACTCCACCACCGACATCTCGCGCTTCTTCTTCTTGAGCTTCTCGTCGACCTTCTGCTCGATAGGCAGGCCGTGGCAGTCCCATCCGGGCACGTTCGCGGTGCGGAAGCCGGCGAGCGTCCGGTACTTCACCACGAAGTCCTTCAGCGTCTTGTTGAGCGCGTGGCCGTGGTGAATCTCGCCGTTGGCGTAGGGCGGGCCGTCATGGAACGAGAACGTCGGAGCGTCCGCGCGATGCGCGAGCATCTTCTGGTACAGGCCATCGGCCTCCCAACGTGCCACCGCCTCCGGCTCGCGCTGGGCGAGGCCCGCGCGCATGGGGAACTCCGTGTCCGGCAGTCGGATTGTCGCTTTCCAGTCTCGTTCGTTCGCCATACCGCTCACTCGCTTCATAGCCGCACGCACCGCGCGCGCGGGACCGCGGGAGCTATCCGCGCCGGCGTTGCGTGTCAATGCGAGGGGTTGGCGGGGAAGGGTATACGGCGGCGAGCAGTCGACCCGCGCCGTTCAGAGGCTCAGCGGAGGTCGAAGCGGAACGGATACGTCACCACCACCATGCCACCGTCGGGCTGTGGGAATCGCATGCGACGAATCTCTTGGCCGAGGCAGCTGGCCAGCGTGCCGTTGCCGATCGAGTCCTCGACCGCCCTGGCCCCACTCACCCGCCCATCAAGCCCAATGGTCCACGAGAACGAGAGCGATCCGGCGAGCGACCCGTCGGCGATGAGCGCGCTCTCGTAGCAGCTGCGCATGCCGCGCGAGTGCCGGCGCACGACCCCTTCGATTTGCTGCCGGGTCAAGAACCCCTCTCTTATCACGGGTTGCAGCCTTCGCATCCTTGGCACGGGTGTCCTCGCGTCACGACGCGTCGTTTGGGTGCCCCCGACCTCACGTCCATCGCCACCGATGCCACCGACGGGGCCACACCTTCGGCACGTGCCCCCCACCCTCCCACGCAAGCCGCCTGGGCCGGGGCCATTCAAGCCGGCGATCCCGTCGCCGCGTTGGTTGCCGGTCGGCTGAAAGTCGGCGCCGAACGAGTGCTGCATGTCAGAGGTATTGCTGAAGATGTTCGTCAGCGCGGCAGAGTGGGTGAGCGCGGTGGCCAGACCGGCTCTGCGATCGTTCGGCCCGATTACAGAGGTTCCTTCAACCTCCACGGCCGCTCCAGACGCGTCCGGGTTCACCTCCGCGATGTCAGACTCTGCGATCTCATGGCCATCGCGCGCGGCCTCAGGGTCCGTCGGAGCCGCGGCGATCTCGTCCAGCGGCTCAATCTCGTCCAGCAGCTCGGTGCCCGGCGGCTCGTCCACAATGATGCTCACCCAGCGCTCGCGCAGGTCGAACGGCACAGGGCTCACGCTTGGCTTCGCGAGCAGAAACGCGAGAATAACAGACACCCCGTGCGCGGTTGCGGAGACCGCAGCGCTCGAACCAAACGCGCCTTCCCCTGCGCCAAACACACCGAGCCAGCCGAGCGCACGAATGCCCAGATCATCCTCAACCCATTGCAGGTAGAAGGTGATTTCTCCGAGGTGCAGCATTGCTGCGTCCCCAGGCCGAAGCTCACTCGACGCGGCGCCCAGCAGGGCTCGCGAGTGCTCGCCACTCACGAGTCGACCAGTCATGCCGGGCAGCGGAAAAATCGTCGCAGAGTCTCCGTCAATCTCAGCGAGTTCGAGGGTCTCTTCGTCACCAAGCAAAAGCAAACTCCCCTGCCCTCCAATCGTGACCCGCCCACTTCGAACAATCATCTCCTGCATGGTTGTTCCATGCCACATCACGGCCACACGCAGCGCGTACTTCATCCGGTCCTCCGACCTAGGTCGCGGACGCAGCGGGGGTGATGGAGCCCCTCATTGCCGAGTTTGCTCCGAAGTGCCGAGGGGTTCAGCCTCCACCCAACGCCGCGTTTTGCGACGGGTTTGTTGTTTCCGCCGCAGTTGATTGCGTCGGCACAAGAGAGACAGCGTCACGTCGAGAGGGTTCCCAATCAACTGCACTTTTCTTCGACGGCATTGAATGCGATCAGCGAGCCTCGCACACCGTATCGACGCAACAGTGGGCCAATGGCCCAACCGTCGCAGCACCACCTCAACGCCATCCGAAGCGCCACGTCCCGCGACGTAGCCGAGCGAAGTGATCGACGAGCATCTCGGCCTTGCCGGAAACGCCCGGCACGCTGCCTGGATTCGGCTTGACGGAAACGCGCGGCACGCGATCGAGCATCGCGAAAACCTGACGCAGCGCGTTGCGAGATCCTAACGCTGGTGATAGCGACGGCGGCCCTAAGACCACCGCTCTGCGAGAGACCGTCGTGCACTTCCAGGACCTCATCCTCACCCTGCAAGCCTATTGGGCCAAGCAGGGCTGTATCATTCAGCAGCCGTACGACCTTGAGAAGGGAGCGGGCACCTTTAACCCAGCGACGTTCTTGCGGGCGCTGGGGCCAGAGCCGTACTCGGTCGCGTACGTCGAGCCGTGCAGACGCCCTTCAGACGGACGCTACGGCGAGAACCCGAACCGCTGGGGCGCCTACTATCAGTTTCAGGTGCTCTTAAAGCCGAACCCGCAGGACGTGCAGGACCTCTACTTGGGCTCGCTCCGCGCGGTCGGGATTGACCCGATGAAGCACGACATTCGCTTCGTCGAGGACAACTGGGAGGCTCCTTCGCAGGGCGCCTGGGGCCTCGGCTGGGAAGTCTGGATGGACGGCATGGAGATCACCCAGTTCACGTACTTCCAGCAGGTTGGCGGGCAGTCGCTCACTCCGGTCGCCGCGGAGCTTACGTACGGGCTGGAGCGCATCTGCCTCTATTTGCAGAACGTCGAGGCGTTCTCGGATCTCACGTGGACTGAAGGCGTCACCTACGCCGACGTTCACCTGCAAGGCGAGATCGAGTTTTCGCACTATCACTTCGATGAAGCCGACACCGACCTCCTCTTCCGCCACTTCGACGAGTTTGAGGCTGAGGGGCTTCGCTTGCTCGACAAGGGCCTCATCTTGCCCGGCTACGATCACTGCCTCAAGTGCAGCCACGCGTTCAACGTGCTCGATGCTCGCGGCGCGATCAGCGTGACAGAGCGTCAAAAATACATCCTGCGCGTACGCACGATGGCTCGCCGTGCGGCCGAATCCTACGTCGCCAAAAGGCGCGACCTCGGGTTCCCGTTGCTCAAGGACGAAGCGCGGCGCGCGCAGTTCGTTACCGAGCCGAGCATCAGCGAACAGAGCGTCGAGGGAGGTGAGGCATGAAGCTTCTATTCGAAATCGGAACAGAAGAGCTACCCGCCGGCGAGATCGCTGGAGCACTGCGCGCACTCGAACAGCACATTCAGAAGCGCGCAAAAGTGGAGCGACTGACGATCGGCGCTGTGCGAACTATGGCGACCCCGCGACGGCTGACGCTCCTCGTTGACGGCATCGAAGCGTCCGCGAAGACCGTGGAAGAGCGCGCGATGGGCCCCTCGACGAAGATCG
>JBLFZA010000025.1:0-26054 GCA_047610025.1 Bradymonadia bacterium | reverse complement strand
AGGTGAGCGCGGGGCTCGGTGTGTCTCGCGCAAACCGTTCGAGGCCAAGCGCTGCCACGGCGGCGCGTGTGGCGGTGGCCAGAGCAGCGGAATGCGCCAGCAGCTCCTTGCGCCCAGCGGCTTGCCACTGTTCGAGGACAGGTACGAGCCCTAGCACAACCGGTATCGTGGGCGTGAACGCAGTCTTCGCGCTGGCCTGCCCGCGCTCGCGCCGCAGGTCCAGATAGAAGCTCCCCGCATCTGCTCGCTCCGTCGCGTCCCAAGCGCGCTCGCTCATGCCGACGAACGCTGCTCCGGGTGGCACCCCAAACGCCTTCTGAGAGCCGCTGACGAGTACATCGATCGCGTGGCGGGACATGGAGAGGTCAACGCAGCCCACCGCCGTGATCCCATCGATCACGGTTAGCGCGTCCGGGCTGTGCGCGCGGACGACATCACACAGTTCGGGAATCGGGTGTAGCGCACCCGTCGAGGTCTCGGAGGCCACGCAAACGAACGCATCGAGAGGCGCCTCGCTCACTAGCTTGGCGCGAAGGTCCTCTGCGCTTGCCGAGCGGCCGTACTCCACATCTAAGACGACCACCTCGGAGGACATCGACTGCGCGATGGCGAGCCATCGGTCCGCAAATTTCCCGCCTGTCGCCACAGCGATGCGCGCGCCACGAGGAATGGTGGACCGCATCGCGGCTTCCATCCCGGCAGTGCCGGAGCCAGTGACGAGCAACACCTGCTCGGTCTCCCACAGCCACGACAAGCCTTGCTGTACGCGCATGAACGTCTGCTTGAATTCGTCGCCACGGTGGTGTGGATGCGACGAACCTAAGGCGATTCTCGTCGCCTCGGCCACTTGGGTTGGGCCGGGAGTCATGAGACGAGTTTTGACGAACACGCGTGCTCCACGGGACGGCAGGCCAGAGCCGTAGCTGGCGCTATCAATCGGGTGTTCAGTGGTCAAGACAAGCTGGCAGCATCGTGAGACGAGGGGCTTCAGATTCGGCCATGATGGCAGGCAGCAGAGCTATGACTATAGGACGGCGCGTGCTACACGTGCGCGACCGCCTGACGGCTCCTTTTTCCTCTCTCAGCGCCTATTATCGCCATGAGCGACAGCGTCGCATTCGGGCCGTACAGCGTTATTCGCGCTGTCGCAGCGAGCTCACTTTACGTGAGCTTTGCTGCCCGATTTGCGCCCGCAGAGCACGATGTGCTCGTGACTCTCGGCGTCTTCAAGCCAGGGATGATGGGCCCTGCGCACCTGCCCGAAGCGCTGCTCGGACACGCGGAGCGGGTGAGGCGGTTGAATCACGTCAACCTCACCTCACTCTTCGACGTCTGCCTCCACGACGGGCTGCCGTACACCGTCAGCGAGTTTGTTGATGGCGTGCCTCTCGAAGCACTCAACGAAGCGGTGGGAGTTGGCGCTAGGGCCGTGAATTCGGACGTCACGGCGTTCATTTGCTCTGAGCTCTGCGCCGGCCTCTCTCACGCTCACACGCGACGCGATGAACGCGGGCGCCCCTTGCATCTCGTGCACGGTGGGGTCGATCCCGGCCGCGTCGTGCTGTCGAAGACTGGCCTCGTGAAGCTCATCGACTTCGTTGTCCCCGGCGCGACACGGGAGGCCGGGCTCATCGACCGCGAGCCCGAGCAGCGGATGCCCTTCGCGGCGCCAGAGCTCGTGCGAGGAGAGGCCTTCGACCAGCGCGCGGACATTTTTTCCGTGGGCGCGATCGCGTTTCAGCAGCTCACGGGCCGACACATCTACGCGCATCAGCATGAGAACGACCTCGAGTCCGCCGCCGCACAAGGGTTCGCCCCGCGGGTTCGCGACATCGACCGTGCGATTCCCATCGAGCTCGGAGACATCGTCGACAAGGCGCTCTCTCCAACCCCGGAAGATCGTTTCAAAGATGCGGGCGAGATGCGGGCGGCACTTGGAGAGTTCCTGCGCAGCCACGCGCCCGGGTTTGGGCGCCACCGGCTAAAAACGTATGTCAGTCGCCTCGTCCCCGGCTCAACCCATGGGCTGCTGCCCGGCCGCGAGTGGTGTGCCCTGCAGCGCAAGGAGTTTGAACCCATCGACGGGGCCTCCCTGATTCATGAAGTAGAGGCGCCGTTCAAGGGGCCGCGTGCGTCCCTGACCGAGCTCATGCACACGCCGGATTTGCCGAAGCTCAACAGCGTTGACGTGCGCCGCATGCTCTCCGGCGCGCACCCATCGCTCAGCCGCGAGCCCCGGCTGGCATCCAACGACGCTCGCCCGAGCGAGCGTATGCTTCAGGCCATGCGGGAGAGCGCGATCGCCGCTGCCTTGCTCGAAGACGAGGTCACAAGGAGAACGCCCGTTGTGGAGCGGTTCGAGCTCGCTCGTCGGGAAGCCCAAGTGACGCCCGTCGCCAGTGCGCCAGTTGTCGAGAGTGTCGCGACGGAGGTCTACGACGACCGCGTGTCCGATGACTTCCTGCAACAAGCAGCCGAAGAAGCCCTCGATGAAGAGGCCTTTCGACGGGGCGGGCTCGGCGCGGGACCTATCCTCGTCCTGCTCCTCATCATCGCCGCTGCCGGAATCGGCGTCTATCAGGTGGTGAGACCGCCACAGGACGGTAACGCTGGCTTAGAAAGCGGCTTAACCGTTTTCGTCACCTCACGCCCGCAAGGCGCGGAGCTCATCATCGACGGCAGCCGCTCGGGTCTGCGAACACCCGTGCCCTTGACGGTGAACGCACCAATCGCGCTCAGCGCAGAGCTCTCAGGCTACGAAACGCCAGATACGCTCTTGGTCGACGGAGCCCGCTCAAGCGTGTCGTTCTCGTTCGTCCCCGAGTGAACACGCGGCGCGGCGGCGAGTGACGTCGGTCCCGACGGCTAGGGCTTCTTCGTCGCTCCCCAGAGCAACTGCATGTGACGTTGGCCGTCGTCCAAAAGCGTGTAGACGAGAGGCACGACGAAGAGCGTCAGTAGCGTCGACGCCACCAGACCCCCAATCACAGCTCTACCGAGAGGGCTGTAGGGAATGCCTACCAGCGACGACGTCCCAAGCGCCATTGGGATGAGCCCGAAGATCGTGGTCAACGCGGTCATGAGAATTGGACGCAATCGCTGCTCACCAGCCAGCAGAATCGCCTCGGAGCGCGAATTGCCCTGTTTACGGAGTTCGCTTACGCGGTCGACCAGCACGATCGCGTTATTCACCACGATTCCAACGAGGATGATGAGCCCAACGCCCGCCATCAGGTCGAAGGCGGTCCCGGTCAGGAAGAGCATCCAATAGACGCCGACGAAGGCGAACGGGATGGACAGCAGGATGCTGAATGGGAGCGTCACGGATTCGAACAGCACACCCATCAATAGGAACACGCACACAATCGAGAGCAACAACGCGAAGCTCCGCTGACGCGCCCCCTCGTCGACCGACTCGAATCGAGCGCCAAGCTCCACACCGTAACCGCGCGGCCAGTCCATGCCGTCGAGCACCGCGTCGATGTCGGCTCCAAGCCGCTCCAGGTCTTCGCGACTCGTCGTGATCGTCAATGACGACACGGTGCGGCGATTCTCGCGATCGATCGCTGCGTACCCGGAGACGATCGAGGACCTCGAGACTTCGCCAAGCACCACCCGATCTACCGGGCTGGGTAGTGGTAACTGCTCAATCTCGTCCATCTCGTTGAGTTCCTCCACGTTGCCTTCGATGGTCACCGGGAGCTCTTCGCCTCCGTTGTGAAAGCTCGGCAGCCGGCGCCCGCGAAGCGCGAAATCGATGCTACCACCCACCACGAACGCCGACAGCCCCATGCGCAGCGAGCGCTCCGGGTCGATCGTGTACTGAATCTCCTGCTGCCCGGCGTCTGCCGAGTCGGCCTGCACGGAGGTCACTCCGGGAATCAGCCTCAACCTGCGCGTCACCTCTTCGGACAGCTCCGCGAGGCGCACACTGTCCGGCCCGACCACCTGCACCGTTACGCCTGACGTCCCAGCGCCTCGGTCCCAGGTCAGCGACCAATCTACCCCAGGCCGCCGAGGGAGCGCGGAGGTGGCGCGTTCGATGATCTCATCCCGCTCAAGCTCCCGCTCTTCGGGATCGTCAAGGAAAGCACGTATCTGCGGACGGCCCCATTCCCCCCCCATCCGAACGAGGAGGTGCTTGATACCAAGCTCTTCCCGCCGATCGAGCAGGGACTCTTCGAACTCATGAAGCATCTCGACGCGTTCAGACCACGACAACTGCTCGGGCAGATCGAGCAAGATGCGGAAGTCGTTGATGTTCGGCTCGCTCTGATCCGTCTCGGACACTTGGCTCATAGGAATGGAGATGCTTGCCATGCACACCACACCGGTCAGCACGGCCTCAAAGCGGTGGTTCAACATCCATCCCAAGGCCTTCCGATACACTCGCCCTAGCCACTCAACCGACTTCACACGAGGCGGGCGCCCGGCGCGAAGCAACCGAGAAGTCGTCAGAGGCAACAACAACAACGAGACGAAAAGGCTCGCGAGCAGAGAGACGCAAACCGGCATGCCGATATTGCTCAAGTAGAACGACAGCGTCTCACCGCCACTCATCAGGATCAGTGGAACGAACACCACGACCGTGGTCAGCGTCGCTACAAGCACGGCGAGGGAGACCTCTGCCGTACCCACCAAGGCGGCTCGGAGCGGAGGGTCACCTTCGAGAAGTCTGCCTTGAATGCTCTCCACAACCACAATCGCGTTATCGACGACCATCCCCACCGCCAGCATCAGACCGGTGAGGGTTAACACGTTGAGCGTGCGTCCAGTGAAGTACATCACGACGATGGTGATCAGCAGACTCGAGGGGATCGCGAGCGTGACCAAGAGTGTCATCGCGAGCCGCCGCAGGAAGAAGAAGAGGATGATGATCGCGAACACCCCGCCGTAGGCCGCCGTCTCCTGCAGGTTCCCGAGGGAGTCCTCGATGAGCCCACCTTGGTCAAAGAAGAAGGCGAAACTCGCCCCGCTAGTTGCCGGATCTGCGGCGAGCTCCCGCTCGGCCACCTCTCGCACGGCGCGGCACACATCGACCGTGTTGGCCGTCGACTCTTTGTACGCCGCAAGGAAGATACTGTTCTGCCCGTCGACCCGATAGACCGCGCGCTCGGAGCGGTCCTGAACTTCGATACTGGCGATGTCAGACAGCCGAAGCCCGTTCCCTACGGGCAGTGACTCGATCATCTCGATGGAGTCGTAGCGCGCAACCATGCGCAGCGGGAAGGCGCTGCCTCCGTCCTCAACGACCCCGGCTGCGAGGGCAAAGTTGTCCCGCTGCAGGCGTTCGATGAGCTGCGACAAGGAGATGCCGGCCGCCTCTACCTGCCGCTCGTCGACTTCTATCGCCACCACCCGCGACGGCACGCCAAAGGCTTCCATGCGAGAGACACCAGGCACACGTTCGAACGCGGGGATGATGCGCGAATCCACCAACCACCCCGGGTTCTCGACCGTCTCATCAAAAGAGACGGCGAACCATACGACCGGATCATCGGACGGATTGTACTTCCAGACGTAGTACTGCCCGATATCATCTCCGAGACTCGGCAAAACGCGGTCAATACGGTCGCGCACCTGATTGTACGCGAGGTCCATCTCGGTCCCATCCGCGAACTCCATGATGAAGGACACAGAGTTTCCGCGGATGCGAGTGCCGAGGCGCTCCACGCCGCGCACGGTGTCCAGCATCTCTTCGAGGGGGATCGCGATGCGCTCTTCGACGTCTGCGGGCGAAGACCGAAGTGTCGGCACCTGCACGAAGAGAAACGGAGGCGTAAAGCCAGACGGGATCAGCTCCAGCGAGATGTTGCGATAGGAAATCACGCCGAGCACGGCGACGGTCAGGAACAGCACCGCGACGGTGATGGGCCTCGCGAGACTGAAGCGCGCGATCGTCCCACCGCGCAGATCGCTCACGGAGTCACCACGAGGTCTTGGAGTCGCGCTGCGAGCCGGCCACGCAGGTGGTCGAGCCGGTGCTGTGCAATCTGTCCGTCAGTCCTCACCCGAAGCAGGCCGACCTCGACCTCCTCGAGGCGCTGCAAGGCATCCAACCCCAGCTGCACGGTCGAGAGGCCCCTCGCAAAGCGCTCTTCTTCGGCGACGAGCGCTCGCTCCGCGAGACGAACGCGGTCGAGCGCTACAGACTCACGCGCGGCGAGCAACACCAGGCTGTCCGTCACCTCGCGCACCTGAAAACAAAGAGTGATTCCGAGGTGCGCGACCTCGAACTCCGCACGCTCCACGGCCAGGCCGGCGCGTTCATCGGCCCCTCTCGCCGCGCGGTTGCCGAGCGGCGTCGAGAACGAGAGTCCTGCCGTGATCGCTGTCCCTCGAAAGCGCAGCGCGTCTCCCCAGCTGGTGCCATAGTTTTCGTCGAGGCCGGTTGAAGAGACCGCCACGCTGCCGTCTAGCTGAGGCCTCAAGGCGTCCGCCGTCTCCGGCTGTTGCGCTCTCGCTAGCGCCACCTGAAGCTGCGCGACGAGCACGTCGGGGTGCAACGCCGCGAGTTGCTCACAGAACTGCGGCGCAAACTCGGTGGCTCGAACACTCGGCAGCGCGTCGCTGGCTGCTATCAGCCCAGCATCCGTGCCATCTCCGAGCAGCTGATGCAGCTCCCGCGAGCGGCGCACAACAGCGCCATGTGCCGCAAGCGCGGCTTCCACGTTGGCGGCAATCTGCTGGCGGACCAAGTCGACGTCGATCGGGGCAATCTGCCCGGCGAGCACCTCGGCCTGCGCCGCGACGAGCTGACGCTGCCCGCGCTCCAAAGACCGCGTCTGCACCTCGTACTCGGCCAGCGCGTAGCGGAGCTCGCTGTACACCGTGAGGGACTGCAGCGCCTGAGTGCTGGCGACCTGAACGATCTCGCGCTCCCTCACGTCGAGTATCAGCGCCGCGATGTTGCGACGCTGCAGGGTGACGCGCTCTCCGAACCCGCGCATGAAGGGTTGCGTGAGTTGCAGCGAGATCACACTCTCGAAGTTCGGCCCATCGATGATCAGCTCTGTGTTCTGGCTCTCAGATTGGCGGCTCAACTCCGCGAGGATCTGGTCGGGCGTCAGCCCTTGGCTCAGCAGTTGAAGAATCGTGACCGAACTCAACGAAGAGCGGAACGGGAACTGGCTGCGCGTCACCGCAGAGGAGAGGGAGGCGGACAGCCGGGTGCCCGGCGAGAAGAGCTGTGAGTAGGTCCCCGTGAGCCCGTATCGCTCATTCACACTGAGGCCGGACCCCAACCCTTGGTCCACAGGCACCGCCACTCGTTGCAGCTGCAGCTCTGCTCCAACCAGTGGGTCGAGCACGCCGAGTGCGGCTGGGACGTCGACCGCCGCTTCGCGCAACGCGAGCCGAGCACGACGGACGTCCGGGCTCTGCACGAGCAGCCGCTCCAGTACTTCCGCCTCGGTTAACGACTCGGCCCCCTCGAGCTCAGGCAAGCCGACACTTTGGGCGTGCGCGATGCTTGTACGCCATGGAAGCGCGGCGACGAGAACGACGAGAACGACGACAATAAGCGGGGCGCGCAACAAGGAGCGAACTCGATTCATGGGTACAGCGAGCGGATCTCGGTGCCGGGGTAGTAGTGCTCAATGATGCGGCGCGCATCCCACCCTCGGTCCGCGGCGCCGATCGCTCCCGTCTGGCACATCCCAACACCATGACCGAACCCACCGCCTGTCAGCAAGAGCCGCGCGATGATTCCGTCCGCCGCGTGCTCGGCATGCACCACGAACATGGCACTGTATAGTCCGCCAAGCGCTCGCCGAATATTCAACTCGCGTTCGACCACGATCTGGCCGTTGACGCCTTCAATTCGCATCCGGCTCGCGCGCCCACTGCGACCACGCTCGAGCACTTCTAACGACAAGATTGGCCCCAAGCCGGGATGCCGTCGCTCGACGGCAAGGCTGAGTTCTTCGCCCGTCATCTCCGTCGTCCATCGAAAACGACCGCCGCCGTAGCGCTCAATGTCCGCCAGGACATCGGGAGGCGAGCTGAGGAACGCGCTCACGTCCGCGTCGGTGAAGAGTCCCGCATCATAACTGGCGTTGGGCTCGGGGGTGTCGACCACCGCGCTGAGGTATTCCCGTGGCTGCTCGCCCCATGTCACCTCGTTGTCCCCTCGAAAGCCACCGTTGTTCGCGGAGAAGTTGGCGTGAATCACTTGGTCCCCCTCGGCGACAATCATTCCGCGCGTCGCCTGAACGGCCGCGGTGGTTCGACCATCTTCATGTCCGATACCCCGGTAGACCTGACACATTTGGTCCGAACAGGTCATGTACGGCTCCGCGAGGTGCCGCACGCCGAGGTCACTCAGCACTTCGCTTCGGGCGGCGATGGCCTGCGCTTGCAGCGCCGCAGCAGGAGCGCTCGCGTAGACCTCCGCCGGCACAATTCCCTGCACGAGACGCTCAAGCTCAACTTCGTTTACAACCGAGAGCGCTCCATTGCGGTCGACACTGAAAACCAGCGCGCCCACATATTCGCGGTCCTCCGTGCCTTCATAGCGAGTCCCTCGGTCGTGCGGCACGTTCTCCAAGGAGAACACAGTGTCCGGGCCCCCTCGCACCCAAATCAGGTCGCGGTGTCGAATCGTGACGCCACCGGGTAGCCCGGTCACCGTCAACGTGCCGCCGGGGTAGTCGTCGAGCTCCGAGTGCAATCGCGTCTCCATCGCGAAGCGTTGGTCGATGTCACGAGCGAGGGTCAGCACTTCGTCTCGCGAGGAGCTTTGGCCCACCAATATGAGCGTCTTCCGAGTATCGAAGCGCTGCCCCGCGGCGGCGAAGATAGCCCCCACTTGCGCGATTCTCGTCGGGTAATCCCGAGCCTCCCACGTCGCTTGTGTCGCGCGCACCTCGCCACGCTGCGCAGGGGTGAGTTCGGCCACCACGACGCCATACTCGTAGGTGCCCGGCTCGCTATCGCTGAGCGTGATTGTGAGCTCTCTGTCCCCCGGAACCTCGATCACGCTCCCCCCAACGCCCAGGGGCATGATGTCGAAGCGCTCTGACGACGAGAACGTCGCATCGCTAAGACCATCGGCCAGCCCAACCTTGATCAGAGGCTCGCCGCTTGGCGCGAATGGCAACTGCGGCGTGTAGAGCATCGCCAGTCGATCCGACCGGCTAAGCTCCAACTGCTGCGCGTTCGCAGACGAAATCGACAGCGCGAAGACGAGCGCGAAGAGAAAGCACCGAGAGACCGCTATCGACATCGTCGCCGAATCCAAATCAAGAGACCTACAAACCAGAAAACCGGACGCGGAGCCACGGCGTTACACCCACACCCCTTGTCACCACGAGGGGGCAAGGGCAAGGCATCGCCGATGCATTGAGCACCTGAAACGATGCCATCAGGGTCGAAATCAACCACGCACTCCGCTCCATCGCGACATGAGCCGCCGTCCGCGCAGCTGGCCCCGCAGACCCCGCTCGAAAGGCACTCGTCTCCGTCTCGGCCGCACTCGTCGTCGCTCGCGCAAAGCGCGCCCACCCACGCCTGGTCCGGACACGAATCCGCAGAAAAAACGCACTGTGATGACGCGCCGTCTACCGAGACACACCCGTAGCCCTCTGGGCACGGAAAGCTCGGCGAACACTCTCGACCGCAACGCCCTCCGTCGGACGAGTTCAGGCACAAATCGGTCTCTGCGCCGCACTCCGTGCCCTCTCCGCACGCCGCGCATAGCCCCTCACCGATGGGGCATCCGACGTCCACGGTCGTCGCTTCCCCACAGTCTTCTGTGCCACAGGGATAGCGGTCGCAGACACCATCGGCATCCCAGCGGGAGAGCCCGCGTCGCGACAGTAGCCGCCGCGGGCTCGTAAAGCCGAACATCGCCGCGTCCGCCTCCGGAGCGTGTCCGATTCCGAGCACGTGCCCGAACTCGTGGAGCGCCGTTCCGCGAACATCAAAGGCCTCGGCAGTGCACCCCGTCGACCACAGCGTGCGCCGCCCCTCCAAGCGAACGTCAGCTTCCAAAATGTAGCCGTCCTCGTCGCACACCCAGCACGTGAAACCCAGCCCATCCGCGAGGCCGAGCTCACCAAACAAGGAGGACTCTTCATCAATGAACGCGAAGGTTGATCGGCCGTCGGCGCGTAACGCCCAGTCCGCTGTCTCGGACCCGAGCGCGACCTCAAAGTTCGCAGAAGAGCACACGGGAGCCCGCCAAGTTCGCGCCGCGTCTTCAAGGGCGACACGCAGCTCCTCGACCGAGATGCCCTCTCTGCCACGCGGCTCCATTTCGACGACGACGTTCTCACCGGCCCACCGCGCGCTCTGATCGCGGCGGCACGCGGGGACGTTGTTACCGGAGAGCGGCAACTCGCCCGTCACGCCCCCGATCAATTCGCTCAGAGGCTCCCCCAATCGCACGATATAGACGGCCTCTCTGCTGGAACGAAACAGCGGGAATCGATAGCGCACGCCCAGCTCAATCGCTGGCGCGAGTGCCAGCTGCAGCGTGCCGGTCATTCCGGCGACTAAGACAACTGAGGGGTGCTCTGAGCATCCGCGCGCTTGCACACCGTCGAGCAGCAGAGACACCCTCTCGATACCCTGGACCGTGTCGTAGTCGGCCCACCCAAGAACGGTTGCCTCGACTTCGCAGTGCTGCTCGCCCTGGATGTCACTCTGCCGCTCGTCGTGCACGTCCGCCTGTGCGGCCTGAGCGCCGGCCGGGCCGACAGGCGCGAGCGCCGCCAGGGTAGCGAGCCAAAGTGAGGTCATCATCGCAGAGTTTCGCAAGCGGGAGAGCGCAACAGAGAACCTGAGCTCGCGGTGTCACGGGCTACTCGCTGGTTCTAGTGGTCTACGAATCTTGGCGCAAAGACACGATGCCCGAAACGGGCTCACTCAAAAGTACGCGTTTGGATTACGCGGCGCCTCATAGTTCACGGTCGGGAAATTCAGTGGGCGCTCGACGTTTGGATTGCGGCTAGTGCCTCGGTTGAGTCGCTCGACCGCTTGCACCCGTCGCTCAACCCTTGGCTGATTGGCGGCTGGAATGGGGTCTGGCACGCTTGTCTCCGTCACGACTCGAACTTCTGGCGCCCTTCTCTCCTCGGCAGGCTCTTGAGGCTCCAACCCGGTAGCCCCGCGGCTTGTGCTCCGCGGGACGTCGCCGAATCCGGCGTTCAGCACACGCACTTCGTTTGCCGGGTCATCTCCTTCGTTCGCTGGCTGCCCTGCTAAGACCGCTGCCTGGAGCGCTTCAACCGTGTCCTGGCCCTCGCGCAGAATGTCGATAGACACTCCTCCGCGCGCGCTCCTCCGACGAACCAGAATCTCGCGATTTGTGCCATCGAGCGCGAGAAACGCAGTGCCGCCAGGGTAGTGCGTCTCTCGGAACGAGATATCGAGCGCGCGAAAGTGGTTACGAACCGTGCCGAGCGGCTCATTCGTCGAGTAGGACCCGACGTCTGCCGTCACCTCTCGTTCGACCGCCGAGGCCGGCAACAAAATGCCGAACAGCTCTTTCTGCTCTCGCTCAGGCGCGACCGGAGCAGCCACGGGTGCCACTTCAGGAGCAAGCTCCGGAGAAACGGCGGGCGCCGACTCGCTGCCGGTGCACGCGACGCTGAGTCCCGCCCAAACTCCGAACGCCCACGCAATGGTGTGCCGCAATCGGATCATTCGAGGATCACGCTCCACGACGTTGGATAAATGCTGTACGGCACGCGCCCCTGATTTAACTCGACGATGGTCGAAGCTGCGCCAGGCGTCGCCGACACGCTTGAGTCGAGATAGGTCGACACTCCAAGCCGCAGCACAGTTTCTCCACCTTCCTGTTCGGAGACGATGCTATCCACGCTTCCCGAGTTTCCACGCGGCGACGCCAAGTCAGACTCACTGAAGCAGGTCAGCGTCTCGACGAACTCAAGCGAGTAGATGATCGACTGCGGAGGGATGAAGCCGTACGTGCTGTCTTGGAAGGCGACGTACGGATTCACACTTGGATCCTCCGAGCCGCCTGGCACCGTCTGCAGGTAGCTGACAAAGCCGCTAGTCGTCACCGGGCCAACGATCGGTGGGGGATTGTTATCCACATCACCAATGTAATCGAACTGGTAAAGCCGAGCGCCACCGATCTCACAGAGGTTGGTATTGGGCACGAAGGTGGCCCACGTCGCCCGCCTGTTGAAGATTCGCGGCCGCGCGGTCACCCGCTCGTTCGCTTCCAACTCCAACGCCCACAAGAGCTCTCCACCCATGCGTAAGAAGGTTCCGTCCGACTCAAAGACCGGCTCCTCAACCACGCTGGCGACGAAGTTCTGGCGGCCGTCCGCCGCGTCGAGATCATCGAGGTTACCGGTGCCGAAGACCACTACGGCGCGGCTGTCCGAACGGCGCAGAGCGATGGTCGGCTCGAACAAGATAGCGCCACCGTTGGTCGTCACATCGGAAGAGTCGAAGAAGAGGTCGACGCGCCAATCGTCAGGGTCGGGTTGCGAGAGGTCCAAACGGTAGAGTCGACCCTGAGCGTCACCAAAGAACGCGCGGGTGACAATACCCCCGGCAAACGAGTCAAAGAGAGAGATGTCGCCAGCGATCGCCGCCGGGAAAGGTACGCGCGTGCCGGTCTCGTCATACATGTGCGAGAAGCGACGAAGCACTTCACCCGTCTCAATGTCACTCACATAGACAAGCCGGCCGACGTTCGATGTTGAATCGAACCCGTCCTCTGCGAGACCACCGCCGAGCACGGCCACACCGCGCTCGCAGGAGGCCGACACCGTTGGACAGCTTCCTGGCCCCAAGAACACAGTGCCCATCGCGGGCCGACCGTAGGTCTGGCCGAGTTGGGGATCGAGCTCAGCATCCAACTCCCACAGGAATCTCGGCTGCGTAGGGTCCGAGACATCCATTGCGGTGTAGCCACGCCCGCCTGTCCGATAGCCGAAGAGGAGGACGCTCGCCCAACGCTCCGTCGTACCGGCGAGACGCATGGTGCGCACGTCTTCGACGACAGGAGGGCCGTCCAGGAGCGTCACTTGCGACTGCATCGTGTCGCCAATTCTGTGCGACAGCGAAGGGGGGAGGAACGACCAAACGCGCTCCAGCGTATCCGCGTTAAACGCGTGCATCAGGCCATCCGTCGTCCCAACAAACACGTGCGAGTCACGGTCTTCAACATCCGTAACGAACGCATCGTACCCGTCTGTAATCTCCAGCGAATCGTCCGGAACCCCAAGCACAGCCGGTGCGGAGTGAACAATCGCGCCGAGCCGGTGCTGCCGGTCATTCGCGTACGCGCCGAGCAAGGGATCCCACCGGAACTCCGCCGTGGGCAGGAGCGCATCAAGCTCGGCGAGGAAGCCAGCGTTCCGAAGGTCTGCGAGCGTGTACCCGCGAAGCCAGTTGATAAACATGGCGGAGATTACCGTGTCCGGCGCACCCACGAGGGGCGCCAGGTTCGCGTCGCCGGCGTCCAACTCGACCAAGCATTGGCCGACGAATCCAGTGCCGGCTGACACATTCACACCCAGCCCGACGTCGCCGTCTTGTAAGAGCCGACAAGGGTCTGCCACGAGAGCGGTTGCTCCAGGGTAGTCTCCATCTTGGCATGCCGCTGCGATCTCGGCATCCGACACGCCGTACGCTTCCGTCAGCGGGTTCGGCGACGCGGGCACGCCAGTTCCGAACAAGCTTCCTCGCTCGTCACCCGCTAGCACCCGCGAGCAGCTGTGGATATGCGGCATCGCCGTGAAGATGTCGGCGGAATCGATATCCGCCACGGACAAGCCATCGAGCCCGTCGCCTCCAGAGGGTAGCGTATCGAGCACGGAGTTCTCCAATGTCGCACCCAACGTGCCGGAGGAGCACTCTCGGGAGACGCGACGGATATCGCCGGTCCAGTAAGGAGAGCCTGCGTTAATCGCGAAATTCGAGACGAATTGGTACTCGCCTTGCTGCCCCGTTGCGACGCGCGTCGTGTTCGCGGGAGGCGTGCGACTCGGCGTCCCCGACGCGATTTGAGACAAAATGTCGCCCAGCTCGAAGACAAGAGAGAGGCCGCTACCGGCGAAGCGCGCTTCTTCCGTACCGCCGGCGACCGCGATCGCATCAAGCCTCGCCTGCGCGGCGGCGTCTGGGATGTTGAAGCCGACGACGTAAACCGGCACTTCGGCAGCCGCGAGCTCACCCGCGTAAAATTCCGCATCTGAGTAGGGATAGTTCTCGCAACCCGGATCCCACGGATCAGCCGAAGGGGTTGTCCCCGTGCGAACGCACGCGTCGAACGAGGGGATACCGTCGGTAATCAGCAGCACGTACTGACGTCGACATTCGCCATAGGGGTCTGTGTAACCACGGGAGTAGTCAGCGCCGTCGGCGTCCCTGCCGTTGTAGAAGCGGTCCGAACCTAAATCGGTGTACATCACCAACGCGTCGGCGAGCATGGCTCCCAGAGGGGTGCTCCAGTAGGGGACCGTCCTGTTGATCTGGTCTTCGACCTGCGCATGAATCTGAGCGGTGCTCAGGGTATTGCTTGGGTCAAGCGGTGCCACGCTGAGCCCTTGTTCCACGTCACCACCACAGGCCGGGTTCAAGGTTGCATCGCTAGGTCGGCGAGCACCAAGATTCCAGCAAGTCACTCCGGGCTCGGAACCATTGCAGTCAACCACCGTCCCAGGAATGGGAACGAGCGGGTCCGCGGGCTGCCCCGCCATGTATTCCGATGGTCCATACGAGTACATCCCCGCGGCGCACTCCCCTGGCTCCTCGAAGCTGTCGAAGGACATGAAGCCGAAGCGAATGACCGATCCAAACTCGTCGATGAGGCCGTTGTTGACCTGATTCAGCGAAGCGGATGCACCACTTGCGGTGTCCGGCATGCAGTCCACCGACTCGTCGGACGTGGCGCCGTTCAGGGCGCACAACCTCGAGTGACGAATGCCTTGCGGCCGCGTCAGGTCAACCTGGTCGATGCGATTCACGTCCTGATCGCGGAGCTCGGTCGAGCAATACTGATTGGGGATTTCGCCGGTCAGTACCTGGATGGCCGAGTGCATGCGGGAGAGTCCTTCTCCGAGCGCTCCAGCAGTGACCCCGTCACCCACGCAGGTGGGGTAGCTGTCATCGGCGCCATCATCACGCCACTCCATGCTTCCGCTCGAGTCGAACAGGATGAGGACTGTTGGCGTCGCATTGACGCCTGCCTCGATCGGCTGCGCAACTGCGGCACCAGCCCAAAGGCTCACAGCCAGACTAGCGAGAACGATTAAAATTTGTCGGCTTCGGCTCATGCTCAATCCGTGGTCAATTGGCTGCGCTTGGGCATTGCACAGGGCCGGCGTAGAAGAAGCCAACGAACTCGCGGCGAATCTCCGAGCCAGAGGCACGGTTGTTCGTTGTCGCGACGTTGACCCCTTCGCGCTCTTCATCAGTCAGGCCCGCTGAACCCTGCATGTCGACGCGAACATAGCAGTAGCTCTCATCGTACTCCGGCGCTCGTCGCGCGGGCACGGGCTGCGCAAAGCTCACGCGGTAGAAGGGTGTGAGTCGCGAGTTGCGGCCAAACGGAGTCGCTCCGAAGACGCTGCCCTCCGTGAAGTCACACCCCACCGGATCACCGGACTCCAGGGGATAAGGGTAGCGTTCCAAGTTCTGCAGGAAGCGCAGATTGCACTCTAAGAACTCGACGCTCGTTCCGAGCGCGACCTCCGCGACAAAAGTCGCCTGCTTCTGTGCTTCGAAATTGCGGGCCTGGCTGGCCGCACGGATCGCGCTCGTAAACGCGACAGCACCAAGCCCAGTGACGGCCAGAATCACCAACATCGTGATGATCAGAGCCGATCCGCGCTCCGCACGCGCGACAATTGTTTTTCTCTGTGAAGCTCTCATCGCAGCGACGCCAGTGTGAAGTTAGTCAACTCGACCTCCGAACGCATCGTGTACAGGCGCGTAAAGCGTCCGTTGTAGGCGTAGTTTACACCGTCCCACTCGCGCAGTTCCATGAACTGCCGGAGCTCGCCGGCCCCTTCGGTCACGTTCCGCGCCACTTCCCCGGAGAGTCGCCCGGACATTTGCACGTAGGCGTATCGGAGATCTTCTGGCGTCGACGCGTTGGTTCCCGCGAGGGTGGCATTTTGTATCGCGCCGTCCGCATCCAACGGGTTTCCATCTCGTAACATGACGTTGCTCGCACCAAGCGCCGGCACGCCGTCGAACCAGAGCTGGAAGTCCACAATGTTCCGCGCCACGACGTAGCGACTAGGCGTCGGCAAGTCCGAATAGCCGGAGCCCAATTCCTCGCGCACAAGCACAGTAGAGGCGCGGTCGTTGGGGTCATTTTGCACGGAATAGCGCACGAATTGCAGCGGCGTGACCTCGAACATTTGCGTACCAAAGCCCGTGAACTTGCATGCTTCGTTCACGCCGTTGCTCGGGTCCGCTTGGATGCTCTGAGCCGTCGTAATGACGCTGGACGTTGTGCCCACCGTGACCTCGCTCACGGTCAGAAACTGGGTGCCGCCCTGGGGGCTGGTCACTGCGACGATCGAGCCCCCAAAGATGTCGTCAATGCGCGCGCTCTCTTCGGGCGTGTGGGAGATCGTGATCGACTGACTACCCGCTGCCATCGCGGTCGGACGGAATCGTCGGGTTGCGCGGAAGGCGCCGAGCATCACGATGCGGTCAGGAAGAGCGTCAGTCCACACTTGGTCGGTCGGGCGGGGACGGTAGAATGCGTCCACGCCCGACGCGGCTATCTCGTCGAAGAAGATTCCGTGGCCCACGCCGCCTACGCCGTCGGCTGACATCCAACTCGGCGGCGCGCAGACGGTTTGGTACCACGCGTAATCCTCTGAGGGCAGGTGCGCGTTCGGCACCGTCAAGAAGCCCGCCCGGCGGAGGTCGAGTTCCACCTGCTCCATCGCAAAATTCAGCTGGTCGACCGTCTGTGCGGCCTCCGTTTGCGTTTGAAAGGTGCGGGAGCTCACGTTCAGCAGCCCGAAGGTGCCGAGCACGACAATAGACGAAAGCAGAACCGCAACCATCAACTCGATGATCGTGAACGCGCGTCGCATTGGGAGAGGGGGAAGAGTCATCATAGGGCCGTTGGAAGCTCGGCCGCCGATTGCAGCGCGTTCTGGCGAATCAATCCGGTCACCACGACCTCATCAAAGAGTAGCCCACGGTCGACGGTGATCGTCCGTTGCTCTAACGCACGGCAATTCCCGCCAAGCGCGACGGCGCCGTCGCCATTCTTCGCATAGGTGATGCGGACCTCTGCGCGAAGGACTCGGCCGTCGATCAGAGGGGTTAAGCGGTAGGAGACGCAGAACCGTTGGTTCTTCGTCTCCGCCACGCTCGTGCCTCCGCTCGGGAGCCCCATGTCATTGAACATCGGCACGGCGCCGGGACTCGTCCGATACGTCCACGCGGCCTCACGAGCCGCTGAGACATCCGGCCCAGCTCCGCTTCCCTCGAAGGGCGCCGGAGCCATGTTCGCCGCGCCATCGACAAGCCACGTCCCGGAGGCTGGATAGCTCGTGAGTGTCCACTCGATAGAATCGCGCTTGAGCCGTTCAAGCACCGACTCGGCGAGCTCGGTCGCCACGCGGCGCTCGTACGCACGCTGGTTACTGATCGTCGACGTCACCTGCATGCCGAACACGCCGATGATACCGACGGCTAGCACCAGCACGGCGATGAGAACCTCTAAAATCGTGAAGCCGGCGTTGGACTTCGGCGAGCGGGTTGGGATTTTCACAGCGTCCCCAGGTCAAAGTCGTTGGCAAGCACTTGGGTCATGCCGTTGAACTCGAGCGCGAGCGTTCTCCGCATCGGGCGTTGCACACACGTGGAGCCCTCACACTGCGTCGCGACGAACTCCACGAAGGTGCGCCCGCCGAATGGCGACGCACCCACCGCGCCAACTGGTCGTGACCCCACCGCGCTGACGAGACGACCCGATGTGGTGAAGCAGAGGTCCGTCGTCCCGGAGCTCGCCGGCGAGATTCGAGCGATCGTGGCGGTAGAGTAGCCGCGCACATCATCCGTCGCAGACAACATCTGTTGCCCCAATTGGACGGCGTTGATGTCCGTACAGGTCCCGTCCGTGGCATCCGACCACGTAATGCTCCCTTCGCCGCTGCCATCACCGACCCGCGAAGCGGCCAACCTGAAAATCACAGGCTGCCCATTAGACATCGCGCGGTTCCGAAGCTCCATCATCAGCGTAGCCGCCGACTGAGTCGCCGAATCGACACTGCGGCGCTCCCGCGTGGCACCGAAATAGAGGCCACCGGCGACGGTTAAGAGTCCGATAATCGTGACCACGATCATCAACTCCACAAGCGTGAAGCCTCTCATCCTATGGTGTTTGAATCGTAAGAGCATTGTCTCTCCAACAGCCACAGCAGTGGCGAATACGCGTTCAACCGATAAGCAAAGCAACGATAATGCCAATAGAGCAAAGTCCCCGCCACATGGCGAAAATTCGACGGCATTAGCCATCGTTCACTCGTGCATCACCTCGCTCCATGACTTTTTTGCGCACCATGCCACGTTCTAGGCGCAACCGTTGCGCCTGGGCCTCGTGCACACGCGCTCGGACGTTATCCCTCATGTGGGGGCAGGTCGCAACCTCGCGGAGCGAGACGCGACGCAGCAAAGCACCCCTGGCGACAGGCTACTCATCAGGCCCCTTGACTGACCGCGACCGTTTCGATCGTTCGCGAGGCGCGCTACGCTGCATGTCTCGCTGCACCGCGTCCCTACTCTTCGCCATTGCTTCCGCTGTCCCTCACCCCAAATAGGCGGCACGCCCGCCCTGTGGCGGTCGTCGTTTACGCTGCGCTCTGTTACCTCGCGCTCGCGCTCTGGCTGCCGGACTCCCTGAGCGCTCAAAGCGTGGACCGCAGCGCCACGCCAGTATTTTTTGTTCGCTCGACGACGACAGTCGATGCGCAGATGCGCAGAGCCGCCAATGGCGCCACGCTGAGCCGTCGAGCGCTCGCGGAGCGGCTGACACTCACCGCACGGAGCCGCGGACCGATCGACGTGCGTGCCCACGCGACCTTTGACTACTGGTTCGACGCCGGAGACGTCCCACCCGGCGCTGAGGAAGGGGTCAGACAACTCGAACCGGCACTTCAACACGCGTGGGTCGACCTCCAGTGGCGATCACTCACGCTTCGCGTCGGGCGCCAAGACACGTGGGGCATACTCGGGTTCGCGCGTGTCGACGGCATCTCTATCGCCTGGCGAGAGAGCCAAGGACTCCACGCCCGACTCACGGCCGGCGTTCGCAACCAACCCAGCCGCTGGCGACTCGACCGCTGGGATTACACGCCCTTGGGAGACCCGCTCGAACACACCAGTTCGGGGGTACCCGCAGCCGCGTTAGCCGAAGCGGAGTTGGGCTGGCGAGGCAGGCGCGGGGGCCTCTCGACCGCTATCCAGCAGCGCTGGCGTGGCGCCCGCGCGTCGGGCTCGAGGCTGGGCGTTGACGCATGGGCCACGCCGGTCACGCGCCTCCGTCTCTGGGTGGGCGCAACTGGAGACACCAGCATCGCAGGGGTCTCGTCCGTGGAACTGGGACTGCGCCGACGCGGAGACCGTACATCTTTCACGATCGACGCTCGCGCGATGAGGCCCCTCTTCGAACCGAGCAGCACCTGGATGGTCTTCCCAATCAGCGCGACCGCTCGTCTAAGAGCGTCCATGACCCACCAACTCGGAACCAGCCAACTGACCATCTCCGTCCACCTTATGCGCCGATACCTGCGCAGCTGGGCGCGGCCCGGCGCTGAGTCTGCGGGCGGTTCTATGTCGTGGTCTAGGGTCTTAGCGACGCGATTGAGCGCCGGGCTCAGCGCCAGCGCGGACGCAGGTGCTGGCGTGCGCTGGGGTGTGGGACGAGGCCGATTGAGCTATGAGTGCACCCGTAGAGTGACACTGCACGCGACCCAAGTCATACGCGCCACCGCCAGCGAACGCTCCAGCCGACGCGCACGAGCGCTCGGCAGCGTGAGTCAACTGACCGCGATCTTCGCCCCCGACCAGCGAACGACGCTGGCGGCAAGCTCGGCGATCACAAGTGACACGCGAGACGGAGTGGGCTGGCAGCTCTTCGTCGCCGCAGACCTCCAGCTACCGAGCGCACGATGGTGAACGTTTCGTCTCTCCGGGCACTGCTCAGAGAACGCAGGGTCGCCGCGATCGTCCATTGCCTCATCGCGGCGGTCATCGTGGTCCTCAACGCGAGCAGCATGATCGATGGGTACGCGCAGTCGGCACCAGTGGCGCAACCTCCGCCGGTGGATTGGGGGCTCTTCCGGTCGGCGCCCGCGTGGCAAGACCCGCGCGAGACCCCAGAGAGCCACGACCAGACGTGGTGGGCCGAACACGGCATGCATGTGTCGGAGCAGGACTGCACCAGCTGCCACTCAGAGTCAGAGTGTGCCACTTGCCATGCGGGACAGAGCGTTCCGAGCGCGTTTCATGGGGCGGGCTACGCGTTGCTGCACGCGGCGGAGGCCAGCCGAGACGCTGCCTCGTGTGCAAGCTGCCACAGCGTGTCTCAGTTCTGTCGAGACTGTCACACGACTTCGGCTGTCGATGTCGACTCAGCGTTCCTCGCGCCCGGAGTGGATGCCCACCCACCGGGCTGGAGCCTTCCTGGTGACCCGTCCCATCATGGGGACGCTGCGCGTCGGGATCTTGTCAGCTGCGTCTCCTGTCACAACGACCAAAGCTGCACGACGTGCCACGCCGACATCTCACCACATGGTGGCGACTTTTGGTCCCGCTGCGCCAATCTGCAGCGGCAATCGCCCGACATGTGCGCTCAGTGCCACGTTGCCAACACACCTCGCTGCGGCATGCCTTGACCTCTCAGCGCTTCGACACTTGTCTCACTCCGCATCACAAGGCCAACGCTTCGCTTCGAGCGTCTGTGTGGCCGCCCTCCCTCTCAGTCTGCCCACATGACCGATTTTGCTGACCGCAACGAGATGCCCTCTCGCGCTGATTGGGACGCCGCAGTCACGCGCGACCTAAAGGGTCGTGACTTCGACCGCGTCCTGCTGTCCAAGCTGAGGGAAGGTTTCAGCGTCGCGCCGCTCTACACCGCGGCGGATACAGCGCTTGACGCGCACTTGAGTCGCTCCTCCGAGCAGTGGTCCGTCGTACAGCGCGTCAACGCGCCGGACGTAGAGACCTGTCGTCAACACATTGCGGAGGACGTCGCGCAAGGATGTGATGGCGTTCACCTGCGACTCGACGACGCGGCGAGACTGGCGAGCAGCGAGCCCACGCTCGCCGGCAGTCATGGCGCCGCGATCGCGACCGCGTACGAGCTCGCCCGCGCGCTCGGCGACATCTCGCTGTCCTCGGCAACGGTGTACCTGGACGCTGGCGCAAACGGTCTCGGAGCCTGGGGACTTTGGCGCTCCGTCGCCTCGCGAGCACGAGTACCGCTCCACGAACTGCGCGGCGGCCTTCTCCATGACGTATCCGAGGCGATGCTTCTTGATGGAGAACTCCCCGCTTCTGTATCGACTCTCTGGGACGACGCGGCGGCGCTGGCGGCCGACTGCGCCGCGAGCGCGCCAGGAGTAAGAGCTCTGGCTGTATCCTCTGCGCATGCGCACGAATCCGGAGCGGATGCGTCTCTAGAGCTCGGAGTCCTGGCCGCTTCACTGGTGACGACACTGCGCGAGCTTCAGAGCCGAGGCATCCCGGCAGAGCAGGCCGCTCAGCAGATCATCTGTCGCGTCGCCGTCAGTACCGACATGTTCCTCGAGATCGCTAAAATCAGGGCCGCGCGATGGATCCTCGACCGCGTGGTCACGACGTGTGGAGGCCAGGCCGGATCGCTGATTATCCATGCGACGGGCAGCGAACGTAGCCTCGCTCGACTAGATGAGCCGGTGAACATGCTGCGAGGCTCAACCCAAGCGCTCGCAGCGGTCGCTGGCGGAGCGGACGTGATCACGACGCTTCCCCATGACGCCGCGTCTGCGGGCCACTCTCGCCTCGCACGCCGCGTGGCGCGAAACGCTCAGCTCATCTTGCGAGATGAGACAAACGCGCATGTTGTGCGTGACCCGGGCGCTGGGTCGTGGACAATCGAACATCTCACGCAAGAACTGGCCACCCGAGGATGGGCGACGATGCAAGAGATGGAACGACGCGGTGGTCTGCATGCCTGCGTCCATGACAACTGGCTGGGGGAGCGCGTCGATTCGAGCTGGGCGCAACGCGACCGCGACTTACGTACGGCGAAGTCTGCACTGGTTGGGGTCTCGGCGTTCCCGCCCGCAGACGCCGTTGTCGCGGACGTCGCGCCGAAGAGAGACGCGCTCAACCGCGCGCTCGCCAAACGACAAGAACACGCGAGCGGCGACTTGGCGCAATCGCTAGCGAGAGTTGGGGCCGCTCCAGCCGACCGAGAACACGCGTTCGCCGCCTATTCAGCCGGGGCGTCTCTCGCGGCAGTGCACGCCGCGCAAGGCCGGACGCGTGCTCGCGGCGCGTCCGCACTTCCGCGCCGGCGTGACTCCGCGACGTTTGAGGAGCTTAGGTCCGGGGATAATCACCCTGCCTTGTTGGTGCTCGCAGCGGCCGAAGGGGCCGTCTCTGCCCGTGCGTCGTGGACCCGAAACCTGCTCCAAGCCGGCGGCTTCCAACTCAGCGCAGCTGAAGACGCATCGCACGGCGAATCCGTGCCCGCCGCGCTTCACAACACGCTCGCCGTTTTGTGTTTGGCCGACTCGGACTTCGCCGAACATCTCGCTCCTCTGGTCGCTATGCTCAGCGAACGAGGCGCCACAGTCGCTGTCGCGGGGCATCCGAAGAACGCGCCCCCCGTTGATGGGGTCGCCCTCTGGCTACACGTAGGTATCGATATCCCGGAAGCGCTCCAGACGCTTCGCTCCGCAGTGGAGGCCTCATGAGTCACTTTCCAGACTTCACAACGACCACACTCGGCGATGCGCCATCGACGCCGTCTCAGGACGATTCGGAGTGGACAACGCCAGAAGGCATCGGGGTGCGGCACCACTACTCCGCCGCCGATACGAAGAACATCTCCCACCTCGATTCCTTGCCGGGGCTCGCGCCCTTTGTGCGCGGTCCATACACGACGATGTATGCGATACGCCCTTGGACGATTCGACAGTACGCCGGATTCTCGACAGCCGAGAAAAGCAACGCGTTCTATCGTCGAAACCTCGCAGCTGGTCAGAAAGGGCTGTCTATCGCCTTCGACCTGGCGACCCACCGTGGCTACGACTCGGACCACCCACGCGTTGCCGGAGACGTTGGGATGGCCGGCGTCGCCGTCGACTCTATCCGCGACATGGAGTTGCTCTTCGACGGCATCCCGCTCGATGAGATGAGCGTTTCGATGACGATGAACGGCGCGGTGCTCCCGATCATGGCGCTGTACATCGTGGCGGCTGAGGAACAAGGGGTCGACAGAAAGTCGCTCACCGGAACGATTCAGAACGACATTCTGAAAGAGTTCATGGTGCGAAACACCTACATCTATCCGCCCAAACCGTCGATGCGCATCATCGCGGACATCTTCGCCTACACGGCAAAAGAGATGCCGCGATTCAACTCGATATCCATCTCGGGCTACCACATGCAGGAGGCCGGTGCGACGGCCGATCTCGAGCTTGCGTACACGCTAGCAGACGGGCTCGAGTACCTTCGTACCGGCGTGGCCTCAGGCTTGGAAGTCGACGCGTTCGCGCCCCGACTCAGCTTCTTTTGGGCGGTCGGTATGAACTACTTCATGGAGGTGGCGAAGCTGCGCGCCGGACGGCTTCTCTGGTCCAAGATCGTCGGGCAATTCAACCCCAAGAACCCAAAGAGCCAGAGCCTTCGTACGCACTGCCAGACCTCCGGCTGGAGCCTGACGGCGCAGGACGTCTACAACAACGTCATTCGCACGAATATCGAAGCGATGGCGGCCGTACATGGCCACACGCAGTCTCTCCACACGAACTCCCTCGACGAAGCGCTCGCGCTGCCAACGGACTTCTCCGCTCGCATCGCACGAAACACCCAACTCGTGCAGCAGCTCGAGAGCGGTTCTTGCCGAACGGCAGACCCGTGGGGAGGCAGCCACTACATCGAGCGCCTCACGCAGGACCTAGCCGACAAGGCGTGGGCTCACATTGAAGAAGTCGAGTCGATGGGAGGGATGGCCGCGGCCATCGAGCAAGGGTTGCCGAAACTCCGCATCGAGGAAGCCTCAGCGCGGACCCAAGCGCGGATCGACTCCGGCCGCCAACCGATCTACGGGATCAACCGATATCCGCTCGATGAGCCGGAGGACATCCCAATTCTTCAAGTCGACAACTCCGCAGTACGCGATGCACAGATCGCGCGACTCCGAGAGCTGCGCGCAAACCGCTCCGACGCGGATGTAGCGGCGGCCCTCGCCGCATTGACGGCGTCCGCGGGCTCCGGTGAAGGCAACCTGCTTGAGTTGGCCGTCAAGGCCGCGCGGCTGCGGGCAACCGTGGGAGAGATCAGCGACGCTCTCGAAGAGACTTGGGGGCGCCATCAGGCGACCATACAATCCATCACCGGCGTCTACGGAGGCGAAGTGGGGCCAGCGGATAAGGCCGTCGCGCAAGCACGTGCTCTGACAGACCGATTTGCGGAGCTCGATGGGCGGCGACCTCGCATCCTCCTGGCCAAGATGGGCCAGGACGGGCACGACCGAGGGCAGAAGGTCATTGCGACTGCCTTTGCGGACATCGGCTTCGATGTCGACATCGGGCCGCTGTTCCAGACACCAGAAGAGTCCGCCAAGCAAGCGGTCGAGAACGATGTGCACATCGTCGGTGCGAGTTCCCTCGCCGCTGGACACCTCACCCTAGTTCCGGCACTCCGGAAGGCACTCGCAGCACACGGACGAGACGACATCCTTGTCGTTGTCGGTGGCGTGATTCCTCCCGGCGATTACGAGGCGTTGTATGATGCAGGAGCGGTTGCGGTGTTTGGCCCCGGCACGGTGATCGCGGACGCCGCCAGTGCGTTGATGCGCACTCTGGCGGAGCGCTCAGGCTACACGCTCTAATGGCTCGTCCGTCGGTTGACGAGCTGCGCGACGGGATCACGACCGGGAAACGGGCGGCGCTCGCTCGCGCGATCACGCTCATTGAGAGTACGACCTCGCGTGATCGGACCGCCGCCCGAGAGCTCTTGTCCTCATTGCCAACTCACACCTCGCCCAGTCACCGCATCGGCATCACGGGAGTGCCGGGCGTTGGCAAGAGCACCTTCATCGAGTCATTTGGACTCGCGCGCGTTCTCGAAGGTCACAAGGTCGCCGTATTGGCTGTCGACCCAACGAGTGAGCGCACCCACGGGAGCATTCTCGGCGACAAGACTCGCATGTCCCGCCTCTCGATGCGCGAAGAGGCGTTTGTTCGCCCAACCCCAAGCTCTGGCACACTCGGTGGCGTTGCGAGCCGCACGCGAGAGACGATCGCGCTCTGCGAGGCGGCTGGTTACGACCTGATTATCGTCGAGACGGTGGGCGTCGGCCAGAGCGAGACGCTTGTTTCCAAACTCGTCGACGTCTTCCTCGTACTCATGTTGCCGGGTGCAGGAGACGAACTGCAGGGGATCAAGCGCGGTATCATGGAGCTCGCAGACGTCGTGGCCATCAACAAAGCTGATGGCGACCGGAAGCGCGCGGCGGCCCTGGCGCGCCGTCAGATCGCCAACGCGCTCCACACGCTTCGACCCGCCTCGCCGTCCTGGTCGCCGCCCGCCCTCGTTTGCAGCGCTCTAGACGGCGATGGGCTCGCCGAGGTTTGGGAGCAGCTCCTCAGGCACCGGGCTGCGCTCGCGTCCACGGACGAATGGCAACAGCGCCGAGCACATCAAGCGGTGCATTGGTTAGGACAGCTCGTGGACGAGGGGCTACGGACGCTCCTTTGCGAGTCGCCTGATGTCGCCACCCTTCTCAGGGCGACGGAGCAGCAGGTGTCACGCGGTGAGCTGCCGGTCGGAGATGGGGCCGACAACGTAATGGCTGCGTTGAGAGCGAGCCTGCGCGGCAGCTA
>JBLFZA010000024.1:0-26354 GCA_047610025.1 Bradymonadia bacterium | reverse complement strand
GGGTCCAATACGCTCGGAGGCAGCGCGCAGAACGTAGCGACGGAGCCCTACCCACGCAACCAAAGACCCAGGAAAGTGCTGCATGCGACACCGTCGCGGAATCATCGCTAGTAGGGCGCCGACACTGCAGCTCACCGACCAACGCACCGTGCCGATGTGCAGATTCAGCGGCGGCTCTACGCGGCACTGTGCCTCCCGCGCGAAAGAGATCGCCGTCGCTTCGTCTCGATGGGACTCTCCTTGCGCTGCCCCAAAGTAGCTGAGGTTGCCCTCATCGCAGCCGCTACTGGCTCCCACGAGCAACGCCAAGACGAACGCCGCTGTGAACGCACTCGCGACAGAGCCTCGGACGGAGATTGCTCCATTTCGAGCCTATCGTCGGGGTGCGATTCGTCAGCATGCCACTATCGTCTCAATACCCATGGCGAGTCTCAATGCTGAACGCGGCATCACGGATCAGCCTGATTGCCGCGGCGTGTTGCGCGCCAATGATTGTACACTAGATTTGTCAACAATTGATCCCACCCTCAACTGGCCTGCTGCATGGCGACGTTTCGCTCCGTTCTTGATCGCATCAAATCAGAAATTGAAGAGGTCGACGCAGCAGAAGCCAAGCGCCGGCTGGACGACGGCTGGCGAGCCATCGACGTACGCGAACCCTCAGAGACTTCGGATGGACACGTCGACGGCGCCACGCTTATTCCGCGAGGTCTCCTAGAGCTCCGAATCGAAGAAGCCGCCCCCGATCGCGATGCGCCACTCTTAGTCTATTGCGCGGGCGGGACTCGCTCAGCCCTCGCTGTGGCCAGCCTCACGCAGCTCGGCTACACGAGGCTCGCGTCACTCGACACGGGATTCGGCGGTTGGAAACAAGCCGGGTTCGGGTTCACCGTGCCTATCTCCCTCACTCCAGAGCAAGAGAGCCGGTACAGCCGCCACTTGCTCATCCCGGAGGTCGGCGAAGCAGGACAGCGGAGATTACTCGACGCGAAGGTACTGATGCTCGGCGCCGGCGGGCTCGGCTCGCCCGCTGCGTACTATCTCGCCGCCGCGGGAGTCGGGACGCTCGGCATCATCGACAGCGATGTTGTCGACCGCTCGAATCTTCAGCGACAAATCCTGCACACCGACGACAGGGTCGGAGTGCCTAAGGTGGAATCGGCCCGACAAACGCTCACCGCGTTGAACCCCGACGTCAACATCGTGGCCTATGACACGCGCCTCACTGTCGACAACGTCATGGAGATCTTCGAGGGCTATGACATCGTCGTCGACGGAGGGGACAACTTTCCCACCCGCTACCTCGTCAATGACGCGTGCGTGCACCTCGGTATCCCCAACGTCACCGGCTCCGTGTACCGCTTCGAAGGCCAAGTCACAGTGGTGAAACCGAAAGAGGGGCCGTGCTACCGCTGCCTCTACCCGGAACCCCCACCGCCAGAGTTCGCGCCGAGCTGCCAAGAGGCGGGCGTGCTCGGCGTAGTGCCCGGCACCATCGGATTGCTGCAGGCCACCGAAGTGGTGAAGCTCATCCTGGGGGTGGGAGAGCCACTCGTCGGACGCCTGCTCATGTACGACGCGCTCGACCAGCGTTTCCGCGAGCTTAAGATTCGACGCGACCCCGGCTGCAAGATGTGCGGGGATGACGCGAAGTTCGAAGGCTTCGTCGAGTACGCGGAGTTCTGCAAAGTCTAGGCGTGCACGGCGCCGAGCGCCAGTCTGCGTGTGCTCCCTACTCGGCGAGCCGCGAGGCAGTACTCCACGCCCTCGAGCACCCACTCGACGACGCAGCAGTCAAGCACGCTGAGCGAGTTGTCAGGGCAATCTTCGTCTGTTGCTGGGCTGCAGCTGGTCACGCAAACCCCGGCAAACAGTGTCGAGCCGGTCGCCTGGCATCGTTCTTCGTCGCCCCGCAACGACCGAAGTGCCAATCGCGGCGAGCTGTTGAGCGTAGGCCCTTGACCCGAGCAGACCGCCTCCTTGGCGGTCCCAGCAGGCCACAACTAGCGAGCGCGGATGGTCGACGCTCGCCACTACGCGCGCGATTTCGAAAAGTCCTGCGAGTCCGGAGCCGTTGTCATCCGCACCGGGACAGTAGCCACCACCAGCGATAATCAAACTCGTCGTGCCATAGTGCGCGCCGATTACGGGCGCTTCGTCCGCGAGCGAGGTCCCCGCAACGTGCCCAGGACGTTTACGCCGCCTCCCCAATCAACCCGGTCGACGCCATACCCGAGCTCTTCAAAGCGCTCCGCGCACAGGTCCTGCGCCGCCTCCCAGGACTCTGTCTCGACGTCCTCCGCCGCATCGGGTTCCCCACTTCCATCTTCCTCGGCGTCCGCCGTCACGTCTTCAGTAACATCTGTGGGTGGCTCCGACTCGGCTGAACCACTGTCACCACCACACGCCGTGATGAGAACAGCCGAAGCGAGAACACACCAGGCCATGTGGCGGAGTCGAATCAAGATATGAATCGCTTGGGTGGTGGACATTCAATTGCGGTTGCCGAGACTCGTCAGCCGAGGAGCCGCACGAGACATCTGGATGCTCCAACACGTACCCACCCACGTTAACCCCATGTTCCTTCGCTAACGCCGCGTGTTTTGCAGTGCTAGCCATGCTATCAAAGCGCCATGTCGAACTCGTCCGATCGTTTCGAAGACTTGTGGCCTCAGCTCTGTGAACTCGCGGGCCGTCCATTCGGAGACCTGCTTCCGCAGGCGACGCTGCAGTCCATGCATTTGAACAAAGGCGGCGCAGGCCTCGCCATCGAGTCACTGCTGGGAATCCCGGCCGGTTCCAGACTCACGGACTACGTGGATGGCGAACTGAAGACCTACCGCGCAGACCGCGATGGCTTCCCAATGGAAACCGTCGCGATCACGCAGATTGGCTCGGACGTCGATCGCTACTTGGACATGCCTCGATTCGTCGACACGCCGCTTCACGAGAAGGTGCGTCACACTGCTCTGCTCGGTGTCTATCGCGATTCAGATGACCCGGCGGACTGGCAAATCGCGCTCGCGATGGAGCTCGATGCTAGCGAGGGGAGTTACTGGTTTGACCGGCTCGAACGCAGCTACAACGACTTGCTCGCTCAGCTCCTTGAGTGGCTTCGCGAGCCCGCGCCCTTCCACACGATGAACGCGCAGTGGCTGCAGATACGAGTGCGGGACTCGAAACCGTACACGCCGCTCGTTTCCGAACGGCTCGGGCGAGAGCTTTGGAACAAGAAGCTCGGCTTCTACTTCCAGCGACAGTTCGTTCGCGCGTTGGTCGAAGAGAGCTTCGCCAGTGGCGAGCTTCCGCACATCTGACGCCCGGTCAAACGAAGTCGAGCAAGCCCTTGCTGCCTGGCTCGTAGAGTCGCCGGTAGGCGCTCAGCGCACCATCATCCGTCATCGCAGCGACATGGTCACAGACGAGCCGCAGCCGGTCGCTGTCCCCTTCTGCCGCCCGCATGCGCTCCGCAACGTGTCTAGGCAAAAGCTCCGGATCATTGGCGAACGCCTCGAACAACCGCTTCACGACCTTTCTAGCCGCTGCGTCGAGCGTCGTCAGTCGCGGGTCCTTCAGAATCTGTGTACGCGTGACCGCCTTCAGCACCGCGATCTTGCGACATTTCTCCTCCGAGAGGTCTGGGCGTCCATCCGGCGTGACCGTGACGTGTTCCACAAACTCCCGATGCAGTTTGCTGCCGAGCTCCTTGCTCGTCGCAGTACGAGACGCTTCGGCGAGCGCACGGCCTCGAAGCCCACGGGCCCCCTTCGAGGCGATCGCGTCATAAAGCGAGACGAACTCCCCTAACCAGCGCTGCACCTCGAACTCCGACCATGACGGGTCTCGCGCACAGAGGAATTCGGAGACCTCTTCAATAAACCCGCCACCTGCGGCAGCCTCACGGAGCGATTGCACGCCGAGGAAGCCCATCGCGAAGCCGTCCTGAATGTCCGCCACGCAGTACGCGATGTCATCGGCCAGGTTGAGCACGCGACACTCGAAGCTCTCGTCTCCCTCGGTGCCACGGGCGGCGGTGACGGTCTGAACGAGGTTCCAGTCGTCGTCGTACACACACTTTGGCGCCGACGGCCGCTCGCGTAAATCGCGGGCATCGTCCGACGCGCTGTCGAGCCCGTAAACGCCGCCCTGCTTTGTCAGCGATGAACCGTCCCCTGCCTTCGTGGAGGCGTCAGAGAAGGGTGTTTTGTACTTTAAGATGCCGTCGAGCGTCGCGAACGTGAGGTTTAACCCCGCGTAACGGTGCCCCTTCACTTCGAGTCTTCGGACGATGCGCAGAGTCTGTGCGTTGCCTTCAAACCCGCCGTTCTGGCGCATGCAGGCGTTCAGTACCGACTCGCCGTTGTGCCCGAAGGGCGGGTGTCCAAGGTCATGCCCGATCGCGACAGCCTCGCAGAGGTCGGCGTCCGCACCGAACTTCCTCGCGAGCGCCTTCGCGATCAGCGCGACCTCCATCGAGTGAGTCAAACGCGTGCGGTAGCTCGCCCCCTGCACACCGTAGAAAACCTGTGTCTTCTGTTGCAGCCGGCGGAAGCTCTCCGCATGAAGGATACGAGAGCGGTCACGCTCAAACTGCGTGCGCGTATCATGCGGCTTTTGCGGGTCGTCGTACTCATGGCGAGTATCGGCGTCGTCTTCGAGGCTGGCGGGACGAAACGATGGCATTAGCACGCGGGAAAGAGGCAGCGTTTATAGCAGTCTAGCCGCACTCGTCTCGACGATCGAGACACAGCACGCAACACGAAAGTCCATCGCGACCGCTTCGCCTACCGCCCTTCTTCACGAAGGTGACAGGCCACGAAGCCAGAGGGAAGGTCTGTCCTCGCCGGAACCTCCGCCGCACAGCGTTCGTAGGCGTAGGGGCAGCGCGTGCGGAACCGACAGCCAGAGGGCGGATTCCTCGGTGAGGGAACGTCTCCCGTGAGCACGATGCGCTCTCGCGTGGCTTCGATTTCCGGATCCGGGATCGGCACCGCGCTGATCAGGGCCTGCGTGTAGGGGTGTTGGGGGTTCGCGTAGAGGTCCTTCGCGGTTGATAGCTCGACGATTCGGCCAAGATACATGACGGCGATGCGATCGGAGATGTGACGAACAGCGGCGAGATCGTGAGCGATGAACACATACGTAAGCCCAAGCTCTGCCTGCAGCTCCTCAAGCAGGTTCATGATCTGAGCCTGAATCGACACGTCGAGAGCGGAGATCGGCTCGTCACAGACGATGAGTCGTGGCTCAGCGGCGAGCGCGCGGGCGATACCAACGCGCTGCCTTTGACCGCCGGAGAACTCATGCGGGTAGCGCTTGAGGAAGCGCGAGTTCAGCCCGCACATCTCCATGAGTTCTCGAACACGTCGCTGAGCGGCCTCCCCGTCGGCAAGCTTATGGACACGAATCGGCTCCGCGATAATGTCACCGACCGTCATCCGCGGATTGAGAGATGCGAACGGGTCCTGAAACACCATCTGCAGCTTGCGACGATAGGGGCGCATGTCCGACCGCTTCAACGTGCAGAGGTCGACGCCTTCTTCGACCCCTTCGCCCTCTTCCCGATAGACGACCTGGCCTGCGGTCGGCTTGTAGAGTTGAAGAATCGCACGCCCAAGCGTCGACTTACCACAGCCGGACTCGCCGACCAGCCCAAGTGTCTCGCCTGGCATGACGTCGAGCGACACGCCATCAACGGCCTTCACATGCCCTGCGACGCGACCGAGTATTCCCTCACGAATTGGGAAGTGCATCTTCACGTCGCGCATCGACAGAATTGGCGTCTCGCTCATTGCGCCTGCTCCGTCGCGATGCTGGGGAAGTGACACGCCACAAAGTGATCGGGTGCCGTCTCCAAACTCAAGGGTGCCTCAGTGCGGCACTTGTCTTCGGCGAACGCGCATCGCGGGGCGAATGGGCACCCGACTTTGTCCGCCGTCATCAATGGTGGCTGTCCGGGAATGGCGACCAAGCGCTGATCAAGGTCGTCAAGTCGCGGCAGGCTGTTGAGCAGCCCCACGGTATAGGGGTGCTGCGGCGTCTTGAAGAGCGCACGCGTCGTTGCGCGTTCCATCACGCGACCGGCGTACATCACGAGGACTCTGTCGGCCATGCCCGCCACAACGCCGAGGTCATGCGTGATAAGGATAATCGATGTACCGCGCTCCCTGCGCAGTTCGTTCAGCAACTCAAGAATCTGCGCTTGAATCGTGACGTCGAGCGCGGTCGTCGGCTCGTCGGCGATGAGCAACTCGGGGCCGCATAGAAGCGCCATCGCGATCATCACGCGCTGCCGCATTCCGCCCGAGAACTGGTGCGGGTAGTTGTCGATGCGTGCCGCAGCGTCCGGAATCCCGACGGACTCGAGCACCTCCACCGCACGCTTGGAGCGCTCGGCCTTCTTCGCGTCGGTGTGCAGCTCCAGGACCTCTTCGAGCTGCCGGCGGACCGATAGGAAGGGGTTGAGGCTCGTCATCGGATCTTGGAAAATCATCGCGACGCGGTTGCCGCGCAACTTTCGAAGCGACTCTTGATCGAGCTTCAGGAGGTCGGTGCCGTCGAACTCTGCTGTGCCCGCCGCGATACGCGCTGGCGGCGACGGAAGCAGCCCAAGAATCGAGAGCTGTGTGACGGACTTGCCCGAACCGGACTCCCCAACAATCCCCAGGGTCTCGCCGCGTCCGAGCTCAAACGAGAGCCCATCGACCGCGGTCACAACCCCATCTTCGGTCGCGAACTGAGTCACGAGATTGTCGACCCGAAGTAGTGCGTCGCCCTCGCCTGTCGTTGTTTTAGAGGGTGTGCTCATCAGTTCTTCCGAATCCGCGGGTCGAGCGCGTCGCGCAGCCCGTCTCCCAAGAAGTTGAGCGCCAAAAGCGTGATCGCGAGTGCGAGGCCCGGAAACAGGATGAGCCACGGATAGTGGATCATGATGCCCGGGCTAGCGCCGTCGCTCGCGAGAGCACCCCACGACGTGTAGGGCGCCTGAACGCCCAGGCCGAGGAACGAGAGAAACGCCTCTTGAAGCATAACGGCGGGCACGGTCAGCGTGGCATAGACGATGATCGGGCCAAGCGCGTTGGGGATCAAGTGCCGGAAGACGATGTCGAACGTGCTTGTGCCGATACTCTGAGCCGCAAGCACGAACTCTTGGTGCTTCAGCGAGATGACCTGCCCGCGCACAATACGAGACATCGTCAGCCAACTCACCGCACCAATCGCCATGAAGAGCAGGATGATCTGCTGGCCGAAGACGACCATCAACAGGATCACCAAGAACATGAAGGGCAGTCCATAGAGGATGTCGACGATGCGCATCATTACGGCGTCCACCCAGCCTCCGAGGAAGCCAGCGGTTGCGCCCCAAGTGACACCGATCAAGAAGGACACCAGCGTCGCCAGCAGCCCTACCGCTAGCGAGATTCGCGCCCCGTAGACCATGCGAACCGTAACGTCTCGGCCTAGCGCGTCCGTGCCCATCATAAAGCGTCTTGGCTGCGGTACACCGAGGAACTCGGAGTTCGAAAGCAACTCGTCACCATCCACATCCCAAGAGCGAACGAACGCCCCGGCCTCGCCGCGCGGCAAGATGTCGACAATCGTCCGTGCTTCGCTTGCGGACAGCTCGCCTGACTCATCTTCGTCGTAGCGGTCGAGCAGACGCTGGAAGTCATCCGTGAGGAAGGAACGCGGCGCCTTTCGGAGGTCGTCCGTGCTCAGCCCGCCGGAGTCGTCACGGTCGAGGTGCGCGTGCTCCAACGCGGCGACGTACCCGGAGAGCTCATCCGTGCTGACCTCTCCGTCGCTGTTGGAGTCCACGTCAGCGAAGCTGTGCGCATCAAGCGAAAAGAGCAGGAAGTTAGTTCGCGGCACTCCGCGCGCGCCCGGCGGCAGATGCGACAGGCACGGGTGGTTTTCGGCCACCTCGAAGCGGGTGCCATATCGCTCAATCACGGGGTACAGCGTCGCGACGATCGCCATGAACGCGACGATAAGGCCACCGACGACGGCCGCCCGGTTCTTGAGCAAGCGCTTCCACGCGTCTGCCCAGAGGGAGCTGCCCTGTTCAACGGCTGTGGTGTTGTCCGTCATTAGAAGGTCACCCGCGGGTCGAGCAGCGAGTAAATGACGTCGACTAGAAGGTTCAGAAAGACCAGCAGCGTCGAGTAGACAATGATCACGCCGAGAACGAGGAAGTAGTCTCGGTTAAACGCGGCATCGACGAAGAAGGTGCCAAGGCCCGGCACATTGAAGACTTTTTCAATGACGATGGAGCCCGTGAGCACCGCTGCGAACGCAGGCCCGAGGTAGCTCACCACCGGCAGCATCGCACCGCGAATGGCATGACGAAAAACCACAAGACGTTCTGGGAGACCCTTCGCCCGCGCCGTCCGAATCCAATCCTGGCGGACGATTTCCAGCATACCTCCGCGCGTCAATCGCGCTACGTAGGCGAGGTAATACATCCCCAGACTGATCGACGGTAGGAGCAGATCTGACCATCTCGTGTAACCGCCGGACGCGAAGAGACCCAAACCGCTCGCTAACGTGAGAATCAAAAGCGGCCCGAGCACGAAGTTCGGGATGGAGACCCCAATCATCGCAAAGCCCATCGCGATGTAGTCCGTCTTGGTGTTCTGCTTGAGGCCCGCGAGAAGCCCGAGCGGCACGCCAATGAGGAGCGCGAAGATCATCGACTGCGCCCCGATGATGAGGCTTACAGGAAGCGAATCTCCGATGATGCGAGAGACGTCTTCACGCTGCTGAATGGACTCTCCGAGGTCACCCTGAAGTAGACGACCTACGTAAATCGCATACTGCGTCGTGACCGGCTTATCGAGGTGGTAGCGCTCCGTGAGTTGCCTCTCGACCTCGGGGTCAAGCTGCCGGTCTTGGGAGAGCGGGCTGCCCGGTGCGGACTTCATAATGAAGAACGACGCCGTGATGACAATGAAGAGCACCACCATGCTCTGCGCGATGCGCGATAGCAGATAGCGGATCATTCGACCTCCGATGGGCGCTTCGAAATCCACCGCGCGAGGTGCACGTCACGCACGTTCATCTCCCAACCGTCGACGTTCGGCGAGACCAAGTGGAACTGCGAGTAATAGTAGATCGGCATGACCGGAATCTCGGTCAGCAGAAGCGTCTCTGCTTGGCGAAGCAGCGCCTCGCGACGCACAGGGTCTTGCTCGCGCAGCTGCGCGGCGATGAGTGCGTCGTACTCTGCGTTCTCCCAACCGGTGTTGTTGTTCTCATCGAACGACCTCCACAGGGTGAGGAAGGTGTCCGGATCAACGTAGTCCCCGATCCATCCCGCCCGAGCGACTTGGTAGTCCAGATCTTCCATAGTCTCGAGATAGACCTTCCACTCTCGGTTCATGAGTTGAACGCTAATCCCGAGCTCCACTTGCCACTGGCCCTGCACGAACTCCGCGATCTTCCGATGATTTTCGCTCGTGTTGTAGAGCAGATCTAACTGCGGGAAGCCCTCGCCGTCGGGATAGCCGGCTTCGGCCAACAAGCGTCGCGCTTCGCGCGGGTCGTAACGCACCAGGTCCACGCCCGTGTATCCCGGTATCGGCGGAACGAAGCCGCCCGGCGCCGTGTAGAGCGAATCAAGCGTACAGTCGCACAGCTCTTCTCGGTTCAGCGCCAACGACAACGCGCGGCGGACGCGCACATCGCTCAACACCTCATCCGTGACGTTGAAGCGATAGTAATAGGTGCCAAGTTGCGGCCCGGAGTGGAACTCCTCCATCGCGGCGAGGAAGGCGAGTTGGTCATTCGGCGGGTCATCCATGTGATCGACTCGCCCGTCCAAGAACGCTGTCACACGCGCTGAGTTGTCTTCGATAATGAGGAAGTGAACCTCATCGAGTCCCAAGTTCTCGCGGTCCCAGTAGTGTTCGTTCTGCTCGAGCTTCACGTGAACGCGCCGCTCATAGTTATCCATGCTGAACGGCCCGTTCGAGACGATGTTCTCTGGGCGAAACGCGTCTTCCCCGTGCTCTTCGATGTTCCCGCGGTGCACAGGGAACAAGGCATAAAACATCACAATATCGAGGAGGTATGGCGTCGGCTCCTGCAGCCTCAGGACGATGGTGCGCGAGTCGGGCACCTCGACTCCAACCATGCCCAACGCCAGTTCGTGCAGCGGCTCAAACATCGGCCCGGGGAAGCGCCGCTTCACCAGCTCGTAGGCCGTAGCGTGCGCCAAGTAGCGCACGAAGCTGACGTAGTCGGCGGCGACGTCGCCGCTGAGCATTCGCAACCACGCGTATCGGAAATCCTCAGCGACCACCGGGTCACCATTCGACCACCGGGCGTTGTCGCGCAAATGGAAGGTCCACGTCAGCGCGTCGCCCGACATCTCCCATCGTTCCGCAACACCCGGTGCGGGAGGCCCGTCGCCAACGGGAGGCGAGACCAACCCTTCATACAGTTGGTAGGCCACCTGGCCTTCGATGCTCCCGGACATCTCGCCCGGGTCGAAGGTCTGGGGGTCGGAACCCAGCGCGAAGGTCATGCGGTTGTCGGGGATACGAGCATCCCCACCGCACGCGCCGACGAACAGCAACAGACATGCGATCGCCGGGAGGCGAGCGTCGAAAAACGAGACGCGGTTCAGTAGGGGTCCAATCACGCGGACGACCCTACACCTCCCCAATCCAACCCTCAACGGCGACGGCGACGAAGACCAAGGAGCGGCAACAACCACAACATTGAGGCAGCGCCGGACGCAGCGCCACCAAGCACTGCACAGCCTGACGAGTCGCCTCCGGAACCTGCCGTCGGCCCGCCGACTGCATCCGCTCCGGCGTCTTCCAAGGGACCTGCGTCAGGCATTGGCTCGACCTCTGGCTCAGTGGATACGCAGCCCGTCGATGTGCACTCCGCGCTCTCCTCACACGTCGAACGCGGGCCAAAGTCGAGACAGGAGTCCTCGTCGAATTGACCACAATCTCGGTACGTGACGTCATCCAGACATGCTACCTCGCCTTCCGGGCCGCACTGATCGGTGCAGGTGGGCTGCGCGTCGACACTGAGCGTGTACCCCTCCACATCGCCGTCGCTATCGACGAACACGAAGTACGTGCCGGGAGAGTACTCCTCCACGATCTGCGCGGCATTTTCGCGCGCGGCGTCGCAGTCCCGCTCGGTCTGAACACTATCGCAGGTGCCTCGTACGTGGAGAACGGCGTCTTCGCCGCCTTCGAGCGTCAGCGTGATGTCCATCGGCTCGACGACCTGCAGTTCGTACACCGCGTCAGCGGCGTCACCACCGCAGCGTCCTTCCCCGTCATTCCCGTATCCCGTCGACAGATCGCCACTGACGGAGCCGGTCACCGCGGGAAGCAAAAGCGCCGAATCGCAGGAGTCGCCCTCCGACTGCTGCACGCAGGCGCCCGAAGAGCAGGTCTCTCCTGCTTGGCAAGGAGCACTGACGAACTCTGGGCATGGGTTACCGAGGTCATTGCACACCGACACAAATGTGCCATCGCAGATGGTCGACCCAACAGCGCACGGGCAGTTGGTCACGGTCTCAACGTCCAACGTAAACTCGCCTTCATCCGTGCCGAAGCTCTCGACGATCAAGAAGTAGCTGCCAGGCTCTAGATCCGCATTGATACGTGAGCCTCCCCCTCCGACACGGCGGCTATCGTCGCTGCAATCCAGCTCCGAGCTCGCCGCGTCGCAGATCGAACGAATGGAGAGAACGGTGTCAAAGCCGCTCACGTCCACCTGAACGCTGCTCGGCTGGGGGACGATCAACTCGTACACCCGATCGATTCCCGTGCCGCCGCACTCGGTAGAGAAGTCGTCCGTGTAGAACTCAGACACCAACACATCGTCGAATTCGCCTGGAGCCAGAGTGAGCTCCACTGCTGCCTCGCATGTGTTGCCGCCCCCCGCTTCCACGCACGCCCCGAGGTTACAGAAGCTTCCCAATTCGCAGACGCTCTCGATGTCGATCGGGGCACCACAGCTGGTCGTTTGCCACACGTCCCCCTCGATGCAGGACGACTCAACAGCGGGCACGCAGATCCCGCCGGCGCAGGTGTGGTCGCCGCGACAGTCCTCTGAATCCTCACAAAGCGCCGTGCACGTGCGCGCCCCCGAGGCCGAGTCTTCAGCGCAGACGAAGCCATCGAGACACTCCTCGCTGAGCGCACAGGGGCGGCAGAACCCACCGCGACCATCGCAAAGAACGGAGGACACATCGGTCTCACACAGCGCCTGCAGTGCGTTGCTGACATAGACCATGTCTTCCGCAGAACCAGCGCCGTCTTGCGGCAAAACACTCACACGCGTGCAATCACCGTCCGTCACGTAGTCACTGGCGCCGCGGACCAAGATGCCGACCATCTGCCGGTTCTCGTCGAACACACCACTGCCACTGTTGCCGCCGAAGGTGTCTGGAGATCCTTCGAAGTGATCCAGCACGTCAGCTCGTGGGTCCAAGACGAATCCACCATCATCGAACTTCGCGGGGATGCCGCTACCAAAGCCAATCACGACGATGCTGTCGCCTGTCGTAAGCGCTTCGGTTTCGCGCTTTACGTTGGCAGGTGCTCGCCCCGTGACCGGCCGGTCCAGCTGCACAACGGCATAGTCTATGTTCCCTTCAAGACGCCGCGTAACCAGCCGCTCACATTCATAAACATCTTCAGGGCCAATCGTCTGCAGGTCGCCCTCACCTTCATAGTAGAAGTCAAAGACGAACAAGTTGCCCTGGCAATCCTCGAGGTCATCGACACAGTGTCCGGCCGTGATGACGAGGTCGTCGTCCACCAGCGTGCCCGAGCAGTTGGCCATCGCAGGATGCGTGAGGAACAACTCGTCGTCACAGAGGTCCCGGCGCTCTTGCAGCGTGTCGACCGCAGGCGTGTAGGAGTCGGGGTTGCTTCGATCAAGCCTGCCCTGTGGCACCAGCGCCACGATCGCGTTCGTCGCGAGCGCGCGCCACTCCTGATCCTGCACCTCATAGAGGTCTTGGCGGTCATCAGAGCCGTACACGACAGCTTGTTCCTCGCCACGCAGCTCCGCGGCCGGCGTCACCGGTGCGTCGTCTTGACACGCGCTGAACGAAGCAGCCGCACAGAGTGCGGCAATAGAAAGATCACGAGCAGCAAAACGGGCCATGGACGCAAACCGGCTGAGGTCGCAGAAACGCCTCGACCGTGTAGCGCCGATCACTGATGTGCGAAAGGGGCGGAGTAGAGTCAGAGTCCACGCAGGTCGACTCTAGTTCACGAGCGTGCGCGTCCGGCCCGCCTCAACCTCGACCGCAAAGGTCCGAACGACGTTCGCTGCACCATCACGGAGTTCCACGCGATGTCGCCCCTCTGGCAACTCGTAGCCCTCGACGGGTGTGGTGCGCTGAATCGATCGGCCATTGACCCAAACGTCTAGACTCGTCCTGCTTCGGATGTTCACGGTGCCCAACGAGGCGTCGTTCCAGTCATCTCCGCTCCGGGCAAGCGCACCGCTGTTCCCGTCTCGGCCGCGCGCGCGCGATCCGGCGCTGCGCTCACGTCGTGGTTGACTGGCTTCGACCGCTGCGCCGACTCGGGCAGGGCCGCTGGGCTCGTCGATGCGGTAGGGAGTATTGTTCTCCCCTCTTCGCACCGGCAACGCACTCTGCGAATTCAGCTCCGCTAGTCGCCGCGCCCTCGCTTCGTTCTCTCGCAGGCGCCGTGCTCGGCGGCGATCTCGCTCCGCATCACCTGTCACTACGCTCGGCGACCCAGGCTGAGCGCCAGGAGCGTTCTCCGGGTCGTATCCTAAGTCCGCGGCGATAAGCTCATCGGAGTAGGAGAACAGCGTCTGCGCGGCGCCGCCTGAGTCGACAATGTGATGAATCATCAACCACCGATCATCGTGGATCTCGAAGCGCTCCGTGACCGGCGCCCCATCGGGGCTCGTGAATGTCACCGAGTGACCGCCCGCAGGCACAGTCAGCGCAAACGCCGTTGCGTTGGGCCGCGAAATCGGAGGTTCGGTGGGGCGATCGCAATTCGCGGTGATGCTGCTCAGTTGAACGCCATCGATCGTTACGTCGAGCGAACCCGTCGCCGCCGAGCCTGGGCGCTCGCACCATACACCAACCCAGAGCCTCAGGGCCTCAGGGCCCCGCGGACCGCTGGTCACGCGCTCGGCTCTTGTCCGTCCAAGGCGCTCTCGCGCTAGCTCATCCTGCGGCGCTCCCCCAAGCTCTTCGGATAAGCGTTCAACATCGATTGCGGCTTTGACCTCTTCGTACCAACCGCACGACCCAAGTCCAAACGCCAGAAGAGCCGCACAACATGTCATCAAGCGCATTGCATTCATACGTTGGGTGTAGCGTCGCGCACCCGCCGCAGGCAAGCCCCGGCCACCCTCAGCCGCCCCGCGTATCGCTAGGCGCGGCCAGCCAGCGAATCGATGCGTTAAACGAGCCACACGCCCGATCATCACGATGAAACGCCCACCTCACGTAGGTATTGCCGTCAAACGAGAGCAGTGATTCCGGCGGCGGCCGGTGCGGGCCTGTGCGGAACACCATGTCCACGGCCTCGGCGTCGAACATCAGCGCACCGGAACCGCGAGCAATGTTCACGTCGACAACATGCCCCGTGCTGTCGATGACGATCTCCACCACCACGCGCAGATTCGGGTCGCTCAAGCCTCGAGACGATAACGCTTCGCTACGCCCAGAGCCGAAGCGGTGAGAATCCACCACACCGTTGGCCGCCCCGAACTCTCGGTCCAATCGCGCCAGATACGATCGCCAGGGCTCGTGTATTCTGTTGTGTAGCGCGTGAATGTAACTCGCCGTCACGTCAGAACGCGTGTTCAACCGTGTCTCTGTCCCTGCGGTTACGGCCACGTCGTAGTTCTCAAGCGCGCCACGCGTACGCTCCCAACGCCCCTCCGAATCTCCGGAGATCGATGCCTCTCGAGCGCCACGCGCCAGGCGCTGGCGTTCGGCGTCGTCGCTACTGCCAAAGACCGACGTGTAGCCCTCCGCGCCAACCCCTCCCACTTCACCCAGTGGCCCTGGGCTCGCCTGCATCGCTGCAAAGTTTGGACGCATCGTCGCCACGGCCTGCGCGACACTCGTCTCTGGCAGCGGATCCCCTCCGGTCTCCGGCATCGGCTGACCCTCTCCCTCCACAAGCTCCGGAGTCTCACCGTCCTCTTCGGCTGCGGCTGCACGCTCCTCATCGCTCGGTTGGGGAGTCGCGACGTGTTCTTCGACCGCCGGCCTCTGCGCATAGGGAGAGGCGTTGCTCTGCTGACCACTTGGCGTGCCCTCTCGCGCCTGGACTCTCTCACTTCCCTCGCCTGCTTCGTTCGGCTCCGAGCCAACCTCCGCAAGCTCGCTCGTATCCGGAGCTACGAGGCGTTGCTCGGTCTCCGGCATCTCTCCCACGACATCAGTTGTGCCTCGGACGTGCTCAATGGGTCGCGCGCCCTGATGCTCAGACGGCCCGACCTCGCCCTCCGCTATCGTATCCTCCGCGATCGTCTGTTCCTCGACCGTGTTGTCGAATTCAGCTCGAAACTCGGCGAAATCTGACGCCAGTTCGTTCGACTCTGCCTGCATTACGGCCGGCAACTCTGGCGCCTGTGTCGGCGGCGGCGCAGACGGCGAAGGTGCCGGAGCGAGTTCGAGGACCGTCTCCGCAACGGCTTCCGGCTCGGCGACCATCGCAACCACAACTGGACTCTCGTGCGCCAATGGCTCTGGCCTCTCCAGCTGCGGCCGAGACGAGGTGGCCTCGCGCACCGTCTCTTCCTCGACAGCCTCCGGCACTGTCTCGAGCTCCTCCACTGGAGGAGAAGGCTCACGTGCCGGCTCGCTAATCGCGACGACCTCGCTCAACACAACGGGCGGCTCCAGGAGCCACTCCGCCACGCTCCACCAACCCAACACGGTCACAGCGATCGCGGCGCCGAGCGGCACCAGCCAAGACCGCGAGCTGCGAGGGGAGTGAAACTTCACGGATGTTCGGACAAGGGACGAAGTAGGGTCGCAACCTAGCCTGACTGGATTGGGACGCAAGTGCACAACCCTCGCGGGACGCGACGGATAGCAGAACGTTCAGCGCGAAATTTCAATTCCGGCGGGCTGTCTGCCACCGTTCTCCGCAGCGCTCGCTAAGCGCAACGTCCATCCGCCCGTCCGCCGGTCTGACGTTGACGCCTGCACCAACGCCCGATAAGCCGCGAGCCGCTTCTGATCCCAAACGTCGCCCATGCAACAGCACCGCCACTTAACGCTCCTATTGCTCTGCGCATTCATGCTCGTCGGCACGTCAGCGTGTAACGCCAAGATTGGCGATGCGTGCATCAACGAGTTGGAGTGTGGCAATGGGCAGACTTGCGACGTCTCGGTTTCCCGCGGGTACTGCACCATCTTCAATTGCGCAGCGGACGACTGCCCAGACGAAGCCGTCTGCGTCGACTTTGACGTCACGACCGCGTGCATGCTGCGGTGCAACAACAACAACGACTGTCGGTCTCGCGGGACCTTTGAGTGCCGCTTCGATAGAGGCTCCGAAGGCTTTTGCTACGCCCCCGAGCTCGTCCCAGATCCGGTCAACTACACCCCCTCAGACATTCCTGAGGAAGGGTCGTCATTCGATGGAAGCGGCGAACCAGCTGGCAGCGGAGACGGGACCGGCGAAGGCAGCGGCACACTCGAGGGCAGCGGTAGCTAGGCGCCTCGCTAGCTAGCCCTGCGTAAAGCCGTACGGCGCTGTGTGACCACCCGTTTGAGCGAAGGCCGCCGCGTAAGTCAGAGATTTCCTCGCTCGGCGGAGCCCATCCGTCGACTCTAGGCTGTCCCGCAGCCCCTGCATATGCAGCAGGTCTAGGGACAGCTGAGTGCCGCCGGCCTCGCTCGAGATGCTGCCGAAGCGCCCGAGCGAGAAGTCCAACAACTGCTTGGCCTCGTCTAGCTTACCGAGGTCGATGCGACGCACGCACTTCCGAAGCGTCCGAGCGAGCTCGAGGCGGGCCGCCTGCGCTTGGACACCGACATCCGGCGACATACTATCTGCCAGCGGCGGCGCGACCACGTGCACGCGCAGCGCCTTCGAATGCACGACCGCCTTGGTCGCGCCGAGATCGAGGCTCTTCACCTTGATGGACAGCGGATAGAGCTCCGTGCCGACTTCCGCAGGGGCTATCCGGACTCGTGCAATAATCATGAGCTCCTGCCCTGACGTAAGCGGAGGCAGCGCCAGCTTCCCAGCCGAAACGGCGCGGAGATCGTTGAGTACCTCAAGAACCTCGCACCCATCAGACTCCAAGCGCAGCGTCGCCCACTCTGCGAACAGGCCGCGCATCGCCTCTAGCTCCGACGCAAACGCGAGAGGCAACTGAGCGGGATCCGTAACTGCCAGAGCAGATCCACCTCCCTCACGCGCCACTCCAACGAGCGCATCCTCGTTGAAGCTCTCTCCCAGGCCCACAGTCGTCGTCGAAATGCCCCGGCGAAACAGGGAGCCCGCGGCCGACTCCCAGCTTGGCCAGTCAGGCTCCTGAACGACTCCCATGCCATTCGAAATTGTCCAGATGCGATTCACTCCGTCTGAGCGGTGATGCGCTGCGACCTCGTGCGCCGCACAGAGCCACGCGGGGTACGCACGCGCCCGGCCTTCACACGAGCGATCCGCCAGACCCTCGAGTGCACGCAACGCTACACCCGGCGGCACCGCGCTCGCCAGCACCTCAGCGGTATCTCCGACCGCGACCATGGAGACCGTATCGTCCGGCTCGAGCTTCGCAAACGCGCTCTGCAAACCGCGGATGGCCGCACCGTACCACTCCGTTCCCATCGAACGAGAACGGTCGAGGACGACCCCCAGATTCAATGGCGCACGGGTCTCCACCGCGCTCTCGGCAAGCAAACGAATCATCACCACCAACTCGGTGGGACGCCCAGCCGCAACGAAGCGACGTTCAGGCCTCACAAATATACGAAGCCCACTCATAGCGAGACCCCAAGAGCTCGGTCCAACGCCGCCTTAAACGCCTCAACCGCTTCCTCGCGCTCCCCAGCAGACAGCAGCTGATTGCAGGCGGCCGCTGACACCTCGACGTCGATTCCTAGTTGTACCTCGAACGCAACCGCCTCGGTGCGCAGCGACAGCGCCGGGCGAGAGTTCGTCCTGCGCCTTGGCAAGGGCTTGGGTGCGACGCCCACAAACGAGCCTGGCGGCTTCGATACGAATCGCATGACGTCCTGAGTCATCTGCGAGCGAACCCAACTCAGGGAGGCATGAGGCGCGATCGGCAACGAGCCGCTGCTCGCGTAGAACGGGCTCGGAGCTGCCTCCGACGTGTTCCAAGGCGCGGCCTCCGGAGCCCTCTCAGGCCCATCAACTTGCTCCACCATACCTGTCGAAACGCGCACCACTCCGCCATCTTCACGTTGCTGCCCAAGCCGCAGCAACAGCGCATCTAGCAGGGTCTCGAGGCGCTTCACCGGCCGCGCTTCGACTTCCTGTCGCACGGCCTCCAGGGACGCCCCGGCGACTCGAAGAAGCAACGCCGAGTACAGCGACAAGAGTTGAGCATAACCGGTCGACGGCTCATCGCCCTGACTCAATCCCACGCCACGATTGAGAAGCTCCGCCGTATAGACTCGTGCGCGGCGCTCATCGACCCCACTCAACGCAGCCTGGGCCAGCGCTACGGTGAGGACCTGCTTCTGTAGGGCTTCCGGCGAATACGGCGGAGCGTCGCGATAGGCTCGAACGCTCATCATCTCGTGGGGGAATAGACTCGAAGACCACCAGCTTGCCGCGCCGCCCGCCTATCGTCAATCCACCTTGGTGCCAGTGCTCCCTGCCGCTTGTAGTCGGCGCGTCTCCGCGACCAAGGCCCACAGCGTGGCAAGCTCCTGCGAATCCAACTCCGCCTTCACAGCGATGCGACGAAATGTCCGCATCACGTTCGCTTGCTGATCTCCCTTAAAGAACGCCATCGACTCGAGCACCACCTCGAGTTGGCCAAACATCCGCTCGACCTGTTGCTTTTCGGCAGCGACGAACTCGCGTGTTGGTCCGGGAGCGGAGCGAACACCATGTCGCGCTTCGAAGGCGCGATGAAGAACGACAATCACGGCTTGCGCGAGATTGAGCGACGCTGCGTCGCTCGCGGTGTCGATTTGCACCAACACATCACAACGCTCAATCGCGTGGTTCGGCAACCCGTGGTCTTCCCTGCCGAACACCAAGCCAACACGCTCGTGTTCGTACGCCCACGTTTGAGCAGCGTGCTCCAACGGCAGTCTCGGCTGTCGTTCTTCGCGCGAACGCGCGCTGAACGCGACGAGGTGAGTCAGCCCTGCTACCGCCTCCTCCCACGTTTGGAGAATGTGCAAGTGCTGCTCGATAAACTCATCGCCGTGCGGAGCCGTGACCGCGATTCGTTCTTTCTCCGCACTGGCAGGCCGAATGAGTCGGAGCTCCACGGCACCGAAGTTCCGACATGCCCGCACCGCTGAACCGATGTTCCACGGGTTCTGCGGTTCGTACAGAATGACAACAGGCCCGTCGCTCACTTCTTGTGGTCAACGCTCTTTCGGATGAACGCCGGTGTTTCCACGTCAGGGCGTGAGAACAAGTAGTCCGACAACGCCGCTCGTGTGGTTTCACCCGCGGGCGCGTAACCCGACGAGACTCGGGGCGAACGTGCCATACCGTAGGGGCCAAACTCGCTTGGCGCTTCCGCATGGGGAATCGGCGAAAGCTCGACCGACGCCGAGTTAATGTGGGGCGCATCTGGGGAGAGCGCGAAGGGGTCGAATGCCGACGCCGTGTTCACCACGCCGGAGCGGGCTGCTGCGGAAGAGAAGGCACCGCCCCCGGCCGACGGAAGAGGGGCAGTTGTCGTCGTGCCGGGGGTGGCGCCAGGCGCAGCCGTTGTCGTGGGACGCGACGTGGGGATTGGCGTCGTCACGGTGGCCGCAGTTGAATCCGCCGCTGGCCGTCCCATTGAACGGCGATGGCGACGGGGTGTTTGATACTCGTCAAAATCACGGTGGTCGGGCGAAGGCAGACCGTCCGCAGTCCGGTCGAAACCGGTCGCGATGACCGTCACCTTCACCTCGTCGTCCATGGCTTCATCGATCACAGCACCAAAGATGATGTTTGCTTCTGGGTGCGCAGACTCTTGGATCAGCGCCGAAGCCTGCTGAATCTCTTGAATCCCGAGGTTGAGTCCGCCCGTGATGTTAAACAACACGCCGGTCGCGCCATCAATGGTCACGTCATCGAGAAGCGGGCTTGAGATCGCCGCTTCAGCGGCTTTCAGCGCACGGTTCTCTCCAGACGCACGCCCGGTGCCCATGAGCGCGAGCCCCATATCGGTCATCACGGCCTTGACGTCTGCAAAGTCGACGTTGATGTAGCCGCCTTCAGTAATCAGATCCGAGATTCCCTGCACCGCACCGACGAGAACCTCGTCAGCATGCCGGAACGCATCGAGCATACTCGTGTTCGCATCGCTCACCAGCAGAAGGCGATCGTTCGGAACGACAATGAGCGTATCAACTTCTCGCCGAAGCGCATCGAGCCCAGCGTCTGCGACCTTACCCCGCCGCCGCCCTTCAAAGGTGAATGGTCGAGTGACGACACCGACCGTGAGTGCGCCTTGTTCACGAGCAATCTTCGCGACGACCGGCGCTGCTCCGGTTCCCGTTCCGCCACCGAGCCCGCATGTCACAAACACCATATCTGCGCCGGCGAGAGCCTCGGCGATCCGCGCATGATCTTCCGCTGCGGCTGCTCGGCCTTTCTCGGGATCCGCGCCAGCGCCCAACCCGCGCGTTAGATTCTGACCTAACTGAATGCGCGTAGGAGCGAGGTGTTGGCTCAGCGCTTGCACATCCGTGTTGGCGGCAAGGAATTCCACCCCACCGAGCTCAGACACGATCATCGTATTGACCGCGTTTCCACCACCACCACCGACACCGACGACCTTAATTCTAGCACCCAAAGGAGCGCTGCTTTCCGTATCTGCGTACTGAAGGTGCATGAGCGAACCTCGGGTCAGGCGTGGGGGCGTCGATATATCTGAGGAAAGAACAAACAACACACGGTTGGGACAACGTACCTCAAGCCGATCTGAGGGCGTCTCGTGCGATGTCGATCTCGTTGAGTACGGAGGCAATCTAGCATCAACAGGATCGGCCGACAACGCTTATGGAAGACCTACACAACCATGCCCAAGACCAGAGGCTTCCCTCGTGATTACAGGGACTTCCACAGTGTCCTTCACCCTCTCTCTCCGCATCACACGCGACGACACGTTTGCCGGTATTCTTTTTGACAACGCGAAAAACCCGTTGACAAACCCCCTGCAGCGCTCCGGAACCGCGCTAGAAGAAGCGGTCCCAAAGTTCGCGAGCCGACCGACGCCATTGCTGCCAACGCGTGCGGCGTTCCATAAGAAACAGGCCCGACGCACCACTATCGGATTGCTGCTCGTCCATCGCCTCTAACAGCACACCAACTGCGGCAGCATACTTTGGGTGACGTACACCGTCGACAAGGCCGGTGATACGACGCGGCGTACCCTGGCGCGCAGGAATCCCAAGAACATCCGTCACCACCAAAAGAGTCCCATCCAACATGGACGAGCCACCCGTCACAACGGCTTGTGTGAGGGAGTCCGAGAGACCTAACGCGTCGAGCTCTTCACGTACCCGCTTCATGATCTCGCGCATCCGGGGCTCGAGAATCGTCGCAAGCACACGCCGAGGATGACGCCGACTTCGGTCCGACGCCACCATCATCGTTTCGCGCGCATTCACCGACTCTGCCCATGCGCAACCGTACTCCCGCTTGAGTCGAAGCGCCTCCGAACGCGACACCGAGAGAATCTTACCGATGTCACCCGCGAGGTGGAACCCACCAAAGGGGATCTGTGCCGCATGCACCATCGCCCCGTGAATCCAAACAGCGATGTCCGTCTTCGCATGACCGATGTCGATCAGAAGTACGCCGTGGTCTTTCTCGTCGGGGCACAAAACAGCGGCGCTCGCTGCAACGACATCGGCGGCCACACCTTCCACCGACAAGTCCAGAGACCGAGCACACTGGCGCACCGCCTGAAGCCGAGTCACAGAACCATCCACGCACTGCACCCGCGCTGACAGCAAATGAGCGGCGCGATTCATGGGGTCACGCACCAGCGTCGAGTTATCAAGCTGAAAGTCGACGGGCATGACATGCAGGGTCTCACGCCCTGGCACACGAGACGCCCGACGAGCGTTGACTAGAACCTGCTTCACATCCTCAGCGCTGACCGTCCCGCGAGCGACACGTGTGGTCCCCTTGTAAACCTTACTGCGTTCGCTTGCGGCCGGAACGGACACATAGATATCTGTCGGAACGTCTACGTTTGCCAGAGCTGCCGCCTCCGCGAGGCAGGCGGCCATTGCGCTTCGCAGTGCTTGCGGCTCGACCATCGTCGCCTTTGCCTGCTCTGTGTCCGGCAGCGACTGCGCACTTTGCCCGAGAATGCAAAGCTGTCCTTGCACCGGTGTGGCGAGAACAACGGACACCTTCGCATTGCCAACATCGACGCCGGCAAAGACCTTTCCTGTGCGACGGCGCTGCGTGTTCATGGTGTCTCCAGTGAGGCGACGACAGCATCGGTCGGCGCGGTTCCGTTCACGCGAATCTGACGAATTCGCTGCCCGCTCGCCCGGGCCGCGTCCTCCGCAACAAGAGCGGTGAGAATTCGACGCCCGGGCTCTGTCATCCCGATGACAAACTCAATGTCATCGGAACGTCTTACTCGCCATCCTAACGCTGGATCCCGGTGAAGTTCAACCGCCGCGTGGCCCGTCGCATTCTTCCACTCCGTCGCGAAGCTGATCGCGGCGACCGCGTGGTTGGCAGACCAGCCGAACGAATAGCTCTCTGGCAAGACAAGCAGAGGGAACAAATCGAACTCAGACGCCTCTGCGGCACGAATGGACTCGCCGTGCGTATCGATAAGCATCGGGATGTCTGACAGGACGATCGCCGCCGGAACTCGCTCGTCGATGCCGATAAGCACGACGCCGTCCCATCCGACGTGCACCGAGGCCGACCGCACCAGTGGAAGCAACTCAACGCCGCGTCGCATTTCTTCTGCATCACACGACAACAAAGGGCGGGGAGCTGTCAAACCCGCAGCCTCAAGCAAGGCCGCTTCCGACAACGCAGAGGCTCCCACCAACTCCACCGATTCGACCAACATCGACTCCGCCTCCCCCACCGTTGCCATCACCGAGAAGGCGACCAACGGCACAGCGACTGCAAAGCCAAGCGCCAAGGTCGGCGACACCCACTCAGAGAACACGCGTTGCATCGGCTCCCAGTTCATCTCTCCTCCATCACATCCAGTGTCGCGTCGTCGAGAAGCGACAATACGAACGCGTCAAAATCCTGGCCACCACACGCAGCCATCTTCGGCACCAGGCTCGTCGCCGTCATGCCGGGTACAGTGTTCACCTCGAGCACCCAAACCGCTCCTCTGTCGTCCAGTAGAATATCCGCCCGCGCCACCCCACGACAGCCCAAGCTGTCGTATGCCGCAATCGCAACGGCGCCGACAGCGTCCGACTGCTCCGCGCTGAGCGGTGCAGGGATCAGGTAGTTTGTGTCACCACGCACATACTTCGCTTCGTAGTCATAGACACCGTCAGTCGACCGAATCTCCACGATCCCCATGAGTGCGCCATCGCGAACGCCGACGCTGAGTTCTCGCCCAGCGACAAAAGCCTCGACGAGCACTTGACCACGCGACGCGACGGCCAGCGCCCACGCCGCGGGCCATTGACCCGGCTCGTGCACGATCGTGATGCCGACAGAGCTGCCTTCGAGCGAAGGCTTTACGACGAAAGGCACATTCATCGGAATCGCTGGCGTCTCATCTCCTCCCTCGCTTCGGATCACTCGCGACGACGGAGTAGGGACGGACGCCTCCGCAAAAAGACGCTTCGACATCACCTTGTCCATCGCCACGGCGGACGACATCACTCCAGCTCCCGTGTACGGGATCCCTTGCATTTCAAACACCGACTGCAAGTGACCGTTCTCACCGTCCAAACCATGCACCGCTAACAACGCCACGTCCGCCTCGATGGTCACAAGTTCCGCCAACCGCTCGCGGCGAAAGTCGAAGCGCAGATGTTCCACCCCTGCGCGATTCAACGCACGTTCGAACGCGTCTCCCGTTGCAATGCTCACAGCGCGTTCGCTGCCGTCGCCGCCGCTCACCAGCAAGACACGCTTGCCGCTCCAGCGCTCAGAATCGAGAGATGATTGCGTCATCGGACACCTCCGTCGCCAATTTCGCTCAAGATCCGCTCGGCAATAACTCGACCGGCGTGTGGCCGTCCCATCGCCGCGGCGGCGTCGCCCATCCGCCTCAGTACGTTCAAGTGCCCGAGGAGCGGGGTGAGAATCCGAGCGGGTCGGCCCCCATCTAGGAGTTCGGCATCCGAGACCATCACCCCCCCTCCTGCTTCGACAATCGTACGAGCATTGGAAGTTTGGTGATCATCCGCTGCGTGAGGAAACGGTACATACATCGCGGGGATACCGAGCGCCGTCAGCTCTGCGATTGTCGTTGCGCCGGCGCGCGTCACGACGAGGTCTGCCCAGCGATAGGCTTCCGCCATGTCGTTAATGAATGGGAACACCGACGCAACGACGTCCGCCTTCCCATATCGCTCCAGCACCGATGCGTCGGCGCCGGGGCCACTTGAGTGCTTCACCTCGACGGCGACACCAGCGAAGCGAAGCGCGGCGATAACGCTGGGCAACCCCTCGTTCAACGAACGTGCGCCTTGGCTGCCGCCAAGCACGAGCAGACGCGGAGGTCCCGGCGCGCGCTCTGCATCGACCGTCGCTAGCAGGGACTGGCGTATGGGGTTTCCTGTAAGCTCCGACGGACACGAGAATTCGTCAGAGGTCGACGCGAAGCTGGTGAACGCGCGGCGGGCGACACGCGAGAGCAACTTGTTCGTTAGCCCGGGTCGGGCGTTCTGCTCCAGAATGAACAGCGGGGTTCGGGTGCTCTTGGCGGCGACACCCATCGGCGCGGACGCAAAGCCGCCCACACCGACAACGGCTGCGGGGCGGTGCTTGCGGATGAGCCTCAACGCCTGAGCGCCAGCCTTTGGCAGCTTGAGCGCGGCACCCGCAAGCGCCTTCCCGCGTCGGCCCTTGAGAAAAGCGACATCCACGAAATCGATTGGCAGCCCCGCGGAGGGGACGGCGTGCGCCTCCATTCGGTCGCGCGTACCGACCCAGCGCACGGGGCGCTCAGGCTGCAGTGCTCTAAGTTCCTCCGCGAGAGCCAGTCCTGGGTACACGTGTCCGCCCGTACCTCCACCTGCGATGATGATCGGTCGTAGTACCATCACTCGCCTCCAACGTGCTGTCGCATGTTCCGCTCACGCACTTTCTGGGCAACCGCTCGCAGTGCCGCGGAGGCGTCCTTACGACGACGGTTGTCGCGCTGTCTTCGTCGATCGCCGGCGACATCAGGGTTGGCTTGCGAAATGTTGAGCAGCACCCCGACCGCGAAGAGAAGGACGAGCAGCGAAGAGCGGCCCGAGGACACGAAGGGCAGCGTCAGCCCCTTTGTGGGAAGCATACCGGTCACAACCCACAGGTTCACTGCGGCCTGGATGCCAATGAGCATCGTGATTCCGAGCGCCAAGTAGGCGCCAAAGCTGTCGATGGCCCGTCTGCTGATCGCGACGCCTCGCCAGACAATCGCCATGTAAGCGAGCGCTAGAACCGCCATGCCGGTCAAGCCAAACTCCTCGCCAATCGATGCGGCGACGAAGTCATTGTAGAGCTCCGGCACGTGCCCCAAACGGGCCTCTCCTCCGCCAAACCCGGTGCCGAACAAGCCGCCTCGGGCCAGCGCGATGAATGCACTGATCAGCTGCCAGCCTGTGTCCTCGCGGTAGGTCCACGGATCGATCCACATTTGCACGCGGTCCATTCGATACTCCGCGCTGCTAATCGCAGCCACGATGAAAACGACGAACACCGCCCCGAGCGCAACCATCCAGGACGCGCGAGCGCGCCCAACGAAGAGCATCACAGCGATGATGGAGCAGACGATGACCGACGAGCCAAAGTCCGGCTGGAGCATCAACGCGAAGACGAACCAGCAGAATACCAACCCGTGGGCGATGAAGGACTCCGCAAAGTTTCGTAACGCGGTGCCCTTCTTCGCGATCGAGTAGGCCATGTAGAACGCGGTCATGAGCTTGACGAGCTCCGCTGGTTGAAAGCGCACGGGCCCCATCCGAATCCAGCGACTTGCGCCGTTCCACTCCG
>JBLFZA010000023.1:0-26464 GCA_047610025.1 Bradymonadia bacterium | reverse complement strand
GAGGCCGAGGAACTCACGCCGGAAGCACTTGGCCTCGATGAGAAGGCGACGGACGACGAAGTCGCAGCGGCTCGGACCAAACAACGTCGCAAACGAGGTCGTGCGGGCTCCGAAGTCGCCCGCAAGCGACGCAAGGCGGACCTGTCGACGCTGCCGGTGTTGCGGGAAGAAGTCGCGGTCCGAGACGAAGACCTGCCGGAGGGCATGACGCGCGAGGACTTTGATGTCGTCGGCAAGGGCACGGTTGTGCAGCGTATCGAGCATGTCCGCGAGCATCTGGTCGTTACGGAGTACGTACTCGAGACGCTCAGCGACGGCTCGGGCGATCACATTATCAAGGCGGAGGCGCCGCCATCGGTGGTTCTTGGAGGAGCCTGGGGCGCCAGTGTCTATGCCCGTGTTGTGGTCAGCAAGTGCGTCGATTCGATGCCCTTGTATCGGCAGTAATGCACGCTCTCACGCGCTGGTTATAGTGTGGCGCGGAGTACGTTCTGTGCGATGGTTCATCGAGCAGCAGGCCTTCTTGAGGCCGTCTACGCACGTCTAATGACGCTCGCGTGCGAGCACCCTTATGTGCACGCCGACGAAACGAAGCTGCGAATCGGCGAGCCGAAGCTCGCACGTGATGGCTGGGTGTGGACCGCACTCTGGGAGTTCAACGTGCGAATCCCCTACCTCGGGGCTTCCTCGTCTACTTTCTCGGCGCATTACTCAATAGATAGGGCGCGAGAACGGCCATTCTACGGGTTTGTGTCGTGCTATCTAGCGCTGTTTAGCCCCGGTAGATGGCACTTCGCGCGGCAAGGTCTCCGACAATCCCGGGGCGGTTCAATGCTCCGCTTGATACAAGACAAAGATCGACGCAGAGCTTGGCAAAGTTGTTCTAGGCTATTCCGGCCATCGTGGCGGCGACGGCCAACCACAAAACAAGTAGAAAGCCCTCCGCTACCATCGCGACGCGAGCGTTGTCCGACAGAGCCAGCATCGTCTGCACACCGATAACTGGCGACCAGATCAGTGACCAAAGCGAGTTCGGGAGCATGAAGGAGAACGAGTCGTACATAGTGACCAAGCCGCGGCCAAGGGGCAATTGAGGCTCCAACCACGCGCAGACTCCGGCGACGAAGGCGGCCGCCGCAAGGCGCAGTGCCGCGAGGCTCCGCGACAGTGACACGCGCGCGAGCAGAGCTGCGGCGAACAATCCAAACAGCATCGAACCGGCGCAAAACAACGCGACCATCTCACGGAGCACCCGGCCGTGAGGAATGAACTCGACGTGAATCTCGCGAACTGTTGTCGCCGGAACACCACGCAGGCAGACCGTCGTGGGGCCTGCCTCCGCCGCGCCAAGATCCGTCGTCACGACACACGTTAAATCGCCTATGAATTCTGGGTGATGTGCTGCAATTGCTGATGAGCACGCTTCGGTTGTAACACCCGCGGACTCTCCGCGCGCGTCGAAAAGCTCGACGCTCCACGGTGTGTCAAGCTGCCGCCAGTGCGGCACGCCCCGACCAGCGGCAGACTCCGGACCATTTAGAGTGAAGTAGAGCGGCGCGCGCTCGCGGTTGGGGAGAAGGGCGGACAGCCGGAAACAAGCCTCTGAATCAGCCAATGTTGGGGCACGCTCGAAAGACTCGATGCGCCCTTGAACCGCAGAATTGAATACCCCGGCCAAGAGCCAACACATTCCGGCGGCGAGTAAGGCGCTGAAGAGTGCCCACGGCCACCTCCGCACAACCCATTCAACGGCGTTGCTTCGGGGAAATGTTGTCACGGACCCGTCGGGGGCTCAAGTTGGGGAATAGGTACTAAGTCCTCAGTGCCCGGCTGCCAACCACCGGCATCGGTCACGTTTGCTTCAAGGCCCAGTTCGTTTACCACGGTCTGCGCCAGACCGTTGCAATTGAATCCGGGTCGCCCTGCACTGGGAATAGCGCTATACGGCAAAATGACATAGTTGGGGTGGCGACCAATGCTGGGCTCGCTCGCGTTGGTGGGGTCTATCAGGGCCAGTCTAAGCAGCAATTCCACCGCCGCTTCGCCGTCCACTTGCCCTACGTAGTGCCAGGTGCTGATCTGTAGGTCGAGCGGTATGGGAGTGTCCTCACCAAGTCCAGCGATGCTCTCATAGCCTTGTACGTTGAGCACACCGGAACGATTAGCTATGCGCCAAGAGGATCGCCGCAGACTAGCGTTGCAGATCGTGAGGGGCGCGCTTGACTAGGGACGAGACCGGGGTGGCGAGAGTCGTCATTCTGCCGACGTGAGCCCAGGTGTCGAGGCGGCTAGCCCGACCGCCTGAAGAATGGACGCCAGCCAAATCAGCCCGTAGCTGATGGGTTCCCCCGTGCCTGCGGCGATACACTCCACGTACTGCCAATCGTCCGAGAGCAGTCCCAATCCAAGCTCGCCGGGACAGTCCTGATGGCGTTGGTCGGGCATCACGTGCCAGTAACTGTCGTAACCGTCAGTGTTGACTTCGATGACGGCCAGTCCGGTGGCTTCTAGGTCTTGCATGTGGGCGTCGAAGGCCCGGCGAAGTTCAGCGGTCGTTATCCGAATCGTCGGCTGCTTCATGGCGAACTCTCTGGTCGCGTGCGATTCTCCGTGACAAATTGTACGCGACTGCTGAATCAACGCAAGCAACTTGAACAACAGGACTACTAGAGGTTCGGGATGGCTCCAGGACGAGATAGCTGTGGGCACATTCCGCAATGACCCAAACGCGATCGCACCCCCGCGTAAGTACCCGGAATCATTAGCACGGGATGGACAGGCAACTCGCGCAGCGGCGGGTCGTAACCCCATGAATTCATGAAAGATTCGCTGCGGAGATTTTGCAAATTCGAGTCCCGTCCATCCCGCTCTAAGAATCGCCTCGAAAGTTCAACACTTTCGGGGCGTTATTCGTTTTGACATGCTCCGGTCATCTGTCCCGTCCACCCCGAATGACCAACGAGTGACCAACGAGTGACCAGCGCCGCTTCACACGGCTCGTGGGCGCGGTTTGAATCGCGGTTGTACGCTGGTGAATGTGGCCTGGCGGAGCATCGTTGTGGCCGCATGTGGCGTGTGGCGTGTGGCATTGGGTAGGTGTTTGCGAGGCTCGGTGGTGCAGCGAACTACGCCGCGATAGTCCTACCTGAGACGACGACGCTCTTTGGCATCCCGTACGAGACGAGTTAGGCTGAACACCTCGTCCCAGAACCGCACAACGAAGGCTAACCAGAGTGATCTCGCGCAGTCTCCGATCGTCGCTGCTCTTGCTCGCCTGCAGCGCATTGACGTCGACGTCGGCTGGCTGCTCCGACGACGGTCCGGGCCCCGACCCGTGCGATGATGATCGCACAGGCTGCCGCTCGCAATCGGACGAGGACTTTGTTCAAAACGCAGACTGCACGCTCGACGGAGACCTCGATGTACAGGTCGGTTCTGGCTCAGAGCAGTTTATCCCGATCACCGCGTCATCGGGCCCTGAGTTTTCGTTCGGTAGCCAGGGACTGTCGCATCTGTTCATGGCGGTCCGTGTCGAGAACGCAGACGTCGTGCAATCGCCCGAACTTCTGGTCACGTTTTATTCGCTGATTGGGCAAGCGCAGGCGTGCGAGTGGAATGACAGCTTCCCTGACGTCTGGCGCCCAGAAGCCAGCGATGTCCCCTGCTGGTCTTGGACTGGCAGCCGCACCATCATCGTGGGCAGCAACGCGCCCTTGAGAACCTTCGACGGCACTGTCGTGGAGACAGGGTGGTTGGTGACAGCCGGCTCCGCGTATAGGCAGGCGCAGCGCTTCGGAGTTATCGTCACGGACCAGTGTGGCCGGACGGGTCATAGCGTCGTGCAGTACGAGGACGAAGAATAGCGGCTCGACGCGACGGACGAGCGTATGAGCTGTTGGCTGACCGGGACCAGCGAACGAGGACTCTGGTCATGCTGATGCAGTGGCTGGAGGCCGCGAAGTCGGCCGCGCGGTTGCTGTCGTTTAGTGCGGTCGACTGAACGCGCGGCTGCCTGCCGATGCCCCTCGCTACTCTAGCAGCACGTCCTCGTGATGCACGTCGAGTGCAACGCTGCCTAGCCGCAGCCGCGCCTCAAAGTCGGCGCACCACGCCAGCCCCGCCGCGTCGCTGTGCCCGTCGCGGAGAAAGCCCGCGATGAACGCGAGCGCGTCGCCCGACTCGCTGCCCACCCGCCACATCGATGGCGAACTTCTCACCCCGGCTGTCGGGCACGCTCGTCTCCATACGTCTCGCCACGCCGGCCCGAGCGGGCCGCCGTGCTCGCTGTTACGGCTCATGTGGGCATCATATTCCGCGAGACGCTCAGCGTCCTCCGTCGTCCCGTCGCCAGTGGTATGCTGCAGCACATTGAGCGGAGCATAGAGGGTGACGGCGTTGGTGCGCGCCGCGTCGATCAGCGCGATCAGCTGAGACTCGGTCAGCATGTCGAGAACAGCGCTGGCGTGAATCAGATCTGCGGAGGCCATCGCTGCCAGAGAGGCCTCGTCCGGGAACTCGCTGTGCAACCAAGACACGTGGCGTCCGTCTGCCGAGACTGCGCTCGCTAGCGCCGCGTTGCGTTCCAGCACGGTCCAGCGTCCCCACGGTTGAGCGCGATGGGTGAGGGCAGCGTTACCGGTCCCTCCCCCGAAATCGAGCACGTGCCCCCCGTGAGGCAAGCGGGACCACGCGGCTTCGCAGAGCGCATCGTCTCTCGCGGCGTCGTCGAGTTGGGCACGCGCCTCAAGCCATGACTGGTGGATGTCGTCGTGCGCGCCCATCTAGTAGATCGGGTCGTCGTCGCCATTGGTCGTCGTGATCATGACGATCGTGTCGGCGAGCACTTCCGATGGCAACGTCGGGAGTGCGGCGCGCACGGAGTCGGCGTAGCGATCTGAGTACGCGACGACGTGCAGAATCTGCTTCTCCCAGGCGAACGCTTCGTTCACGTTGGCGCTGCTCTCCAGAATATCCGTCAGCTTGCCGCGCAACACATGGGCCGCCTGCTCAACCGTGTATTCGCCCTCCGGTGGGAATCGGAACGCGCGCACGACCGAGACACCGATGTTCCGATCATCGATCGACACCAGGAAGTCGGTGATGCTGCCGACTTCGTCGTACACAATCGTGGTCTCCGTCTCGAGCAGGACCGCACCTTCGCAGCGCACGAGCGTCTCGAGCGCAAAAAGCTCCGAGTAGAGCGAGCTGCCGCCTGCGTTGCCTGCCGCGAGCATCGCTCGCCCATCAGGCGTGAGGCGGCCGTCGTCAACGTCGCGTTCGAAGGGGTCGTCGCCGAAATCGATCGTGTTACTAAACACGTAGGGGGCACCACTGAGCAGCTCGTCATCGAGCTGGTTGCAGTCGCCGGTCAGTTCCCCAAATCCAGCCAGAGGCCATTCACCGCTGTCGACGTCTTCCGTATCCGCATCGGAGACCTCCACGTCTTCGCCAACATCCATCGGCGACACATCCTCGCCGCTATCCGCATCGCGCGCGTCGATGCTGGCATCCGAGGCTGCATCGGGCTCTCCTGCGTCTGCGTTGGGCTCTACCGCGTCAGCGTCGGTCGCGTCGGGCGTGGCATCCGTATCCTCACTCTCGGCGTCCGTGGAGCCTGCGTCTGCCGCCTCGGCGTCAACACCCGCGGAATCGGCACCACTGTCTACGAGAACGTCCGCATCCAATGACGGCGCGTCGTCGCCGCAACCCGTGCAGAGCAGACCAGAGAGCAGCCAGAGAGCAACAGAACGCCGCGAGAGCGAATGCAGTTGGAAGGTCATCATGGCCGCCAGCCATAACGTCTTCCGTCGCACCGGGCTAGGGTCTCGGCTTCGACCACAGCCCGGGCACGTGCCGTGAACGTCCACCACAAGACAAACAAGTCCGATGGGCGTCGCTGCTACAACGCCCCCTAAGCAAACGAAGGAAATCGCGAGCGATTTCCTTCGGGGTCCAAGGGTGAAGCCCTTGGTAAGTTCAGGTGAGGCCTGAACCCTAGCTCAAACCAACGACCTAAGCCGACGTGCGGTCGCGGTGCCTGGCGAGTTTGTCGAGGTGGGAGGCGACGATTCGTCCGGCCTTCTTGGTCGCGGCGCTTGCGGCTTGGCCGACGAAGACGCCGTCGGCGTGTGTCACCACGTCGGGGAGTCGGTCGCCTGTGATTTCGACGCGACAGCGCGTGTCTACGCCGCCTTTGGGTCCGTTGGTGTCTTCGAAGACAACCGTGACGCGACGAACGTCATGTTCGAAGCGATCAAAGGCCGAGTGAACACGGGACTCGACGACTTCTAGGGTTTCTGCGTCGATAGGGAAGTTCGTGGACGTGATTTCAATCTGCATCGCAACCTCACGGAACAGGAGGGAACATCTAAACGATAGTGCAGGAAGCGGGGTCAGCAAGAGACAATCGGATTGGCTTCATTGGGGTGCACACTGCACGTTGCCATCGACACAACAGCGACTGAGGTGCAGGTTGTTCCCGAACGGATTCGCTTTTCTCGCACGCCATGCCCCCGATCGCTTTGGACCCCTCATCGAACGCTGGCCTCATCACCTCCGATCGTGCTCGCCGCGCGGTAGAGGAGTCGCTCTTGTTGCTGCCGACGCCGGACGCCTCTGTCGTGGCACTGGCGGAGCGTCTGCGGCGCGGGGGAACGATGGTCCTCGCCGGGGCAGGGTGCTCCACCGAGTCTGGCATCCCGGACTATCGTGGTCCGATCGGCAGCCGCCGCGAGCGCAATCCAATTCAGTTCCTGCCCTTCGTGCGAAAGAAGTCGGTGCGGCAGCGCTATTGGACACGGAGCGTAATCGGCTGGCCAGCGTTATCCGAGTGCCCGCCGAACAGCACTCACTTCGCGCTCGCGGAGCTAGAGGGTCGCGGTGTCACGACGGGGCTTGTGAGCCAGAACGTCGACGGCCTCCACCAAGCGGCCGGGCATCAAGAGCTTGTGGAGCTGCACGGCTCCCTCTCTCGCGTTCGGTGTCTCTCGTGCTACGCGGCCGAGCACCGCGATGACTATCAGCAGCGACTTCTGAAGGCGAACCCGCGCGTGGCAGAAGAGCTGCCCGCCGGCGACCGAAACGAGATCGCACCGGACGGAGACGCAGAGGTCGACGAGAGCACGCTGAGCCGATTCGTGATTCCCTCGTGCTTGCGCTGTGGCGGCATCATGAAGCCGGACGTTGTGTTCTTCGGAGAGAACGTGCCACCCCATGTTACGGATCGCGCGATTAGCGTGTATGAACAAGCAGACCACGTTCTCGTCGTTGGCTCGTCGTTAACTGTGTGGTCGGGTTTTCGCTTTGTAAAGTGGGCCGCGGAGGCGGGGAAGGCCGTCTCGATCATGACGCTGGGCCCGACCCGTGGTGACTCCCTCGCGAGCTTGAATGTTCAGGCTCGGCTAGGCGACGCGCTGCCGAGATTAGTGCAGGCGCTTTAGGGTGCGTCTGCCAGTGAAGCCGCAATGGGCGTCGCAGATTGCGGCTGCGCAGAGGGTAGCGGTTCCGTTAACGTGTGGAAGAACGAAAGAACATCTGCACGTTCTTGCTCAGTGAGCGCGAACCCCGGCAGCGCGTCCGTGCGTTCACTGCCAGGTTCGGCGTAGTGAGACAACACAGCATCAAGCGTCGGGATGCTGCCGTCGTGCATGTAGGGCGCCGTGAGCGTGATGTTCCGCAGTGTGGGGACGGCGAATTGACCTCGATGGGCGGGCTCGTATGTATGCTCAAAGAGACCGCTGTCCTGAGTAGCGTACTCGGCCAAGGTGTGTACGCCGGTGTTGTGGAACTCACGCGCGGCGCCTCGCCCGAAGTCGAGATGACAGCTCGTGCAGGCCAGTCGGTCGGACTCCAGAAGCGCGAGACCGCGCAGCTCTCCCGCAGAGAGCGTGTCGCGTGCTCCGGCGAGGTGCTGGTCGTAGCGAGACCGCCCGGAGAGGAGCGTGCGCTGATACGAAGCCAACGCATCCGCCACGCGCGCGAGTGTGACAGGCTCTGCGTCACACGGATAGGCAACGGCGAAGGCAGAGACGAGCGCCGGATCGTCCTGAAGGCGCCCCATAAGGTCGCCTCTGAGCTCTCCGGACGCCATCTCTCGTGGCGCCTCACCGAAGAGCGGAATGAGTGCGTGGTCCTCGAGAGTGCGCAGCAGCGGGTTTGCCCACGTCAGGGTGGTGGCGTAGGCAACGTCCACCAGCGATGGCGCGCTGCGGCGGGTGAGCGCGCCATCGTCGGCGATTGATCGGGCTCGGCCGTCGGTGAACGCCCGCTCTGGGTCGTGGCAGCTCGCACACGAGGTCTGTCCGCTCCCGGAGAGTCGCGTGTCGAAGAAGAGCGTCTCGCCGAGCGAAACCGATTCTTCCGTGAGCGGACTGTCGGACGGGGCCGGCGGCGAGTGCGCATAGGATGGCGAGACCCACGGCGTGGTCTCTGGCGCACAGACGTCGCCGCTCCCGCTGTGACACGCAGGCAGCCCGAGCGTCGCCGCTATCAACGCCGCGACGGCGTAGACGTGTGCGCGCCCTGAGGTCACACGATCGACCGCGCGGTGCATCACGGCGTTGGTGCGAAGGCCCGGAACGCGACCGCGGGCCCAACAGATGTGCATGTTTCGGCGTCTAGGTTGAGCCCGGCGAGCACCGCGTCGCAGCCGGGCTGTTCCGGCTCGCCCATGCAGTTTGTGCGAGCGGGGGCGTCGGCGAGCAGCGCCGCCACGTCGAGTACGATGGTAGGCTCGAGGGACGTCGTCGCGATCTCTACATCCGCCACACATGGCCGCGCACACGACGTGATGTTGCGCATCTCCCCTTCGCATCGCGTGCTGCCGAAGTGCATGGATGCAGTGCCGTCTCCCCAGGCGCCGTCGATGCGCACGAATTGATAGCCGCCGCGCCAGCCCCAATGCATGGCGGTGGTGTCGAGCGGCGGATGCGCTTCGGAGGGGTCGCTGTGATTGACAGCAAACGGCACGCCGACCTTGAACCGTATCATCGCGACGTCGTCGTTGTTTGCAACACCGTTGACCCGCGCGTTGCGGCGCTCATCTGCGCCCTCACACCCGGGGCCCGCGAGGTCGACTAACGCGACCTCCGCGGACTGCCACGGTTCCTCGGCGACCAGCGTGACGGGATGCTCAGCCCCCGCGCTGTCAACCGTCCGCACGTCGTGAACGAAGAAACGCGCGTCGGTGAGCGCGAACGTTGCGCCGCCGATGTCGGCAGGAGCGCCGCAGGAGAGCGGGGACTGCCCCGCTGCCAAGGTGAAGGAGAGGGTGAGATCTTCGCCCTCTGGCAACTGCTGCGCTGGCTCCGGCTCTGGCTCTGGCTCTGGCGTCGAGCGATCGCAGGCGGCTAGCGCAAGGAGAGAGAGAGGAATCAGGAGCGCGCGTCTCATGGGTCTCGCGTGGGCTTTGGGGTGGCTGCGCGACAGCGGCCGTCTCGTCGGTGTCCCGCGATCGTAAGCACGCTTCAATCGAGGGGAATCCAATAGCAGGCCGCGTTCGTTTTCCCCGATATCAGGTCGTGAGAGAGGCGGCTCTCGACCACGCTCGGCAACGCCGTGTAAGCAGAGACTGGAAATCTTCGCGGCTCATGAGTAGCAATCTCCGTAGGACACTCGACCCTTCGTATGATGGATCTCGCATGGCGTTGAACGATTACACCCCTTGGCTCCTCTGTTTCGCGGTAGGCCTCACAGCCGGGTGCGGTAGCGATACCGCGGCAGACACGGGGACCGATGCCGGTGTCGCGACCGACGCTGGCATGGGCGGCGAAGCCGGCACCGGTGACCTCGATTGGCAGGAGGTTTCTTGTGACGAAGAACGCTGGGAGGCGGGCGAGTGCGCGGCAGCGGCGACGACCGCGACCTCAGGCTGCGCGGCGACCCACATCCCCGAGACGACGTCGATCGACTACGATGAGGGCGTGGTGGCGTGTGGGCCTCACCGACCCCAGTGGGCGAAGTGGGGTGGCTACGAGTACTTGCCGCCGCAACGTTATCTGCACAACCTCGAGCACGGCGGTATCGCGTTCCTGTACCACCCGTGCGCGCCGCAATCGGTTATCGATGAGCTGCAGGCGATCGCGTCGGCGGTTGAGGCCGATGACCGCGGCCCCTTCCGCTACGTGCTGTCCCCGACACCAGAGCTCGAGCAGACCGTCGCCGTGTTGGCTTGGGGCCAGGCGATGGAGAGCCACTGCGTTGATGTGGACGAAGTGAACGCGTTCATTGGCGAGCATTATCGTAACGCGCCGGAAGACGTGGCGTCTGATGGCTCCTACGAGCGCGGCTGGCTTGGGCGATAGTCTCGCAGCGCGGCTTGCGTAGCCGATAGGCGCGGCAGCTTATCCGATCGTTGTCGTTGCGGCATCAACACGCGTAGAAGCGTCATCGGTGACTTTGTCGCCAAGGTACGCAGCGTGGCTCAAGATGAGTAGCACAAGTACGCCGATCGACGGGGCGGGGAACGCCTCGAGAGGGCGGTTTGAAGCCTCGAGTGCCGCCATCGTTGGGTAGAGCGCGGTCACGTACGCCGCGGCGAGCACGCCCGTCACATACAGAAGCTGAAGCTTACCGACAGACACGACGTCGCGCACGGAGGACAGCTCGCGACGGAACACGTCGCTCCATCGCGCCGCTCGGTTGTCGTTTGTGCGATGCAGCGGGACGCCGCGTCGCTGCATATCACCGCGAATCATCGGAGCGGCGACCGTGGACGCGACCGCCATCGCGAAGAGCCCCCAGAGCGTAGGAGGCACCGCGATCTCGAGGGCGGCCGCGTTGGTTGCGACGACGGCATTCCAAGAGACGGCGACCAGCAACGGCGGGAACAGAATGGCGGTCCACACCACAAGCTGGAGGCGCGAGGCGCTGATGTGACCGCAGTCGTTGATGAACGCTCCGTCCCATCGCCCTCGGATAGCGAGGCCGGCTGCGAAGAGCGAGACGAAGAGACCGACGGTGCCGCCTAGCCACGCGAGCACGGGGATGGCCGCCAGAGAGAAGGACACGACCGCGGCCACTGCTGGCCCGATGACCAGCGCGAGCAGGGTGGCCATCGGGCTGACTCCATGCTCGTGGTCAGAGACCGTCTCGAGTGACTGTGTCGAGACGCTGGGCCGGGCCGCATCGAGCTGCGACGTCACCTGTTTACGGCGGCGCGGCGCGGAGACTTCGTCCACCTCGATCGCGCTGTGGCGCTCGTATGAGCGCTCATCGACGCGCAACACCTCAGACGGGTCGACCGATGAATCCTCCACCGCGTCGACAACCGCGCGTAGACCGCGAATAGGCGTTTCGGCCCGTCCGATGACAACGGCAGGCTCCGGCTCGGCGAGGTCCGCGAAGACCGGGTCGACCATAGAGCCCACTTCATCGATGCGCTCGAGGTCCCCAAGTTCGTCTTCGTAGGCTTGCGCGAAATCGCCAGACACGGCCTGTGCTTCAACAGTGTCCGTATCGGGGCGTAGCGACGGACGGACTCCGTCTGCAGCGGAGTGCATTCGCAGTGTCTGCGCGCGGCGGCTGTTCGCTCGCGGGGGCGCTGTTTCGATTCGCTCGGTCGGTGTTTTGTCGTTCCGTCTTGTGTCGGCCCGCTGATCGATAGGGCCTGGTGCCACGGAGCTGGCGATTTCGCCGAACGCAGCGTCGAGGCCTTTGGCGACGCTCTCGGCGACGAACTCAAAATCTGCGCCGTCGTCGACCGCGACGTGCCCCGCGATAGGTGTGTTGCGCTCGATTCCGGGGAGGTCGTCGAAGTTGTCTGGCCACGTGGGAAGTTCAAGATCGGCGGCGGGCGCCGGATCAGCGACTCGCCGCATGACCGACACGTTGCTCTTCGTCGCCACCGGTGTGCGCTGCTGTGCTGCGTCTCGCTCTCGCCGACGATTGGCCTTCGGAGCCGCTTCGTGTCCGCCGGTCTCGTTCGGGAGCGGCTCGTCTGTGTCGACGGCTCGGTAGCGCTCTGTGCGGCCACCTGCGTCGGCTGGACCAGATGCGGCGAGAGGTGCCTGTGTCCGCTCGGGCAAAATCGCTTCGACTTGGCCCGGGACGTTAACGCCTCGTCGCGCACTGACGGCCGCCGCGGTGGCGGCTTCGACTGCGCCGGGCTGTGCGGCCCTTGCCTGAATCTGCCGCACAACTTCGGCCGCTCGGCTCGCGCTCGGTCTTGGCTGAACCTCGGGTTCAGCGGCCACAGGTGCGGAGTCCCGCTCGTCGAACCTGTCGCTATCGCGGGCCGCAGCGCGCTCTTCGGTCTCCGGCTGCACAATCGCAGAGGGGGACATTGGCGTGTGGATCGGGTGAGCGCTCTTCGGCGACAAGAGGTCGATGATCACCTCGCCATCGATAAGCTCCGACTCCTCCAAGGGCGTGCCCGTGGTGACGGCTGCGAGTCGATGGAGGCCGGAATCAGAGCGCCGACGACGATAGTCGGTGTTCTCGCCGTCGAACTCGTCAAACACCTGTGTCAGCTCTTTCGTCGCCATGACGGATCCGAAGGTAGGGGAATGTAGGACAAGACCATACGGGGGGCCTTGATGGGGCGAAAGTACAAAATGCATCACATGCAAGATTTTCATGCGATTGGCCCGCAATGGCGGCCTGATCGCGCGCGTTTGCGCCTTTGTTCAGCAACCCCCGCGAGCGTGACTCTCGGGATTGGTGGGACGGCAGCGCGCCACTGTCTTAGGCGGCCAAGTGCCACATGCCGCCGCCGCTCATTGTTTGCTGAGCCATTTCCCTAGCGCCTCTCTGCCAAGTTGGCTACTGCCACACGCCCCTCATTTTCACTCTGAGCCCCGAGCAGATCGTGACCGATTCAGCGCCCACCGTCGCCAACAACCATGTTGTTTTCATGCACTACGTGCTCAAGGACGCTGACGGTAACGTCATCGACGCCAGCGGTGATGGCGAGCCGATGGTCTACCTTCACGGCGCCTCCAACATCGTGCCAGGCCTAGAGAAGCATCTTGAAGGCAAGGCGGTCGGCGACAAGATCGACGCCGTCGTCGCGCCCGAAGAAGCGTATGGCCCCGCCGGCGTGGAAGAGTCGGTCGCTGTTGGGCGAGATCAGTTTCCGAAGGAAGCAGTGCTCGAGATTGGCGAGCAGTTCGGCGCTCAGGATGATGACGGCACAGAGTTCGCCATTTGGGTCGCAGACGTCGATGAGACCCAGGTGTGGGTGACGCAGGAACACCCGCTCGCAGGCGTTGAGCTGCATTTCAACGTGGAAATCGTCGACGTGCGCGCGGCGACGGTGTCCGAGCTGGAGCACGGGCACGCGCATGGCCCAGGCGGACACCACCACTAGTCTGCGCGGGCATTGAGCTGGCGCTGCAAACGCGCTGTTCGCTCGCCTCAGTTTGCGCGGGTGAGCCGGTCTGCTAGCTAGGGCGTCTTGTGAACGCCCTTGCAGAGTGCTGCCCGTGAACCGACATTTTTGGTCCCTGATTCTTGCGACCTCCCTCCTCGGGTCCTGCGCGAGCTCCACCGCGAACTCAGACGAGGACGAAGACAGCGGCGCTACCGTCGACGTCATCGCTGCGATCGACGGCGCGGGCCTCGACGCCGCGGCGAGCGACGCGGATGATGTCGAGGACGGAGACGCCGCGGCGACCGACGTCGACGATAGCGATCTTCAGGACGCTGAACCGGGCGCTGACGCGGATGCTGACGCGGAGAGCGATGGCACAGAAGGGCCCGAGGACGGTGAGCTGGGGTGGCCTTGCGAGGACGATGTCGAGTGCGACAGCCGCTACTGTGTGTCGACAGCGGACGGTGACATTTGCGCGTCTATCTGCACAGGTGAGTGCCCCGAGGGCTATGAGTGTCGCCTCTTCGCTGGCTCGGGGAGCGACACCGTGGAACTCTGTGTGCCAGCGCTGCGCTCTCTCTGCCGGCCCTGCGATGGCGCTGCGGACTGCGACGCTGTTGATGCGGCGTGTTTGACGCTCGCCGACGGCGACTTCTGCGGTCTGCCCTGCGACCCAGACGCGCCCTGCCCAGAAGGATTCTCCTGTGAGCCTGTGCTCGATTCGGTCGACCAATGCGTGCCCGAACTGGGAATCTGCGGACAGTGTCTCGATGTCGACGGTGACCGATTCGGCGTGGGTCCTGAGTGCGCAGGCGAAGACTGCAACGACGAAAGCGCGGACACGTATCCCGGCGCAGCGGAGCTCTGCGACGAACGCGATAACGACTGTGACGGAGCGATTGATGAGGACTTCGATCTTCAGAACGACGTCGGCCACTGCGGAGAGTGTAGCGTCCGATGTGACGCTGACAACGGCACGCCGGAGTGCGCGTCGGGTATGTGCCGCATCGCCGTGTGTGACGAGGGCTGGGCCGACTGCAACACCCTCAGCGCAGACGGGTGCGAAGCGGACACGACGTTAGACGCGCTCAATTGCGGGGGCTGTGGCGTGTCGTGCGCCGCGACCAACGCTGAAACGGCGTGTTCCGCAGCGATCTGCGAAATCGTCACGTGCGCCGATGGCTTCGAGGACTGCAACGCAGACCCAAGCGACGGCTGCGAGGTGGAGATAGACGCCGAACCGGACTCCTGTGGGGCCTGCGGAAACATCTGCTCGTTCGACAACGCCGGCGTCCTCTGCGTCGATGGAACCTGCTTACTCGGACGCTGTGACGAAGGCTTTGCCGACTGCAACGTTGAACAGGCTGACGGATGCGAGGTTCGCGTGCTTGATGATGCTCTGAACTGCGGCGCGTGCGACGTGAGCTGCGAGCGCTCGGAGGCCGAGACAATGTGCAGCGCCGGGGAGTGCACGCTGCTCGATTGCGAGGGCACGTTTGAGAACTGCGATGGCGCGCTCGACAATGGCTGCGAAGCCGATATCGAGACCTCGCTGAGTCATTGTGGCGGGTGCGATCTCTTATGCGCCATTGCAAACGCCGTGACCGAGTGTGGTGCTGGCAGCTGTGCCTTCGTGGCATGTGCACCAGGCTTCGTCGATCTCGACCAAGAGCTCTCGAATGGGTGCGAGTATCCGTGCACGACGGAGGGTTTCGACGTGCCGGACGCCGATGGGCTGGACACGAACTGTGACGGCATCGACGGCGACGCAGCACGTGCCGTCTTTGTATCGCCTCTCGGCGTACCCGCGGCGAGCGGGCTGACGCCTGAGGACCCCGTCTTAGGGTTGGATGATGGTGTCGCGATCGCGATCGCGCAGGGCCGCAGTCAAGTGCTCGTCGCCGCGGGGGAGTACCCCGTCGCCAGAACCCTAATATTCTCTGGGTCGGGGTGGCTGATCGCCGCAGGGTATTCCACAACGTTCAGGTCGCGATCGGCCGCGCGAGCCTCCGTCCGCGGGACCTTGAGCCCGGTCGCGCGCTTTGAGAACTCGGGTCCTGTTGAGGTCGTGGGCGTAGACTTCGCCGCGCCGACAACGGTCGCGCCCGGTCAGGCCAACATCGCGGTCGTCGCTAATGGTGCGCAACAGCTCCTGCTGCGTCAGGTGACGATCGTCGCCGGGCTCGGAGGAGCGGGGAACGCTGGTGGCGCGGGCGCTAGCCCCAATCGCGCGGTGAGCGGCTCGTCTGTGGCCAACTCATCCGGAGGTGGCGCAGCCGTAGGAACAGCGGGTCGGCTCGGTGGACGAGGTGCTGACGGCCGGCGAAACAGCGACGGGCAGACGGGGAACTCCGGCGGTACTGTTGGCCCAGGATGCGGCCGTGGTGGCTCAGGTGGCGATTCGTCTGGCTGCCTAGATGGTTCCCCGGAAGACGGAGTTCGCGGCCAAGATGGGTGTATGGGCAGCAGCGGTGCTGCCGGTGTAGGAGCGGCTGTCGGCGCGTTCTCTGGATTGACTTGGCAGGCTGCCGTCGCGGTTGGCGGGGCGAGTGGTGCCTCGGGAGGCGGCGGCGGCGGCGGCGGATCCGGCGGCGGAGAAGGGTGCTTTGCGTTCAACGGCACTGGCCGCGGTGGGGGTGGCGGTGGCGAAGGCGGACAAGCCGGTGGTGGCGGAGAGGTCGGTACATCTGGCGGTCCGAGCGTTGGGCTGCTCGCCAGCGCCTCAGTGGTTGGCGGTATCGGTTTGGTCGTGGTCACGGCAGCGGGTGGTGACGGTGGCGCAGGCGGAACGAGTGGCCGAGGTCCGGAGGGAGGGCAGGGCGGCGACGGGGGCACTAACTCGGAGTCGAACGACGCGGCCGGCGGTCGCGGCGGCGATGGGGGCCGCGGAGGAGACGGCGGCTGCGGTGGCGCGGGCGCCGGAGGAGATGCCATTGGCGTGCTCGCAGTCAACGGCACGACGCTGCTCGGAGATACCGTCTGGCCCGTGCAGTCGGCGCTGCCGGGCGCTGCTGGGCCCGCTGGGAGCGGGTGTCCCGCGAACACACGTGGAGCAGGTGGCGTTTTCAGCACCGTGCGCGGCGCGGTGATTCAACCGTTTGAGTAGACTCTCCGCCCGCCCGCCTGAGGCGTCAGCGTTTGCCCAACGCCTCGTGGGAGCTTGTGAGAAGCACTCACACCGTCCCTTCGTAAGATGGATTGCCAGTGCGGGACGATGTAGGGTCTGACGCGTAAGCGGCCTCTCCGGGCCCGACTTTGCGTCTCTCTCCCCGCTCTAGCCTTTGTCCCGTATGACAGAGCCACTCGTCAGCGCTGACGTTGCACCACTCGCGATCGGCGAAGTGGTCGGCGAGAAGTACGTCGTCGAGTCTACGATAGGCGAGGGCGCGTTCGCTGTCGTCTACGGCGCTCGACACCAGTCGATCGCGTCGCTCCGCGTGGCGATCAAAGCGCTGAAGCCATCTCGCGCCGACAGCGAAGGGGTTCGGCGCCGCTTCCAGCGAGAAGCGCTGACCGCGGCGTCGCTCAATAGCCCGTTCAGCGTTCGCGTCATGGATGTTGGTGAGACGGACGCCGGCATCCCCTACATGGTCCTCGAGTACATTGACGGCGAGCCGCTCGACGTGGCGATCAGCCGTGCTGGGAGAATGGGAGACCGCGTGGTCGGCATGATCGCAATTCAGGTGCTGCATGCCCTCAATGAGGCCCACGCGCACGGCATCATGCACCGAGACATCAAGCCTGCGAATCTGATGCTCGTGCATGACAAAAAGCGCGGCGGCATCAACATGAAGGTGTTGGACTTCGGCATCGCGCGAATCTTTGATGACACCGTTCTGCCTATGGGAGACGGGACCGTCACGACGTCCGTGCATTGCACGCCTCTCTACGCGTCTCCTGAAGTGCTGCGTGGAGAACCATCCTCGCTGGGCGACATCTACGCGCTCGGTATCTCGCTTATTCAGGCGCTCAATGGGCGGCCTCCGTATCTCGCGGCGACCGCGTATCAGGTCGCGAACATGCACCTGGATCCTCGGCCTGTCCCATTGGGGCCCCACGCGTCGACGAGTCGGCTCGCGCCCATTATCCGCCGCGCGACAGAGAAGAACCCGCTCAACCGCTATGCAAGCGCCGGGGATATGCTCGACGACCTCGAGCGAGAGTTCCGAACCGAGCTCGGCACCGGCGCCTTGTCAGCGCGGATCCCAACCGCAGACTTCGAGGTGTCGGAACGTTCGGAGCCCCCCGATGCCTCCACCAGCGACTCGTTTGCGCTGGCTCTCCCTACTCAGGTTCTTCCGCTAGGCCTTGAGCCGTTCGACGCGGTCGTCGGCGGTCAGTCGGGGAGCGAGGAGCAGCGGGTAAGGCTAGTGGAGTCGAGTGACTTTGAGGCGCAGGGGACCGGCGCGTCGCCCGCAGTGACAAAAGAACAGGTCGCATTCTCTCGGCCCAAGGCTGCGACGGTCGCCCCTCAAACCGCGTCGCCCACGACTCCCTCGCCTGCATCAGTTCTGGCTTCGGAGCGAGATGGACCCGCTGTGCCTAGCCTCGTCGCGCTCCTGCGCGGTTCGGATGCATCGTCGAGCATAATGGCGCTGCTCGCCGGCGCAGCGTTCATACTGGCGGCCATCTTGCTCCTCGTGGTCGCGCTGCCAATGGTCTCTGGAACGAATGCGCCGGCGACTGGCGTAGCCTCTGGCTCCAGCGAGGCACCTCCGTTAGCAGCGCCATCTGGGGTGCCCTCCGCGGCGCCCTCCGGCATGCCCATTGGGGTCGCCGTGGATGTGGAACTCGCGACTCGTAACCAGGCGACCGGTGTCGCTATGAACGTCGCGGACGTCGTCGCGGACGTCGTGGCGAGCGCCGAAGCGACGAACACGGCAGCGGCTTCGGAGCAGACAGCCCAACGTGTCGCTACGCTGTTCAGGGAGCCTGTCGAAGCCGCCCCGGCTCCGCCTCCGGTGCGTGAGCCACGACAGCGTGCAGAGCGCCGCCGCCGACTCGAACCGGTGTCAACGGCCCGTGACGAAGGGCGGGCCTCGCAGGCGGATTCGGAGCAGCCGGAACCGGAGAGCCGAGAAGACTCCGAGCCAGCAAACCCCTTTGGCGGTCTGCAGCCGATGGGGCTTTAGCGCCCGACGCGCCATCTAGGACTTCGATGAGCTTTCACCATGCTGCTGCCGATGCCATATGGCTGCGGGTAAACAGCAAGCGACCACACTGGAGCCGCGATGGCCAATAGCGAACAGACGATCCACGAGCTCATGGAGAACCATGCGCAGCCTGGCACCGTGACATGGATAGGTGTGCGGCCGGAGCGGCACGCCCCGATCGACGTGCGCTCCTCTGTGGAGGCGCTCACGGCGAAAGGGCTGATGGGCGACCGCTATAAGACGACGCGAAACGGAAAACGTCAGGTCACCATCGTGCAAGCGGAGCATCTGCCTGTGATGGCCTCTATTCTCGACCTGGAAGCCGTGACCCCGGAGCAACTGCGTCGCAACCTGCTGGTCGACCGTATCAACGTGCTCGCCCTCAAGAACAAGCGCTTCGCAATCGGAGACGTGATTCTTGAAGGGACAGGCCTGTGTGCGCCATGCTCTCAGATGGAAGCGACCTTCGGGCCAGGAGGGTACAACGCGATGCGCGGGCACGGCGGCATTACCGCGCGCATCCTCGAAGGCGGTGAGATTCGTCTCGGCGATCCAGTTCGGCTGCTAGTCGAGTGAGATTGCGTTCCCCGAGCCGACACCGAAGCTCGGCATGTTTGCTCCAAGGGTGCGACCAATCGACGCGAGCAAGTCGCCGTGCCGTTACCCTCCGAAATCGAGGAATCGGCCCGTACGTATCGAGCCGGCCCCGCCGCCGGCGAGAATGAACGGCATGTCGCTGTGGGTGTGGAGGTTTCCGTCGGAGACCTCGGAGCACAACAGCACGGTGCTGTAATCGAGCATCGTGCCCTCGCCCTCAGGCTGGTTTTCCAGCTGTTGAAGAAGGTAAGCGAACTGGTCGACGAACCACCGCCGCTGCTCGACTTCCCTGAACGACTCGAGGTGAAGGTCGAGACGGCCTTGGTCACGCCCATCAAGTTGGGTGCGAAGCGTCGCGAGCTCATCGCGTGATCGGTCGATGACGCTGAGTCGGCGAAGAGCCTCCAAGTCTTGGCCTCCCTCTGTGGCCCCCGAAGCGCCAGCAAAGAGCGACTCGAATGCCCGGCGCGGGTCGTCCTGCGGAGGCGTGGTCACGCCCAGCGCGACGTAGGTGAGGTGCCGGTCTCCCGACGCACCGTTCTGGTTGGCGTGCGCGCCGAGATAGAGGTGGCGGTAGGGCGAGGAGGCTCCAACGGTTTGGGCGAGCACGTGATCGAGGCTTGCTCCTCCTCCTCCGTCCACAGCAGTGAGCAGTTTCTTGGCGCCGCCGGGATGGCTGCCTTCGTCGGCGGGCCCCATCGAGAGCCCGCTTGTAAACACACAACGGTCGCGCCAAGCCTCCAGCGGGGAGACGGTCTCGGGCAGGGAGAATCCGAACTCACTGCCTGTCGCGTGCCAGAGGCTCGGGTCGCCATTCGCGCTGGCCCCAGGCACTCCGTCCGGGAAACAGAAGACGATGAGTCGTCGAGACACGCCGTCCATCGCGGCGGCATCTCGCCCGTACAAGAGCGAGGCGAAGGGCAGGGCGACGGCGGCGCCCCCGAGTCGTTGCAACAGTTGGCGGCAAGTGAGCCCCGTTCGTCTATCGCTGGTCCGTCGTCTCATGGTGAACGCCTCCTCCATACACGAGGGGTGGGTCGCGGTCGCGAGCATCAGCTCGCGGATGTCTGGGTCCGCGGAAGCGAACTCTCGTTCAAGGTCGCGCAAGGTGCAGAGATCAGCGGGCGTCTCCTCGCGGCCAGACGAGAATCTCACGTACTGGCGAACGAAACATGCGCTCGCGCTCCGGCATTCTCGGTCGTCGGTGTAGGGCATCAGTTGCCCCCCGTCGGGCTGCTCTTGCCATCCATACAAGCGCGAAAGCGCCGCGTTGAAGATCGTGTAGTCGGCGTCATACAGTTCGGGCAGTTTGCCGGTTCCGTCGAAGATGACGTGCGTAACAAGCCGTCGGGTCTCCTCTCGAAGTGCGGCGCGCGCTGCGCCGTTGAAGCCGGGATACCGTGAGTGATCGCGCGTCGCGTCCTCGACGGCCTCGATGCCAAGCCACTGCTCCGTGAACACAGCAACCCCCTCGCGCGCCTGCGGGCCGTCGAGGAGCCGAGCCGCCTCTGCTCGCATGCCTGCTGGGGTGTCGAGGTCGCCCCGGGCTGCCGCATCGAGCAGGCGTTCGTCAGGCATGGTCCCCCACAATGTGTAGGAGAGCACGCTGGCTCGCTCCCACGCGTCTAAAACGTAGGTGCCGTCATCTTGAGGGGTTCCCAGTTCCATCCGGTACAGGAAGTAGGGCGACATCATCAGGTGCTCGACCGCGCGTTCGACGCCTTGCTAGAAGGAGGGCTCTGCAAGGACGATAGCCACGTACTGGGTAAGCTCGGCGGAGTTAAGCGGTCGCCGCCACGCGCGCACTCGGCGTTCAGCGCCGAGTTACTGCCGCCGAAGCCGTCCAACGAGGTGTCGGGATTGAGAGGATCGGCGATCCAGTCGGTCTCGTTCACGACCAACTTGTACTCATGTCGCCCGGGCGCGACGCTCACGGTGGCCGACCATCCGTTGTTTCCGTTGGGTGAGAGCGCGTAGCCGCCAGCGGAGACCGTCGCTGGCCAATCGTTGAACGAACCGGCGATGTGTACGCTCGACGCCGAACCGTCATACGCGAATCGTATCGTGCCGCAGGCCAACGCGACGCATTCGCCTTCATCACATCACATCACATCACATCACATCACTCGCGGAGGTTCTCGCATCCGCGATCGCTGGCGCAGACAGCGACGCGGGGAGTGACCAAATCCTGCACGGTGTTGTCGAACTCCCGTCGGGTCAGCAGCCGCATCGCACGGGGCCCCGGTCGCGGCTCTTCGCAGTCGAGGTTCGTCCAAGAGAGGATATAGTTCGCCATCTCTTCCGCGCACTCGCCGGTGCACAGGCGAGGGTCTACCTGGGGCATTCGGCGGTCGATGGCGTTGACGAGTGTCGACCTCGGCCGCAGCCAGCCGGCAAGCGCGGGGCCTTGGCCACCTTCCCCAGTGGAACCGTGGCACGTCGCACACTGCTGGGCGTATTGGTCGACCGAGCTATCGAAGACCGGCCGCGAGTCGGGCGCTGTGTCCACAGCGTCAGCGAGGGGCCCGCCATCTTCAACGGCCGCGTCCGTCGAGATCTCGGCATCAAACATGCCACTGATGTCGGGCCTTTGCGCGCCGCTGTCGTCGTGGTCAGCCGGATTGGCTCCGCATGCCACCAGCAGGGCAAACCAAATCGCAGCAAGCGGCCTCCGCGATTTGCGTGCGCGAGGGAAGGGCCGATGTCTCGAAGACATGGTGAACAGCGTAAAGAGGTGGCTCAGGCTAGCGGTGAGGCTGTTGCGCTGACAAGAACCTCAGCAACGTTGCCATTCTACGAGAACGTCGTCAGGGTCTCTCTGTCGTTCGCGGTCGGCGCGTTGCGCCAAGGTCGTGCGATACCCGAGGGCAAGCTGCCCCCGATTGAAGAGCTCGCCTTCGACAACGTCTGTAGAGCGACCGAAGTGTGCCGCTCCGCGCACGCCTTTCTCTTGCTCGGACGACCCGCCGTGGACGCGACGTTGCTCATCACGATTGTTGTTCGAAAGAGTGCGGACCTCGTTGCCACCGTGGCGACGCAGGGCGGCTCGAGGCACTCCTTGGCTGAGGTCCCCAACCGATTTCATGAGGCGCTGGCCGAAGCCTTGGACGCTCGAAATGTCCCGCGCAAGGTCGCGGCGGAGATGTTCGGAGTCGGGTTGCGAACGCACCAGCGCCGGCTCAAGCAAGCGCACGAGGCTCCTGTGACGAAACGTGAGACGCTGTCTGCTCGAGTGTATCGCCTTGTGAGTGTCGCAGGTGAGAGCACGAAGCTGGATATTGAGTTGGCTTTCCAGGATGTTCCGGCGCACCTTCTTGCGTCGGCGCTGCGAGATCTGCAGAAGAACGATCTGCTTCTTCGCACGCAGCATGGCGCAGAAGTGCGCTTCGCCACGACAGGACGTTCGGGGGTTCTGCAGGATGCAGATGAGTTTCACGTCTTGCAGCACTTTCTCTCCGCCCTTGTGCATCGCCTTGGTCCCGTGCGGTCGCGCGACCTCTGCCCGCTCGTAGACGAGCCGCTTGAGTTGGTTGAGTCGGCACTTCAAACGCTGGAACACGACGGGTTTCTGGCGTCGGAGGGGCCGCAGACCGCCCGTCAATGGGTGTCGCGTAACAAGGCGATGCCTCGCAAGGCGGGGCCCCGCCGGCTAGCGACCCTTGGTGACCACTTTGTCGCGGTGCTGACCAACTTGATGGGCGCTGTTGAGGAGAACGACCCCGAGACGATGGACACCTCACCAAGCAGCGCGGGGACCAGCGTCGCAATCGAGGTGCCGGAGGGGCATGCGCTCGTCGGAGAGCTTCACGAGGCGTTTCGAGTCTTTCGCACGACCGTTGCGGATATACAGAAGCGCGCTGAAGGGCTTGAAGACGCAGGGAATACGTCGCCGCCGGTGCGTTTATCAAGCTACGCTGGCACCCGAGTCTCGAAGGCTTCGAGCGGCGGCAGTGAGAAGGCAAACTAACCGGCGGCACAGTTCATGCCGGATTGTTGAGTCTTTCTAAGTACTTGGATTCCGTTCGGAACTTCTGTATGTGATTCGGGTGGCCGTCTATCAGCATGACTGGAACGGATTCCAGCCGCCTCCTACACATCCCCCTGCGTTGTATCGTGGTTGCCGCATCCGCCCGGAATCTGTCCTGGCTTGTCCACGCCTTGCTGACGTCGCCCGAGGGGCTTCCGTTAGACAGGATCAAAGCCGAGCTGGGAGTCGCGGACAGGACCTACCGAAAGTACCGCGCGTACTTGCAGTATGAGTTCAAGCCGTTCACTGACGCCCACGGTAATTCGCGTGTAGAAGAGGTGGCCGTCGACGGTCAGAGATGGCTTCGACTGCGTGCGATGCGGACCGGTTAAACCCCGCTCTACGTTGGGTCGATGGCTTAGGCGAGGCGCTCCTGCGTTTATCTACCGCCGCAGCGACCATGACGCACGACGACCATCAAATCTTAGAAAAGCTCCTTGAAACCTGCTTGCTGGGGCTCTTCAAGGTGTACGGAATCGAGATGGAGAGGGTCATCTCATCGGATGATGTGCCCTGTCCATCACTGGCTGGCATTGTCGGGTTCTCGGGCGAGCGAATGCGCGGCACGATGCTACTCGCAGCACCGACACAGACCTTGCAGGCCTGCAGCTGTCATGGTGGGCGACTGATCGACCCAGATGACTGGGTCGGCGAGCTCACGAACCAACTCATGGGGCGCGTGAAGAATGCCGGCTACGAGCTGGGTCTCGAGTTCGCCATGTCGACCCCTGTGGCAGTACGCGGCGTAGCTCTCCAGTTTCGCTCACCCGACGTCGGCGACGTCTGGCAACTCTTCTTTGCGTGCGAGCACGGGCTCACGCGTTTGAGGCTGTCGGCCGAGATGCTCCAAGGCTTCTCGCTCGGACGATCGGATGGAGCTGCACGGCAGTCGGCTGCAGAAGGCGAAGTGCTGCTCTTCTAGGCGCCAGGTGTCCGCGTCGTGTCGACTCACCGACGATCGCCCGGCCTCGAGGCGCAGCCTCTACGGCAGGCCTAGCTCCGCCGACAATAAAACGCTCCGCCCCGCGCCGTTAATGGACGAACCATGGGTTCGCCACGGGGTATCCGCCAAGTTTTGCACGACCAGCGACAGCGCGAGCCATTCGTCGACTGCATACCCGAATGATGCTCCCCAAACGGAGTAACCTGGCGTACCGCCCAGAGGAATTCGCTCGTCGGACACGTCGGACAGCGCAAGCCGACTCTGCGTGTTCGCCCACTGAATCCTCACGCTGACGGTGAGTCCGAACCATGACTCCCACAGGAGCTCCTCGGTTCCGTTGAGAGGCGGAATTCGAGACATCGGCTGCGTCCCGCCCCCGAGCAGCGGCTCTTCGCCGCGAGCCCAGGCGACCGTCGAGCGAAGCGAGAGCCCGTACGGCGCAATCAGCGTCAGCCGTCCCTCTGCCCCGCGAACGCGAGCGGCGCCGGGCACGTTCACGAGTTGAAGGATGTTCCACGCGTTGGCGCACGTCGAGTCGGTCGTCGGGCACGCGTCCGCGGTCCGGTTCACGCGAGAGATCCCATCTTGGATTCGCATCGCGTAGACCCACCCGTCGAGTTCTACTCGCGAGTGTCGCACCTGAGCACCGACTTCTAAGGTGAGCGAACGCTCGGGCGTGAGAGCGGCGTTCTCAAGCTGGAAACCCGGCCCGGTCCGTTGGCGAGACGTCAGGTCGTCGAGATTGGGTGCACGGAACCCTTGATCGGCGCCGGCTGTGAACCCGAGCCACGGGGTCGCTTGCCACTCTACTCCCCCGCCGGACACGAGCGCGCCCCAAAGCTGATCGACCGCGTCGCTTTGGGACTCGGGGTCTCCGGGCGCCCTGGCTGACGTCACGCTCGCGCGACTGCCGGCACGGAAGGTCAGCCGGTCTATGAGGGTCAGCCGCAGCTCGGCATGGCCGCTCGCACTGCTGTAGGTGCTTGCGTCCAAGTATTGGCCGCGCGAGCGCACGCGGACGATCTGAGGGTCCGTATCCGAGAAGATCAGCCACGCGGCAGATGACACGCGGTCATGCCAAGCCTCGGCGCCGAATCGAAGGGCCAGCGTTCTGCGTTGGTCGTGCCATCTCCACTTCCCTTCACCCGTCAGAGTCAGGCCGACGCTGTTCACGTCGTCGCGCCCACCGTTGAGCGTAAACGAACTCGGGCGTTCGGCCTCGCGCAGTTCGTGCTGCCGCTGAAACACCCCGGTGATCCGCAGTCGCTTGAGCCAAGCGGCGGGCTGTCCTTCCCAGCGGGCGTACGCCAGGGTGCGAGATTGCTCGTCAATCGTCAGACACTCGTCGAAGGGGGCGAAGGCTGGCGGGCACTGGTCTGTTCTCGGTGCATCTGACTGCCTGTAGACGTAAGCGGCCGCGGTGACGCGCTGGCTTCTTGGCCCCCACCAGACAGCGCGCATGTCTACGGTGATTTCATCGAATCCGGTGCCGAGTTGCGTGCGACCGTCGTCATCGAAACGCGGCACTTCGGGAGGCTCGCCAGTGTCCGGGCTGACGATCGGACCCGCACTCTCCAGCAAGTTCGCGCGCCGCGCGCCGACGCCGAGCAGCAGCGCAACACGATCTCCGAACGACAGGTGGGTTTGCAGTCGCCCCCCGAACTCGTCGCTCGCGCTCCCGTAGTCGAGAAACACGCGAGGACTTGCCGAGAGGACGCCGGCCTCGCCCCGTCTGGGGTCGAGAGGCTGCGCGATGATCGCTCCTGCGATCGCGTCGGAGCCGTAGAGCACGGACGAACTCCCCCGCACGACATCGATGTGGTCGAGGGTCCGAACATCAACCGTGAAGAAATATTGGTTCGGGCCCTGCCGGAAGAGCGCGTTGTTGAGACGGATGTCATCGAACGCGAGCAGTACCTGCTGGCCAGTTCGCCCGCGAATGTAGGGCGACGCCTGAGACTGAGCAGTCTGTTGCACGAAGACGCCGGCTTCGAAACGAAGGGCGTCCGGAGCGGAGCGCGGCAGCCTCAGGCGGAGCTGTTCACGAGTGACGCGGCTCCACGCTCGACTGGGGGCCGGTCTCGGCGTCGCCGTGGACTCAGACGGAGGGAGCGAGGCATCGTTCCCCCCCGACCACTCGGCTTCCGGATCATGGGCGTCGCCGGAGCCATCGCCGGAGCCCTGATCCTCAGGAGCGAGCGCTTCTCCCTCTTCCGCGTTTACGACTCGCACGCTGGTGAGAGTCGCGATGCTCAGCAGCAGCAGAAGGCTGCAGCCGAGTCGCCACTGACGCCGCTCGCTAATCCCAAACCTTGCGGCGAGGGTTCTCCGCAAACGGGCGGTAGACGGGGACAGAGCGTTGGGAGACCAGAGCATCGCCTCTACGCTAGTCGAATTCGCCGCGCGCTGCGAAATCGACTGGGCGTCATTCCTGC
>JBLFZA010000022.1:0-26723 GCA_047610025.1 Bradymonadia bacterium | reverse complement strand
CGCGCATCCATGTGTACTTGTCGACCATGCCCCGAACGAACTGGCTGCGGTTCGTCCCGCGTTCCCATGTGAACTCAGCGGATTCGATATCTGGCGGGTCGTTGATGATGAGCGCTCCGCCAAGACCACAGTGGATGTTCTTGGTTTCGTGGAACGACAGGCAGCCGAAACGGCCGAAGGTGCCGAGATGCTCTCCGTGCCACCGCGCGTCGATGCTCTGCGCCGCGTCTTCTATGAGATCAAGGTCGTGCTGTTCTGCGAGCTCCCGCAGTCGCGCGAGCGGTGCCGCGAGCCCGGCGTAGTGGATCGGCACGATACCTCGCGTCTTCGGCGAGATCCGACGCGCAACGTCGTCCAGGTCGAGCATCATCGTCGATGGGTCGACTTCGGCAAACACAAGAGTGGCCCCTGTGCGCGCGACGGCGGCGGCTGTCGATGTGAAGGCGAAGGAGGGGACGATTACCTCGTCTCCGGGGCCCCAGCCGCAGAGCATCGCAGCGAGTTCGAGCGCGGCTGTGCAGCTATGTGTGAGAAGCACGCGCGGTGCGCCGGTGAGCGACTCCAGCGCGCGTTGGCACTGAGCTGTCCAAGTGCCGTTGCCTGCGAGGCTTCCGGCTGCGAGGGCTGCTGCGACGTTCTCCTCTTCCTGCCCAGTGCGGTAGGGGACGTGGAAGGGGACAGGGTCGAACGTCATGTGCCCGTTGAGCCGGAGCTGCTCTCCGACGTGCGCGCAGCTCTAGGGTTCGCAGGCCGGTGGGGGTTGCGTGGCGTGCGGTGATTGGCGGGTTTGGTCGGCGTGCGCCCACGGCGCTCCCAGAGGGCATCGCGTTTGAACAGCTGTCGCCACCAATTGAGTCGTTTTGCCTTTGGCTCACTCATCATTTTGGTGACCTCGGCGCTGCTCAACCCGAAGACGTAGCGCGGCGCACGTCGCTCCTTCAGATAGCCGTAGAGCTTGTAGCCGAAGCTGATCGGCAAAAAAAGAAGCATGGCTTCGCGCGCCTTCGGCATCTCGCAAGCAGCAAGTGACGTCGACGCGATAAGAACGACCAAGTGAAGGCGGCTGAGCATGTAGGCAGGCTACTTTGCGGGGGGGCAATGTCAACGCGGAGCGCGGTGCGCGTGGCTAGGGTAGGACGCGCTGCGGGGTGGCGCAGCGCGTCATAGGGCGGTACGCTATGGGCGCAATCCCAGTCTGGAGACCCGTTATGCGCTCGTTCTCTGCCCTGTTCGCCGCGACGACCACAACTGCGCTGCTTCTCAGCACGCCAGCGTGTTCTGATGACGCGACACCCAATGTCAGCGTCGCCGTCGCCGTGGACGCGTCCGACGCCAACGCAACGGACGATGCCGGCCTTACGCCTGACGCCAGCGCGGACCTCAGCGAGCCCGATGCCACCCCTGAGCCTGACGCCGCTGAAGATGCTGCCCAGGACTCGGCCTCGGACGCGACGGTCGACACCATCGACGAAGACGCGCCAGAACAAGACGCCGCTGATACCCCGTCGGACGATGTCGCTGACGTCGACACCACGTCTGACGCACGCGACACCGATGTGCTCGTCGACGCGGATACCATCGAAGACGATACGAGTTCGCCCATTTGGGAGCCTCCGGCGACCGCCGCCGAGTACCCCTTTGCGACGCCAGGGTCGCTGATTTCAGCGCTCCGCTTTGCGGCGCCCGGCGAGGGGCTGTCAGTCGATGACGATGGCACGCCCGATAACAACCTCGGCGACCTGCTGCGCTCGCTCGAGGGCCTGCTCAGTATCGACATTGACGAGCTGCTCACCGAAAACATCGACTCCGGCCTGCTGACGATTGGTCTCGCTTGGGTCGGAGAGTCGCCAATTGAGGAGGGCGCTCGCTCGGAGGTTCACATCCTCCAACTCAATGATGTCGACAACTCTCCCGCCACGCGGGACGTCTACTACGTGGAGCCATCGAGCTTCGAGCCGGGGTCCGGCGCGCCAACCGCACGCTTTCCCGGTGAGACGAGCGGCGGCGTATTCGAATCGGGGCGGAGCTCATTCGACCTGACGGTCCCGACCGGTTTATTCGAACTTGATCTCAGCGTGCAACAGGCGGTCGTTCAGGCGAGCCCGATGTTCGACTTGCTCGGTGTCGCGGTCGACACGGGGCGCATCGCCGGCGTCGTGCCTGGCGAAAATGTCTTCGCGGCGCTGAACGGCTATGTGGCGTCCCCGCAGTGTTCCTGTGTCGACGCGGCAGGCCCGCTGTTTGCGGTAGGCGACGAGGGCCGTGCGTCATGCGACACGCCGGACACCGACGCGTGCGTGAGCGGCGATCCGTGCGCACAGATTTCCTCACTATGTGCGATCGTTGTTCAGTTGGTCACTAACTCGTACGATCAAGACACAGGCGGCGACCCGGCCGCCGATGGCATGAGCGTTAATCTAGTCTTCGACGCTGTGGGCATCACGCTGGTGGGATTAGCTCCCTAGCGTACGCGACCGAGGGTCGGAGACGCCTACGCAGCGAGGTCTACGAGCTGCTCCTGAGCGGTCATTAGTGACCAGCTGAGGTCGCGCGGTGAGAGCACGCGAGGCGTGTGCGGCCAGCGAATGGCAAACGCGGGATCGTTCCACGCGAAGCCGATGGCCGCATCGGCGACGTAGGGCCTGGTCATTTGGTAGAGCAGGGCGCTGTCGCGTTCGAGGGTCAGGAAGCCGTGGGCGCATCCGGCGGGGATATACAGCGCCGATCCAGTCTCGGCGTCGAGAACCGTCGAGAAGGTCCTCATGTATGTCGGGGAATCTGGCCGTAGATCGACGATCGCGTCGAACACGGAGCCGCGGATACAGCGTACGAGTTTCGTCTCAGCGTGCGGTGCCGTCTGCATATGCATGCCGCGCAGCGTATGTGGTTCCGTTGAAGAGGAGACACTGATCTGCTCCAGCTCTGTCTCGAGCCCGAGTTTTTCGAATGTACTGCGGCACCACGCGCGAGCGAAGCTGCCTCGCTCGTCTTCGCTCTTCTGGGAGTGGATGATGTGCGCGCCGTCGATGGTCGTGTTCTGCGATGTCAGCATTAGACTACCCGGAGTTCTGGAATGGGGATGATGAACTTGCCGCCGGCGTCTCGATACGCCTGCTGCTGCGCCAGCACTTCGGTTGCGAAGTTCCAGCAAAGGAGCAGCGTAAAGTCTGGCATCTCCGACGCCAGCTGCTCGGGCGCTACGATGGGGATGCCAGTCCCCGGAGTGTGTTTGCCCTGTTTCATCGGGCTGCGGTCGGCGATCCAATCGATACGGTCTCGGCCGAGCCCGAACGCATGCAAGAGCGTCGTGCTCTTCGCCGACGCCCCGTAGGCAGCGACGCTGCCGTTGGGGAGCTCGTCTAACAGCGACTTCAGCGAATCCCGGAGCGACACGATGCGCTCGGCGAGTGGGTCCATGTAGTCGACACGACCGACACCAAGCGCCGTCTCGGTGCGCTGCAACGCTTCGACGTGTTGTGCCTGCGACGCTGTCTGCACGATGGTGTGGTCTTGGAGTGCAGTTGAACGCGCGACTCGCAAGCGGAGGCTTCCTCCGTGTACGGGGAGCCGTTCCACATCGACGATGGTTAACCCGCGCTCGCCAAACAGCGCAGTGAGTGAGCGCAGAGAGAAGTAGCAAAGATGCTCGTGGTAGATGGTATCAAACTCGACACCATCGACGAGGTCACACAGATACGGGCACTCGATGTACGCGACACCCTCGGGGCTTAGGAGCGTGCGTATGCCGCGCACGAAGCCGTCGAGGTCGCTGACGTGAGCGAGCACGTTATTGGCGTGCACGACCGTTGCGTGCCCCTGTTCCTCGACCAGTCGAGCTGCCACTGCGTCGTCAAAGAACTCGCAGACGGTGGGCACGCCGGCGGCACGAGCGACCTCGGCGATGTTGGCTGCTGGCTCTACGCCGAGCACCGGAATACCGAGTTCGACGTAGTGCTTGAGAAGGTACCCATCGTTGCTTGCGAGCTCGATGACGAGGTGCTCGCTGGTCAACTGCGCCTCTTCCACGTGGCGCTCGACCAGCGTTCTGGCGGACGCCAGTGTCGTGTCGGAGTACGATGAGAAGTAGACGTAGTCGCCGAAGAGGACCTCGCGGTCGACCTCTGTAGTGAGCTGAACCAAGCTGCACGAATCACACTGCGCGACGACGAGTGGCGCAACGGTGGGTGTCTCGTGTGCGGAGTCCTGCAAGGCGTTCGCCAGGGGCGTTTCGCCGAGATCGAGGACGATCGGCAGTGAGTCGTTTCCGCAGCTTCTGCATTTCGTGACGTTCTTCATTAGCTCGCTGCGCGAAGAGGTAGGGCCGGCACAAACTCACGACCGGCGGGCGTTGTTTCGCCGCGACCATCGTGAGCCTGGAACTCGCCCCAGTACGCGTCGATGTCGCGTGTCGTGGCACTAAGGGCGCCAACAGGGTGCCGTGCGGCGTTGGCGTACCACTCGGCCGTGCGGACAGCGGCTTCTCGCGTTGACCATCGCGGCGACCAGTCGAGTGTGGTGCGTGCGAGCGTCGAGTCGAGGCGGAGTGAGCCGACCTCGGCGATAGGATTGCTATCGGCGATGCTCAGCCCCACACCGAGACCCGGCGCGATGAGCTCGCAGAGCTCTTGCACCGTGTGCTCGTCATGTTGCGCCGGCCCGAAGTTGAGAGCCACGGGCGCTCCTTCGTCGCACATCGCCATGCCGAACTGTAGATATCCGGTGAGCGGGTCCAGCACGTGCTGCCATGGGCGCACGGCGTGCGGACTCCGCAGTGTGATTGTGTCGCCTGACGCGGCGGCGCGCGCAATGTCCGGCACGAGACGCGCGTCGCCCCAGTCTCCACCACCGATGACATTGCCCGCTCGCGCTGTCACAACCTGTAAGGGACCCTTGGTTTTGAGGGTCTGAGGGACGTAGGTTTGCCGCCATGATGCAACGGCAAGTTCACAGGCGCCCTTACTAGCCGAATAGGGGTCTTTTCCGCCCATCCTGTCGGTCTCGCGCAGGCCCCACGCGTGCTCTGGATTGTCGTAGCATTTGTCTGACGTGACAACGACCGCTCGGCAAGGCTCGCCGCGATGGCGAATGGCTTCGAGTACGTTGAGAGTGCCGATCACGTTGGTTTCGAAGGTGGCGATCGGCGACGCGATGCCCTCCTTGACGGTTGCCGCGGCGGCTAGGTGAAAGACGATATCCGGCTCGGTGAGCGCGACGGTGCGTTGCATCAAGGTCGTGTCCCGGACGTCGGCACGAAGGTCGTTTGCGAGGAGCGTCTTGGTTGAGGTGAGCGCGAAGTGACTGGGCTGCGAGGGGGGCGCCAGTGCGACCCCCGACACAGTTGCGCCCAGGCGATGGAGCAGGTGGCAGAGCCAAGATCCCTTGAAGCCGGTGTGTCCGGTTACGAGCACCCGTTTCCCCGCGTAGCCCCGCAAGTGTTCTCGTGCCGTCTCCGACAGGGGTGAAGCGTTTCGAGTCATGCGACGCGCGCTCTTCGAGGGAACTGGCTGATGTTCGTGGGCCCCGTGGGCCAGGTGCACCACGGCGCTTCGCCACTGGCCCACAGGCGCTCGAGCAGGTTGCGATCACGAAGCGTATCCATGCACTGCCAGAAGCCTTCGTGCTGGTAGGCGGCGAGCTGTCCATCGGCGGCGAGGCGCTCAAGCGCGTCAGACTCGAGCGATGTTTGGTCGCCGTCGAGGATGTCGAAGATCTCAGGCTCAAAGACCAAGAACCCGCCGTTTATCCAGCCTTCTCCAGCCTGCGGCTTCTCAACGAAGCGACTCACGGCGCCGCTGTCGATCTCGAGCCCGCCAAATCGCGCGGGGGGGCGGACGGCGGTCACCGTCGCGATCTTGCCCTGCTCGCGGTGGTGTTTGAGCAACGCATCAATATCAATGTTCGCTACGCCGTCGCCATAGGTCACGATGAAGGTCTCGTTGCCAACCCACCGCTGCAGTCGGCTGACGCGTCCACCCGTGAGCGTTGCGACCCCCGTGTCGACGAGGTTTACCGTCCAAGGCTCGGTGCGGCGGTCATGGTTCTGGACCGCGCCCGTCTTCATGTGGACCGTGAGATCGCTGGTGAGCGCTGGATACTCAAGAAAGTACCGTTTGATGTCGTCGCCTCGGTACCCAAGCGCGATCACGAACTCCTGCACGTCGAACTGCGAGAAATGCTTCATGATGTGCCAGAGAATCGGACGACCACCGATCTCAACCATAGGCTTTGGCCGCACTTCCGTCATCTCTGCCAATCGGGTGCCGAAGCCTCCCGCTAGGATTATCGCCTTCATCCTTCCCCCAAATGTGACGAACCTTCACCCGAGCTAAGGGGGCATGATAGTCATGCAAGCCCTCGAAGCAAACATCGTCACGATTCTTCCGAATGTTCGGAAGATGGAAAGTTGCAGCGCTATTGTGGGGAGATTCTGTGAAGTTCAACGTCAGCGTGGCCGACCCTAAAGGGTACCCGTACACCCACTTTCTCTACGACCTCACACGCTTCCTTGTTGGGGGTCTGCGCGACCTCGGGCACCACGTGGTCCTCAGTCGCGGCACCCTCTCGGCAGACGCCGTGAACATCCTCGTTGGCGGGCATCTGATCGCTTCGCCTCCACTGGTTGCCGCGCTCCAACGCGGCAAAGTGCCCTACGTCGTGGTGCAAGGGGAGATGGTCACGGGGGCGCAGCTCAACAACGATGGCGATACGGAGCGATTTCGCGCCGGTTATCTTGAACTTCTTAAGAACGCCGTTGATGTGTGGGAGTTCTCCGAGATGAATCAAGCCGCTCTCTCGGCGTTGGGAGTGTCATCCCAGAGAGTTCGCCTCGGCTACACCAGCGCCTGTGAGACGATCGAGCTGAGGGAACCCGATATTGACGTGTTCTTCTATGGGTCGATCACCCAGCGACGGCGGGACGTGTTGAAAGAGGTCGCCGAGTCCCAGCTCGGTCTGCACATCGCGTTCGATGACGACGCGTTCTTCCGCGATGACAAGATCGCGCGGGCGAAGACGGTGCTCACACTTCGACAGTCCGATGACATGGGCCACGTGCCGCGTGCGCGCATCAAGTTCCTCGTGAACAATGGCGTCCTCGTTGTTGGAGAGCCCGGCGTGGAGTCACACTCGGTGGATGGTCTCTACATCCAGACAGAGCGAGACAGCCTCGTCGAGACGCTACGCGAGTGGTGCGCAGGCGACCGTGCACGGGACGAGGGCGCGCGTGTTAAAGCCCTCCTTGTCGAACGGCCGATGTCCGCCGAGCTTGCGCCGGCGGTCGAGCGGCTCAACGAGCGCTTGGCGACCAGCGTGCGTCGCGCAGCCTAACGGACGCAGCGCAAGCGCCCCTGCGCGAGGCTTTAGGAAGTCGACCTGCTGGGCGCTGTGAGAGGGCCCTAGCGCGCAGAGGTGCCTGTGGCCTTACGCGGCGCTTCGTGACTCAACGTCGCACCCGAGCGCCTCCCGCAGCGCCGAACACACCGTGGCGATGTCTTGGCTGTTCAGGTTGAGCGCGGACGGCAAGTTGATGCCTCTTGGAGCTAACTCGTAGGCGTGTACATTGCAGGCTCTGGCGCGCTCGGTATCGGGAGCCTCAGAGAACGCAGGCAGGCTGCTCAACGGGCGAAAGAAGGGCCGACTGTCGACGCCCAGTTGGCGAAGGTCCAGTTGCAATTCGTCTTTGTCCACCGCTCGCTCTGGATCGAAGAGCAGCGTGCTCATCCACGGTGTGATGTGTAGCCCATCGCGGGTGGGGTTCCACGTGCCGCCGATGTCGGCCAAACGCTCTTTGTATTGTGCGAGGGTCCAACGCTTCTTAGCAGATAGCTGCGGAAGGCGGCGAACCTGAGAGATGCCGAGCGCCGCTTGCATAGCGCTCATCTTGTACTTGAAGCCAATCTCACTGTTGCAGAACGCGCGGTCCCCCGGCGCTCTCCCGTGATCTTGGAGCGCAGCTACGCGCCCGGCGATGTGGTCGCAGTCGGTGACTAGCATGCCGCCTTCGCCGGTCGTGACCGTCTTTGAACCATGGAAACTGAACACGCTGACGTCCCCAAATCCGCCGGCGCTCGTGCCGTGCAGCGTCGTCCCGATCGACTCGGCTGCGTCTTCTATGAGCAAGAGGTTGTGGGAATCACAGAGCGCGGTCAGCGTCGCGTAGTCTGGCATTCCGCCATACAGGTCGACGGCGATAACGGCTTTGGTGCGGGGAGTGATGAGTGCCGAGACGCTCTCGGTACACAGACACCAGGTGTTGGGATCAATGTCCGCAAAGCGAACTGTGGCGCCGAGGTAGTGAACGGGTGCCGCGGTCGCAATCCATGTGCAGTCAGGGACGATGACTTCGTCGCCAGGGCCGATGTTCGCGGCCGCCAACGCGAGGTGAATCGCAGAGGTGCACGAGGGCAGTGCGAAGGCGTGTTTGCGATCCGTTAGGTCACGCATCACGCGCTCGAACTGTGTGTGGTAGAGCGCGTGATCTTGGTACCACGCGTCGCGCGCAGCTTCGGCGACGAACGCGACGTCGTGCTCGTCGATGTGTGGGCCAGCGACGGGAATCATGAGCGCACCTTGCGCCACCAGCCTTCCGGGGCCGCGGTAATCGAGAGCTGCTCTTCCAGCGCGTCGTCGTGGATGAAGTCGGGGCGTGTCGACATAAACTCGCGCACCGCAGTCTTCGGGTTTTGGCTTTTGTCCCATGGGCGATTCTGGAAGAAGCCTTCTGGTAGGTCCTCGATCGCTGTGTCGAAGACGACGATGTAGGAACCTGGAGTGACGAGGTCTGCGTAGGCCTGAAGCTCCGCATACACATGCTCGTGGCTGTGGTTCGAGTCCAGCACCACCAGCACTCGCTGGGCCGTTTTCGCGCGTTCCTTTACCTGTGCGACGATGCTCTCGGAGACCGAAGACCCCTGAAGTAGCTGGATTCGGTCCGCCATCGGATGGTCTAGAATCGCGCGTCGGTTCTCTTCGCGGAGCGCGATGTCGATACCGAGCACCTCGCCGTTAGTGTCGTGCAGCTTCATCATGGAGGCGTGAAAAACGAGTGAACCGCCGTGCGCGACGCCGGTCTCGATGACCAAATCAGGCCGCACGCGCTCGTGAAGTTGTTGTAGCCCCACGATATCCTGCGGAAGCTGTACGATCGGTCGGCCCATCCATTCGAAGCCAAACACGTAGCGTTCGGTGGTCGCGGCGAGCATCCAGGGGTCGCGCAGATCATCGAGCGTCTGCGCGTCTGGATCAGGCAGCGTCTTGATGGGTTGAAGGCTGTAAGCGTTCATGGAGAAATCTCTTCCAATGTGTGGTGGGCGAATTGAGATATTGTGCGCCGGCTCGCCCTTCGTGTGCGACGAGCGTGAGCGCTGTGACGTACGGAGTAAAGGGGCCGAATCGCTGCAGATAGGGTGTCAGCGCGTAGTCGAGATAGCGGGTCTCGATGCCGCACTCTTCGAGCAGTTCGTGGTCGAGATAGTGCTGGGCGCCGTGCCCGGTGACGTAGTGGGTGCCACCGAGCGTGAGTACGACATCGCGCACTCTCTGTGACGAGGCCCCTGGTACGTTCAGGGTGCTGGACCGCACGAATCCATCGCGTGGCATCACGTCGAAGTAGCGTGCGAGAGCCTCCAAGCTGCGGATCGCGATGTCGCAGAAGCTCCGACCACGTACAGAGACGTCGAAGAGCATAAGAGCATCACTAAGATATGGTGCGCCCGCTAGAGCTTGCTCGAGGGTCTCTCGATGGACTCGCGTCCAGCGCTCTCTGTCGACATCGACAAGATGCACAATTGGGGTGCGCTTTGAGGAGACGGGTACGGTGAGCCATCCGCGTCCTGAGGCCGTCTTCACTTGCACACGATTGGTGAAGCTCCCTTTACTGAATGGGACGTCGTCGTAGTGCACGAAGGTGTCGGCGTGGCGCACCTGCTCGAGCATCCCAGGCCATGGGAAGTACATCGGCTGTGAAATCACGATGCTCTTCATAGGAGCATCTCCATGAGGAGGATGTCCACATACGAGCCGTCGAGGTACACGTGCCCTTTGTGCACCCCGATTCGCTGGAAGCCCAAGCGCTCGTATAGAGCGATCGCCGCGTAGTGATCGGCGCGGACCTCCAGACAGACCTTGCGTACGCGATGCGTTCGCTTCGCGAAGCCGAAGAGCCCCTGCAGCGCAGCCGCGCCGACACCCCGTCCTCGCGCTTCCACAGCCAGCGCGATCCCCATCCAAGCCGTGCCGTCTACCGGTGATATGCGGTTGAGTTGTGCGAAGCCGAGGAAGGTGTCCGACTCCGTGTCCGCAACGATGAAGAAGAGCGACGCGGGGTCGTCCAGGTGCCGGCGTACCCACTGCCATGTGCGAGCGGCGTCTGCGGGCCGCGCACGCGCAACGGTGAGCGTCTGCGTACCGACGTCGTTTCGCAGCGCTACCAACGCTGTCTCGTCTGCTGCGCAAGGCGGTCGCAGCGTAACTGAGGTTCCGCAGGCGATCACGGGTAGACCACCGCGAAGTCTGTGCGCTGCAGCTCGGGTACGCGCGCCGTGATCGTTCGCGCACGCATCGGATTTAGCCCGATGAATACGGTTGCGACCTCAGGGAACGAGCTTGGGCTTAACACCGGGCGGTCGTTGACCTCCCTGTTTTGCAACCACGGGTTGCTGTCTAGAAAGGCCACAAGGCGCTGTGAATCAAGAAGAGCTCCCGCGATCATCCGGCCATAAAATCCAGCTCCGAAGATTGCGATCTCACCGTCTCGATCCGCCTCTGCCTCCCGCACGCGGTGCGTGAACTCGGACCAGTAACGCACGATTCGATCAAGGCGGCGACGCACTTCCTGAGTCTCTGCTTCAATGACGCGCGGAGATACTTCGAGCGTACCGGGCGTGTCACTGATGCCCGCGACAGCCGTCGCGTTCGATGCGCTAGCAAAGAGCGCGCCTGCGTGCGCGGCGGCGTCTATTCGGATGTTGGTGAAGCCCGCTCGTTCCAACCAGGAGCGGAGCGATGCATGAGTGAAGTGGTGCACATGGTCTGCCACCACCAAGTCCCCGGGGTTCGAAAAGACGTTCGGGACGAGCACTCGAAGCTCTCCCGCTTCGCGGAGCGCCAATCGGGCCTGCTGGGCGAGCGCGGCGAGGTCGCTGACGTGCTCTGCGACGAAGAGCAAGTAGACCACGTCCATCTGGCCGTTCCATGCGGGCGGCACGCTGCCAACGGCCTGCTGCTCCGGGGTCAACCAGGCGTTCCAGCTCGATTGATATCGCGCCGTGACGTCGAACGCGTGTGGGACGATGTCCGGCCGCTTGGCGCTCAACCCTCGTAGAGTTGATGCTTTGGCCGCTCCCAGCGACAGCACCCGTGCGCTGGGCGGGAGGAGCGTGCTGCCCAGCAAGAGTTCAACCTGTTGAGCAGTACGAGTGCGGGTTTGTTCGCCGTTGTCGTAGAGTTGGTCCTCGTCCTCTGCGTCGTCGCAGATTCGGTACTCCGTCGCGTAGAAGTGCTGCTCGTCACCTGGCGGATCAGTGGAGATATGCGTGCAGTGCTCGCAGAAGCGTACACGAATCGGCCATGAGGCTGGGGTCCCCATCGACGTCAAGCCGGCCGGGCTCTCAAAAACGGGTGCCCGCAATTGCGAGCAACAGATGGTGCAGATCATCATCACGCGGCGTTGGACTTTGGGGTTTCTGCTGCTTGGAAGGCGCCGCGGATGAGCATGGGGGGCTCGTAGGGAGCGAGCGTCGCGATGCTCACGGCCTTCGAGGGCTGCTCACTCTCAGAGGCGCGCATGCGTTGTTTGTTCGTCTTGTTCCATCGGTTCTGGATCCCCCAGGAGCAGGTCATGGAGAAGTAGCGCACTTGCACACTCCAACGAGTGCGTGGGCTGTGGTTCTCGCCGGATCGGTGAACCGTCATGTAGTCGATGAGCAACACGTCACCGACGTCGGCGGGCGGCGCGATGCGCATCTGGCCGAAGAGCACATCGTCGATGTTCTCGATCTCGATGCCGTAGGCATCTTGCCGGTCTGTTCGCTGCCGCGTTGGCAGAGCGCCCGCCGCCTGAGTGCCGGGGCAGAGCTCGACAGGACCCATGCTGGCGTCGACCGGGACGAGAGGAATCCAGAGGGTGACGCCTTGCTTGGCGCGTCCTTGAGCGGGGAACTCCTGATGCCAATCCGCGGAGAATTTCTGCTCCCCGGGCCGGTCGATGCGCACTCCCGAGCCTGCGTGCGCGATAGCGACATCGTCGGTGCCCAGCGCTCCCTTGGCGAGGGACTCAATCGCGTCAGCGCTCGCGAGGCGGGAGAACGCGGGGAGCTGCCGCACGATATCGTAGACTTGGCTGCCGAGCTCGCGGTCCCTCTCGCAGAGCGCGTCAAAGCCTTCTTCGAAGTTCAGGCCGTTGACATCGACGCCATGATGGCTCGCCACGAGGGCGACTGCCCGCTCGATGCCCTGGTGAATCGGCGCGATGAGCGCACGCATCGCGTCGCCGCCGGAGATGTGCGCGAACCCATATTGGGTGTACGCGCGCTGCTTGCGTTCACTGAATTCCATTTGACCCTCCCATTGGTGCCTGGATAATTAAAATAGAGCGCAGGAAGATCTCGTCAATGGGCAGAATTTGCAGCCCATGCCCCAGAGGAGTAGTTCGATGACTACAATTGCCTACATAAGCACACACTTGACGGTGAACTCATGGCCAACTGGAAGACCCTCCCTTCTGACAATCTAGACCGACGCGAGCGCGTCCCTGTGAAGGGAGGCTGGCTGGTCAAAGAGTGGTCCCTTGGTGCTGGACGAATTCGTTTTGTGACTGACTCGGACCACGCCTGGGACGGGCGCGACGCCGAACCACAGGCTTAGCGGGTGGCCGCGCCACTGCTGGGTCAGAGCACGAATACACTGAGCATTGCAGAGGCTGCGCTGGAGTCCGCTGCGGCGACACCCGCTGGGGGTGTCTGGGAAACGGTGGTGGCACTAAACGGCGATCTCAATGGGATCGTTTGGGGTCTTCCGCTTCTGTTCTTATTGCTCGGCGGAGGCGCTTTCCTTGCGGTGCTAGCACGTGGACAGCCGTTCTTGCGCGTGGGGCACGCGATCGCGTTGCTGCGTGGTAAGCACGAGATTGATGTTCGTGCAGCCGGCCAGATCTCCCACTTTCAGGCGCTCTCGACGGCGCTCTCGTCGACGATCGGACTCGGAAACATCGGCGGAGTAGCCATCGCAATTTCTCAGGGCGGGCCCGGCGCGGTGTTCTGGATGTGGATCGCGGCCTTCCTTGGCATGGCGACGAAGTTCTTCACGTGCACGCTCGCGGTCATGTACCGCGACGGCGATCGCGGCGGCCCAATGTACTACATCGAGAAGGGGCTTGGGCCTAAGTGGCGCTGGATGGCGGTGGCGTTCTCCGTCTTCGGCATGATGGGGTGTCTGGCGATGTTCCAGACCAATCAACTGGCCGAGATTTTGGCAGCGGGATACGCGCCGGAAGGGGGAGAGATGAGGCTGCGCATCGGCGTGGGCGTTGTCTCCGCCGCTGTGGTCGCTGTGGTGATTTTCGGTGGGTTGAAGCGCATCGCGAACGTAGCGTCGACGCTGGTTCCGGTAATGTGCGCGATCTACTTGGTCGCCGTGCTGGGCATTATCGGGCTCAACATCGCCGAGCTGCCCGCGACCTTTGTGCTGATCGTGCATGCGGCGTTCAATCCGGAGGCGGCGCTTGGTGCGGGGTCCGGACTCACCTTCTTGCTCGTCTTGAGAACCGGCATCAAGCGCGCGGCGTTTAGCAACGAGGCAGGTGTGGGCACGGCGCCAATGGCGCACGGTGCCGCGCGTACTCACGAGCCTGTCCGCGAGGGGCTGGTCGCGATGCTGGGTCCGTTCATCGATACCATCATCGTCTGCTCGCTCACGGCGTTCGCGATCCTGCTCGCTGGCGACTGGAACGTCGAAGGCGTCTCCGGCGTCTCGATGACCATGACAGCGTTCGAGAGTTCATTCGGGGCTCCAGGGAAGCTGCTGCTCACCATCGTGGTGTTGATGTTCAGCTTCTCGACGATGTTCGGCTACTCGTACTACGGGCGAACGTGCTTCGAGTACTTGTTCGGCAATGAGCGCTCGTGGATCTACAACGTGATCTTCGTCGTCACTCTCTTCATCGGAGCGGTGCTCTCGGCGAGTTTCGTGGTCGATTTGCTGGATACGTCGTTCGGCTTGATGGCCTTCCCGAACATGCTCGCCACGATCATCCTCGCTCCGCGAGTTGTTACGGCAGCGAAAGACTACTTCAGGCGAATGGACGCCGCCGCTCCCTAGTCGGGGGCCGCCGCGTATCTGGGCAGACTCCCGGCTGTAGAGGTCACCGCTGGACGGCGAACATCTACGGAATGTGTGGGCGCACGTCTCAGCGCGCTATCGGCGGCGAGACGGCTATCGCGGCGGACAATCACCGCGGCGGCCGGGGCTACCGAGGTTCGGTGAGAGGCCGGGGATGTCTGCAGAGCCTGTGCACCAGAATTCACCCGCGTCATACTCGGGGTCGAAGAGGTCGCCCGCGTATTCTACGGAGGCTCCGTCGACGAAGGGGAAGTCTTCATCGAAGAGCAGGGTGAAGAGTGTGGCCTCGCCGTGGGTGAGGATGACCTCGCCTCCAAGTACCTCAACGATGGTCCCGACGCCCCAAACTGCGTCCGGGTTGCCGCCTGCCATTGAGCGGCTGGCTGCGAGCACAATGTAGTCCTCTGCCGGAGCGATAACACCCGGCGGGATCACGAAGACGTCGTTTCCGGTGTCGAGGCGCACTCCTGCAAGTGAGATGGCGGCGTCTGAGGCGTTGAAGAACTCAACGTATTGCTCGACGCCGTCCGTGCCGAATTCGCCTTGCACCATGACCTCGGTGGGGACGAAGGAGAACTCCGCAGGAAGCGCTTCGCACGGAGAGTTGATCTCGGTCGGCGAGCCGTTTGCCGCATAGCCACCGCTGGAGAGGCACCACGACGTTGCATCGTCGTTTGAGAGGTTGTCAGCATCCGGGTCGAGGCTCGTCGTGGTGGTCTCGCTGGCGATGAACAGGCCTGAGAACACGACGGTGTCGAGCACGCCGGAACCGACGAGTTCTACGGTGCTGTCGTTGTTGATTTCGAAGGAGGCAACGAGCGCCGCGACGCCCTCTGCTTCGCTCCCTGGCGCGGAGACGACCGCTGCTCCGAAGCGTGGCATCACGACGCCATCGGGCAACGTCAACTCGGCATCATCGATTCGGATGAGTAGTCCTCCGACATTGAGTTCGCCGTCGGTGAGGTTCCGGATTTCGAACCACTGGGTGGGGGACGCTGCACCAAACTCGAAAAACACTTCGCTGAGCGCGATGTCGCCAATGTTCAAGAGCTCTGCGGCCGTGACACACTCGCCGGTTCGGCAGGCGAGGCCGGAGACGTCGCAATCTGTGCGTCGCTCGACGTCTGAGTAGTCACAGAGTCCGTCTTCACACGTGCCTGGCGCGAGCACTTCTACAAGCACATCCCCTTCACAGAAGTCAGGTGCAATGCACGTGAGGAAGTCGCAGGGGTCGATGACCTCACATACGCCATCAAGGCACAGCTCGTTGGATTCACAGATCGTCCTGACCTCGTCGAACTGGCAGCGTCCTTCGAGACAATCGAGGCCAGCGCTGACCGGGAAGAACTCGATTAGGGTCTCATCATCTTCACACTGCGCGGCCGGCAGGCGCCCGCAGTTGGTTCCCTCGCAGGAGGTGTCGAATTCACACTCGCCGTTCTGGCATGTTCCGCCTTCCGCTGCGCAGTCTCGGTTGATCTGGCCGTAGCGGCAGACCGCATCTTCGCACGCACCGGGGAACTCGAAGGTCACCGACGTATCGCCGTCGCAGAACTGAGGCGGCGGAGTCGTGCACTCAACACCTGTACAGGCAGTGGGGGTGATGCAGACGCCGCCCTCGCAGATCTCGCCGCTGGCGTCGCAGTCGATCTCGTTCAGCGTGTAGCTGCAGCGGTTCTCGGTGCAGGTGCCGGCGTCATTGTAGACACGCGCTGTATCCCCAAAGCACGACGCCGCCGGCGGCCGGTCGCACACGATCTCAAAGCAGTCGGGGCGCGCAACGCAGGCGCCGGCCTCGCACAGGAGTCGGTTGAGGTCGCAGTCGGTGCGGGTCTCTCGGTACTCGCACTCGCCTTCAACGCACTGACCGAGGGCCGAGTAGTCGACAATCTCGGTGCCTTCACAGAAGCCCGTGGGCGGTTCGAGGCAGCGGATGCCGGCGCAGGGGTCCGGCGCGACGCAGGCGCCCGCGTCACAAACTTCTTCGGTGGGCGTGCAGTCTGTCTGAGTTTCTTCGTAGGTGCACGAGGCGAGTCCGGCGTCGTCGACGCTGCACTCACCGTTGGCAGCAGCCACGACTGCGACGTTGGCGTCGCACGTGGCTGCGGGGGGCGTGTTGCACGTGATGTCGGCGCAGGGGTCCGTCGGGTCGACGCAGGTCGCTTCCATGCAGAGCTGGTCGCTTGCCGCGCAGTCTTGCTCACTGCGGGTGTAGGAACACTCGCCCGCGTCGCAGGTTCCGGCTGGCTCAAACGTGATGCGGATGGCTCCTTCGCATGCCGCAGCAGGTGGGGCGTCGCAGGTCACGCCGTCACAGGGGTCACCGGTGCCTGGGATGCAGGCGCCGCTTTCGCAGGTGTCGCCCGTGGTGCCGCAGTCTTCCTGCGCCGACACGAACTGGCACTCCCCGAGCAAGCACGCGCCTGGCGAGACGTACGACGTCAGGGTGGTGCCGTCGCAGACGTTGCCCGGTGGCAAGAGACAGTTGTTGGGACAGTCGCTTGAGCCATCTTCTCCGTCTTCGGCAGAGCCGCAGGCGGTAAGGGTGAACGCAAGGAACGTGAGAGCGAGGAAGCGTGGCAGCATTCGCGTCATCAGAGCTGGGTGTAGTCGAGGTCTCAGGAAGGTCGCGCGATTACGGGTGCGCGCCCAAAGGGTGTGCCAGCAATACTGGCAGGGAGTCTCTAACGACTCAACCCCCGCAGACGGAAAACCGTCGTACGGGGGTGGGGTCGATGGGGTCAGATGCCTAGGGGACGCAGACCCAAGCGCCAGGGTCGTATCCGCCAGGCGCGCTCTGCGCTCCGTCACCGTCTCCACCGTCGTTGTCGACAACCCAGTTGGCAAACACCCACGGGTTCTCGCCGATGAGAGCGGTACATGCTCGCTCAGCGCGGCCGTCCTCGAACTCATGGTCCTGGTTGGACCCGTCGACGCCGGGCACGCCGTACTGATCGACGATTGTGTCCGTGGCGACGTGGACGAGGGCGATGTTGTCATCGCCGTTCGAGTCTGCTGGGCCGCCGGTTCCGATGTCCAAGTCGCACGTTTCGGGGGTGTAGATGGTATCGAAGCCGCCCGAGTTGCTGCACACGATAAGGAAGCCACCGTCGGCGACCGTACCACTGAGCGTTACGTCGGACTGCGGCGTTCCGGAGGCATTGGTCCAGCGGCGGAGAGCGAAGTCCGACATATCCACGTCTGCGCCGGAGATGTTGTGCAGCTCGACGTAGCGCGCGGAGGTGGTGCCGTTCGGGTCAGCGAGCTCTGTGATGAGGACCTGCGGAGGCGCAGCTCCGCCCGGGCAGATCAGGTTGATGGCGCCCGGCGTTCCCGTATTCGCGCCAGCGGCCGCGTCTGCGTCGTACGCGTTCGTATCATCGACGCACCACTTAGAAGCGTCGTCGACGTCAGCCTCTGTGTCGCTCGCGCCGTCCATCGACAAGGTCTGACCCTCGGCCGTTGGGTAGGTCGTACCGCCATCGTAGGTCAGGTCGGTGATGGTCGTTCCAGCGGCGACGACACTGATGGTGTCGCCTGCCTCGAGGAAGGGAACACCACCGCCGTACACGTAGTCGACGAGCGAGCCACCCGCTCCGTCTTCGACGGAACCGGCCGACGCGCCGAACACGAAGTACTCACCAGCGCCCACGAAGAGCGAACCGGCGACTGCGAAGGAGTTCGCGGATCCGTTCGACACCACCAACCCGTTCAAGTCGAAGAGAATTGCCGATGCGTTGTAGAGCTCAAACCACTCGTAGGTCGTCTCCGTGCCAGTGAGGTCATACATGACCTCCGTCACGACAAGCTCACCGAGTGCGGTGGGCAGCGCCGGTGCGGCCACGCTGCACGTCGCGTTCGCTGCGCCGGGTGTGCCGTTGGCCACGTTCGTACCGTCGCCCGAGTTGTAGGTTCCGGCAGAGCCGCACCAGAAGTAGTCCAGCGTCGACTCGGTGTTGCCAAGGTAGGCAACATCGAGCTGAGCCGAGACATCTGAGTCGTAGCCCCAAGGGGTGGGGAAGCCGCCAACGTAGGTGATGGACGCGATGACTGTGCCACCACACGACACCGTGATGGTGTCGCCGCCGCCGCCAAGGCTGAACATTCCGGTATCCAGGTAGTCCGACTGATCAGCGCCAGCGCCGTCCGTCACCGCCGTAGCCGACTTCGCGAGCACCCAATAACCAGCTGCCGCGACGAGCGTTGAGCCCGACCCGTCTGTGCCGAGAGTACGCGTCGTCGCGCCGTCATCGACGGTGCAACCGAGTAAGTCCAGCGTTGCGCCGGTCGCGTTGTAGAGCTCAACGTATTCCGCGTCGAACACACCGGGAGTCGGCGAGAACTCGCTGATGACAACGTCGCCCGCGGCCGCCGGGGCTGCCGGTAACGGGCAGCTGCCGTTGATAGCGCCCGGCGTGCTCGCCGAGTCACACCAGTTGGCGCCCGAGTCGTTCTGCACCGCGTCGTAACGCGAGGGGTCGAGGTTGACCGAGGTGCCGGTCGGCGACGGGAAGGTCACGCCGCCATCGAGTGCCACCGTGTCGATAACGACGCCGGCGGAGCTCAGTGTGATCGTGCTGGAGTCGTCGAGCGTAAGGATGGGTGCACTCGACCACGTTCCGACCTCTGGTGAGCGAGTGCCGTCTGAGTCGATCACGCCGTAGGCGCCGTCGGCCACGGTCGTCGACCCACCGAGGTCAACCGTGAATGCGTTGATGAACACCGAGCGTCCGTCCACATCGAGTGTCGCCCCGAGCAGATCCACCGCCGCGCCGGAGCCGTTGTAGATTTCCACCGCTGTGGATGCGCCGTCCACCTCAAGCTCGCTAATGACCAGCTCGCCAGCAGCGAGAGCCGGAGCCACGATGGGGCATGTGCTTCCGACCGACTCGAGGCTGTAGCTGCACACCTCGGATCCCGGAGAAACAAGGTTGAGCGTCAGCGTGTTGGTGCCTGCTGTGTTCGGAATGGTCGCGACATGGGTGCCGCTCGCGTTACCCGGAATCGTGGTTGTACCGGTCGCGGCCAACCCGCTGGTCGCTTCCACGTTGACCGTTGCGCCGGTGCAATCTGTCACGACTTCGAAGGTGACCACCACATCAGTCGCGGAGGCGCTGCAGTCCAACACAGGGCCGGACATCCCGAAGAAGCCGAATCCGAGATTGGGCTGCAGCGTTGCGACGCCGAGCGCCGGGGGAATTCCCGCAAGTGCCATGAACCAACCACCGTTCCCTGCCTCGAAGTCTTCTTCGTAGGCAAAGAGCGGCGGAGGCGTGCAGCCTGCGTAGGTGCCGAAGTCACTGACGTCGTTCGAAGAGTGGCCGCTGAAGAAGTCACCAACGAGCCAAGCGCCAACGCCATCGTAGGACGTACACGCCGGGTCGCGTCGGTACGTCGTGTTGCCCCAGATGGACGATACGTCGAGGATCGTCTCGCCAAATGCGTCGTAGATGGGCTCACCCGATTCGGATTCGCCGTTCTCATTGAGGTCGCGGAAAATCACGATGCGGTCGTCACCGTTAAAGTTCGTCGGTCCGTTGTCTGTCTGGTCGCACGCGGCGAATGCCCAGCCGGTATTGCAGATTGTGAAGACCTCGCCGGCAAGCAGCGGAACCGCGCTGAACACCGCACTCTGGTTGGCGACCGTGCTCGAGTTGTTCGCGCCGGCAATCGTGAAGATCGAGAGGTCAGCGATGTCGCTGCCGCAGTTGTGGATCTCGATGCCTTTGTTGAAGCCCGAGCCCTCAACGTACTCTGAGATCAGCAGGCATGGCGGGTCCGGGTCAGCGGTAACCGTGAGGTCGCCCACGTCTGCCGGGTTGAACGTCGTGTTGCCGGGAGTGTCGACGTAGAAGAACGTCGTGCCAGCGTCGGTGCTGATGCGGAATACCGTGTCGTACGAGCCATTGCTGGGAAGCGCGATGGTGGATTCCCAACCATCAAAGCCGAGCGCATCGTCCCAAGCGGGAATCGGCGTTGCCGCCGTCCACGTCCAAGAACCGGGGCTCGCCTCGGGGTCCACGCCGTCAGCGCCGATGCCGAACTCGATGGAGATGTCATCCGAAGCGTCAACACCGTTCGTGGCGTCGGTGACACCGGTCGCCCCCCACTGCATGCCGAATGTCAGCGAGGAGAACTCCTCACCTGCCGCGCTGCCGTTCACATCGAACTGCGCGACGTCGATGCTCGCGGTCAGTACGTCGAGCAGACCAGCGTCTGCTGCGCTGTACGGCGTGCCGATAGTGTCGCAGTAGATCCAGTCTGTTCCGCCGTTGCCCGAGACACGGCCGACGAGGTCAAACATGCCCACATTGGCGTCGTAGGCCGTGGGTGGGATGATCGCCGCATCGAAGCTGTAGAGGTTGCCGACGTTCACGCCGTACGTACCTGCGAACCATGTCGCCAACGAGTCATCTGCTTCGATATCGCTACCGATCGGCGCGTATCCAACTTCACCAACAACGGCGGATGCTGGTGGGTCACCAACAAGCTGTGCGGTGTCGAGGGTCACGTCACCACTTGTCGCGATGCCAGCGAAGCCCTGAACGAGGCCCTGCACGGTGCAGGTGTCGGCCCAGAAGTCGAACACGTTGAGTGTGTCGCCTTGGCCAGCGTTCGCGGCAACGTAGGGAGCCGCGATGCCCGTCGTGTCGCAGTACGTCCAGTTCAGGCCGCCATCAACCGATGCGCGCACGATGAAGTCGAAGTCTGTGAGGCCCGTCGAGGGTGCCGTGATGTCGCCAACGTACTGGTCGATGTCGCCTGCGCCACCGTCCGTCCAGAGCAGGTCGGAGCCGAGCGGGAAGAAGGTGAACGAGCTGTCGTCCACGGTCGGGTCAGCCCCGTCAGCGCCAACGCCCGCTTCGAGCACAAGTGCCGCGAGGGTGTCGGTTGCGGTAGAGAGGTCCGAGAGGCCAGCCGAAGTCAGCTGTGCCGTCACTGTTGCCGTCGCCGTGGGGTCGACGCCGGTCATCGTCGCGGGGGAGAGCATGATGCACGAGTCCAGGCTTGCACATGCGACGTTGGCGGCACCGGGCGTACCGGCGTTTGCGCCACCGGCGAAGGTGGCCGCCGCGGGTGTCGGGCACCACGAGGTCGCCACGTCATTCGACGCGCCGTCGTTGCGGGTAATCATGAGTTGGCTTGCGCGGCCCTCGACGTCGAATCCGCTGTTGCCGGTCCAGTCGAACTCGTCGATTGTTGTGCCGCCGCAGGTAACGCGAAGTACGTCGCCGCTGTTGCTCAGCGTGAACGCGCCATCGTAGGTGTAGGTCGCGACTAGGCCGTCGTTCTCGTCAACACTTCGTGCTGCCGTGATGGCGATGTAGTCGCCAGCGGCGAGGCGGATGGCCGAGCCGAAGGGGTGCGTGGTGCTGTTGTCCTCGATCGCGCAGGTGGACAGGTCGAAGTCGTTGACGCTTGTGTTGTGAATCTCGAAGAACTCAGCGACTTCGCCGAGGCCGTTGTTGAAGGCGTTCGGCATCACCTCAGTGAGGATGATGTCTCCGGCAACCGGCGTGTTCGCCGGGTCAGCCGTGACGGTCAGCTGCACTGCATCAGCGAGCGCAAAGCCATCTTCGGAGCCGCGTGCTGCTGGGCCGGTGCGCGCGTCGCAGTAGGTGAAGGACGTGAAGTTGTCCGTCGTTACGCGTGCCGCGATGACGTAGGTTCCAGCGACCGGCAACGTGAGGTCCGTGCCGTAGCCATCGACGCCAAAGCTATCTTCCCAGCCAGCAATCGCCGGTGCCGAGGTCCAGTTCCACGCGGGGTCCGTCTCTGCAAATCCGACCGGTCCGATGCCGAACTCGAAGGCGAGTTGCGGGTTTGAATCGAGGTTGTTGGTGTTGTCCGTGAGGCCTGCGATTGAGAGCGAGGCCTGGAATCCGTAGGTTGCGCCTGCGGTGCTGGTCAGCGCGGGCAGTGCGTCAACAGCGCAGTAGTCACCGAGTTGGAAACCAAAGGTTGGGCACGCTTCGTTGGCTGCGCCCGGTGTTCCGAGCTCGGCGCCACTAAAGATGTTGGACGGTGTGTCGCAGACGTTCGCGGGGTCGTCATTCAGCAGAGCGCTGACGTTGCCGTCGGTGATCTGCGTTGAGACGCCTTCGGTTGATGTCGCGTACTCGATGCGGTCGACGATGGCCCCGTCGCAATTGAGCTGGATCTCGTCTCCGCCGTTGCTGAGGAAGTACGAGGTGTAGGCAGCGTCGCCAATCGCGTTGGTGTCGGCTCCCGAAGCGAGCACGAAGTAGCCGGGCATGAGAACGGTCGAGGCAGTGAACAGATAGCTGTCGCCACCGTCGTCGGTGAGTGTACAGCCGACAAGATCCCAGCCGTTGGGGCCAGCGTTGAAGAGCTCAATGTACTCCTCGTCTCCCTCGGTTCCGCTCGGGTTGGCGAACCACTCGCTGATGGCGAGATCGCCGGGTCCCGGGCGATCGAAGTCGGCGCACAGGCCGTCGAGGCAGATCTCGGTGAGGCAATCCGAATCCTGCACACAGATCTGGCCGGTTGCGCAGCCGTTACAGGATGCGCCGCAGTCGACATCGGTCTCGGTCGCAGCGTCGAAGAGCGTGTTCTCGCACGTGGAGGCAGCGCAAACGCCAACTTCACAGTTTCCGGAGAGGCAGTCGACGTTGTCGATGCACGGGTCGCCGAATGGGGCGCAGACCTCGTTCAACTCGCCGTCACAATCGTTGTCGAAGGCGTCACCGCAGATCTCCTCGAGCTCGGCGACCATCCGGCCGCGGAACGTGAACGCGCCACCCGCATTCTCGAAGGCCCACTGCGTCGCAATGGCGTCGCCGTCGTTAAGCGTACCGAAACCAAAGAGGCCCAGCGTGCCGATAGGAGCACCGACTCCCGCCAGTGAACCGGGGTCTGTGCCGATTACGCCGCCGGTTGTTGCAAACGTGTAGCCATTGTAACCGACGGACGGGACGACACTCGTGATTTCCGCCTGCAAATTGCCAAACCGCGCGTCGCTCGCGCTGGCCGCGGTGACGTTCGCGCAGAAGACACCGAGTGTGGTGTACGGGAAGACTGCGGGAAGCCCACACGCTCCGACGGTGTTGCCGATCGAGCCCGCGTCGGTCGTCAGAACGACAGTGCCACGTGCGCCGTTGGTGACGCGAATTGGGCACCACAGTGCCTGCTCAACGCTGCGAAGATCCAAGTCGGCATCAAACTCGATGGGCGTGTCCCAATCGGAGATGTCGAGCATCTCGATCTGGAATGAGCCATCCTCGAGCACTGTGCCCTCGAACTCAGCGAGCGTGACCTGGTTCGTCAGTGACGACTGCTCGGTCTCCCGAGCCTCGACGACATCTTCCGTCAGTGTAGAGATGTCATCGGAGACAGGAGCTGGATCGTCGAGCGGGGCGCATGCGCACCAAACCGTTGAAAGCGCTCCAAGAGAGAGCAGACGTTGCCAATTCATTGCTTGCCAGGGCGTTTGAGGAGATGCCGATAGGGCTGCCGGAGCATCACTCTCTCAACTTTCAGGGCTCGGGGTCAATGGCTTTGGTTGTTGTCAAATAATTGTCGCCGTCCTGTTTCTTTCGGAATTGGCCGCAGGATGTTGTGTGTGACCTGTTGTAGCGCCACTATATCTTGTGATGGCTGCTCGGTCATTTTTGCGTGTTGACGGTCTGTTTAGCCAGCGGCTCTGTAGCGATTGCGCCCGGCACGTTTCGCCTCGTAGAGTGCGACGTCAGCTCGCTTGAGCCACGCGACCTCCGTCTCCGGTAGATTCAGCGTCGCCACGCCGAGCGACACTGTGATCTCTAAAGGGCCCGCGGCGGTCGGGAAGGGCGCGTCGCTGATCGTGTCCAGCAGCCGAAGTGCGAGGCGCTCGCTCGTCACCATGTCGGTGTCGCCTAGCGTAACGGCGAACTCCTCGCCGCCGTAACGTGCCACCATGTCTCGTTTTCGGGGGAACGTACGCACCAAACGGCGAGCGATCTCTACCAACACCTCATCACCGACAGGGTGACCATGCTCGTCGTTGACCTCTTTGAAGTGGTCAACGTCGATCATCAGGAGCGTCGCCGGCTGCAGAACTAAGGTTCCGACTCTGACGAGCCTGGTGAGCTCCTGGTCAAGCCCGGCCCGGTTCAGTACTTGGGTTAGGGGGTCAAGCACCATCTGGCCGCGGGCCTCTTGCAGCTGGTCTTTCACTGACTCGAGCCGGGTGCCGAGCGCGTGGATAACTGCTGAGCGCTTGGATTCCCGTGCCTCAAGCTGAGTGCGTACGCGTCCAACGACGTCCATGGCGCGTTCTCGAAACGTGCTTGGGTCGGTGCTGTGCCGCAGATCGCTTAGACGATCGAGTTCGCCGATCAAGCCGTTATCGAGCTCTTTGTCGGACGCGTAGACTTGGAGAACGGTGTGCATGACGTTCCACAGCGCATCTCGGAACTCGCAGTAGGTCGCGTCGATTGCGCCTGACTCCCGCTCTCGTATCGCCCTCAGAGCGTGCCGTGCGCCTGCCCAGTCCCGACCGATGACCGGCTGCTCTCGCGTAGCGGCGGGTGAGGGCGCTCCAGTAATGAGGTTCGCTCGCCAAGCGAGAATCGCCTTCTTCGTTTCCTCCCCGTCAATGCCAGCGATAGAGATCGGGTGCTTGGCCCAGACGGAGAGCAAGCCACCCAGCGTGTCGAGAGCGTCGTCGACGAGGGTGTTCCCGACAATGTTCGACGGGGCGGGTTCGCGTTTCCTGAACATGTGCACTTCTTGGAGATAAGTCACTCCGTTCATCGCCGCGTCGCAGCGGGGGTGTTAGCTTCGGACCGCAAATTGGTGGCGCGGTTTCCTGATCGTCGTCGGCCCGTGTGACGAGGACCGACGAATGCGGAACTCATCTTGGCGTCTCGCGTGAAAAGGACTACAAAGGCGCCGTCCTCTCTCTCACGACGCGCAGACGACATGTTGCCAAAGCTTCCGAAAGACTTCTTCCAACTCGCTGGCCTGACTCACGTGGGTGTGGGTGTCGCCTTCACTGTCGTCATCGCGATCGTTGGTTACTCGCAGCTGTCCGACTGCGGCCCCGTCGTGGTGTCGTCGAATTACGGCAGTTCTGACGCCATGGAAGCCGCCAACGCCGCGGCCAACGCAACGGTCGCAGTAGAGGCGGACCACGATTCAGAACATGCGGCCGAGCACGCTGAGGGCGAAAGCCACTAGGGTCGAACACGGGGGTCGAACACGGGGTGCAACTCGTCGCAACGATCGAGGCTCGTCTTGCGGGAGTCGGCTTTCGCCGCCGTTGAGGGCACTGAGAGCCACTCGCGAGCCTCGCTACGTATTGTCTTGCTGACCGTGAAGAATCTTGAGGGCGATCGCTGACGCTTTGTCGTAGCTCTCGCCGACGGACTTCGCGATTAACGACTCGACGCGGCCGCCGATGAGCGGAACGCGAACCGAGATATCGCCGGAGATGCTGCGAGTGCAGACTCCGTCGGCGAATCGAATGCGCGTGCTCCCCTTGACCTTTACGCGGTCGCCGATTGCACCGGGCAGGATGACCTCCCACTCGAGTCGGTTGCGGTCGCGATCGAGCGTTGCCTCTTCGTGCCACGCAAGTGCGCTGCCGCCCATCACCTTCTTCGCCAGCGCAGGCAGGTCGGAGGCCAGGGTGCACTCGCGTCGTCGATAAGACACCGCGCCGTCTCTCCGTTCCTCCGAGATCTCGCGAATCACATCGGTGGCCTTGGCGAACTCGGCCTCGAACTCCTCGGAGTCGAAGACGTCCCAGAGCGCATCGGGAGTGCAGGTGAACTTGTGAGATACGGAGACGCGCATAAGGACAGCTAAGATAAGTCGTTGCGGGCGTCTAGCGTGCGCGCGCTCCGCGGCGGGATATGGCGTTGGGCCTTTGTACTGTCAACCCGTGAGGCCGGTGCCGGGCTTGCGGTTTGGGTCGGTGCGACCCATTGTGGGCCTCACTGCACCCCGCTAAGGATGAGCGTGAAGACGGTCTGTGTAATCGGTGCCGGCCCATCCGGTATCACCGCGGCGAAGAATCTGATGGACCGTGGGTTTGACGTCACGGTGCTCGATCGCGGCGCGGAAGTGGGCGGCAATTGGGTCTTCGACGCTGACTCGGGACACTCGAGCGTTTTCGAAACGACTCATATCATCAGCTCGAGGGGGTACTCGCAGTACGCGGACTATCCGATGCCGGACACCTACCCGGACTACCCATCACACCAGCAGTTGGCGGCCTACTTTCGAGGCTACGCTGAACACTTCGGCGTAGACCGAAGGGTGCGCTTCCGCACGACGGTAGAGGACTGCACGCAGTGTGAGGGCGGCCAGTGGCGTGTTGTGAGCCGAGGACCGGATGGCGAGCGTGCTGACGATTTCGATGCGCTGGTGGTCGCCAATGGGCA
>JBLFZA010000021.1:0-26759 GCA_047610025.1 Bradymonadia bacterium | reverse complement strand
ACGTCGTCGACCCAACGGGGGCAGGAGACTGTTTCGCGGGCGGATTCATGGGGTTCGTTGCTCAACGCGACTCCCTCGACTGGAAGACCCTTTGTCAGGCCGTGATCGCAGGCTCCACGCTCGCATCTTTCAGCGTCGAGAGCTTTAGCGTGGACCGTCTTCGGGACATGACGAGACAAGAGGTCGCCGAGCGAGCCAACCACTTCCGCCGGTTGACCGACTTCGCTGCCCTCGATCTCGCGTAGAGCGCTCCGTTCCTCGACGGAAGGCGCTCGACCCTGAGTCGAGCGCCTTCCCTTGGAGCAAGATGACAAATCGGGTACGCAATCTGGTGTCTACCGCACACTATGAGAGTACCGATGAAGAAGACTTGGATGATGTACTGCTTGGCCGCATCGTTTTGCATGCTTGCCGCCTGCGGTGACGATGAGCCTGAGACGACGGCGGATGCCGGTTCAGATGCAAGCGCTGACGTTACCGTTGACGCGATAATGGGGAACTCGCTGGTCGATCCGACCTTCCGTTTAACGGTGGTCGATATTCGGCGGCCGCTCGGAGGTATCGGGACAATCCTTGAGAATCTCATCGCGGCTGACATCGACGCAGACCTCCTCCACGTGTTGATTCAGTTCCGCGACTTCGACACGGCGACCTTGCCCGACGAGTTTACGGTAACCGGCAACGCTGGAGAGAAGGTGGAGGGAGGATACACGTGGTATCCGGGCGTGGACTTCTCGGACGCCTCTTACAAGCCTGCGAGCATCGATTCGGAGTTCTCGTTCTCCAACTCGGAGACCCTGTCCATCATCTTCCCGGCGCTTGAGCCTGGCGCAACGGAGCCCCTCCAGATTCCGGTAACGAACCTCTCGCTGACCGGCACGCTTGAGGAGGATGGTGACAGCTGGGTGCTGATTGGAGAGCTCGCGGGCGCGATACTCGCCGACGAGATCTCTGACCTCGATGTGAACATCTCGGGCGACCCCGATGCAGAGGGCCAGCTGCTCTCCGAGCTCTTGGGTGACCGCGACTATCCGCAGGACGCCGAAGAAGCCGACCTCACTGGATGGACCCTGCGCGCCGATATCGAAGCACAGACCGTGACGTACATCGCGCCAGAATAAGGCGCTGCTGTGAAGGGCTCAGACGATATCCGTCGACGCTAGTACGGCGAGCGGCGCTGGCCTCTAACACAACCGTCTCAGCGCGGCCTCGGTAGCGCCGCGTCTGTGTCGTCAGCGTTCTCGACAGCCAGCGGGGGAGTTAGATGGCGCCCAGCGGTCTGGGCAGCGGTCGATCGCGTCCGAACGCCCGTCGCTGTCGACATCGACATCACACAGGTCGCCGACTCCGTCTCCGTTGCGATCTAACTGCAGCGAATTGGGGATGAATGGGCAGACGTCGTTCTCGTCCCGCTTCCCGTCACCGTCCATGTCATCGGCGGTGCATCGGTCGCTCGAGATATACACGCAGGGGTCAGCCACGTTTGCGATCCCATCGCCGTCGAAATCGTCAATGCACGCGAAGCCTCCCTCACCGAACCAAGCTTCGAAGGAGTTCGCCACAACCGGACACGCATCACAGACGTCCGGGACGCCATCCCTATCTCGGTCGAGCCCCCCCATGTCCGAGCGAGTCGGACACGCGTCCAACTCATCAGGCAAGCCGTCGCCGTCGCGGTCGCCTTCGCAGGAACGTCGTCGATTCGGAGCGCTCGCGAACGGACATGGATCGCAATCGTCCCCAAATCGGTCTCCATCGGTATCCACTCCAGCCGATGCGCGGAAGCGGCACACGTCCTCCGTATCGAGGACCCCGTCCCCATCAGAGTCGGCGAAGCACTCGCGTGTCGCGGTCGAGGCGAAGTAGGGGCAGACGTCGTCCGCGTCGAGCACGCCATCGCCGTCGAGGTCTCCAAGCAACCCTCCTGCACCAATTCGAATCAGCGGTTGCGGATCCAACCCGTCAAGCTGTGTATCGCCGTCCGCATCATCAATGCAGTCGTCGCCGATGCCGTCGGCGTTCGCGTCTTTCTGATCCGCGTTCGCCATCCACGGGCAGTTGTCACAGTCATCGGTGACGCCGTCCATGTCGCCGTCTAGCTCGGTCGATGCCACCCAGGGGCAGGTGTCCAAGGCGTTGGTGATGCCGTCTTGGTCCACATCGTCACCCGCACTACAGGCATCTCCTACGCGATCGAAGTCGGCGTCTTCCTGACCAGAGTTCGGCACGTCGGGGCAATTGTCTACTCGGTCCGCGAGACCATCATAGTCGCTGTCAAAGCGACCGAAGATCGGGTCACAATCATCACCGATGTCGTTTCGGTTCACATCCAGCTGCGAGACATTGGACCGATCGGGACAATTGTCCACAACGTCAGGAATGCCGTCGCCGTCACTATCTGTGGTCGACTCAGGACACCCTTGTTCGAATCGCGTCGCGAAGCTCGGTGTCAGGCGGCAATCATCACAGACGTCGCCAATGCCATCTCGATCAGTGTCTATCTGGTAGGGATTTGTGAGCGTCGGGCAGTTGTCGAAGGGGTCGCCCACGCCATCCCGATCGTCATCGAGAACGTCCCCGAGTTGGCAGGCATCCCCCACACCGTTCTCGTCGCGATCGCGCTGCCTCCAGTCCGCTACGGTCGGGCAGCCGTCGCAGAGGTCGCCGACACCGTCGCCGTCGACGTCAGCCTGATTGGGGTTTGGGATTGTCGCGCAATTGTCGAAGCGATTCGGCGTGCCATCGATGTCTTCGTCCGCCGCGCCGTCGCAAACACTGGCCACCGCTGCACTCCATATACAGGGGTCGCATAAATCACCGACTCCATCGGCGTCGAGATCTCGTTGATCGGCGTTGGTGACAGTTGCGCAGTTGTCGCAGGCATCACCCAAGCCGTCGCGGTCTTCGTCTTGTTGGTTGCGATTGAATGACGTTGGGCAGTTGTCGTCGACGTCGAGAACGCCATCGAGATCTTGGTCGACGACCGGCTCAGCGTCCGCATCCGTTCTCACGTCCACCAAGACGTCTGGGGCATCGACATCGGCATCTGTTTCAACATCGGTTGCCGTATCGAAGGCATCTCGGCGGTCTGAACCCACCAGTCCGGTAAGAACACAGACGCCATCGCGACACTCACTGCCTTGTCCGCACACGTCGTCGTTGCTGCAGCGTGGACCAGCACCGTTTTCCCCAGAACGAGGCCCACAAGCCGCCAGCACGGCCAGTGCGAGTGACGCAAGCCACCCCAAAATCCTACGACGTCCCGCTCTCTCCGCGAGAGGTATGGTTGTGCGGCGAACGAGGGTCATAGAGCCGAAATCTCTCGCCAAACGTGGAGTCGATGGGCTGCGGAGGGCCAGTGTCCGACGGTACGCAGCCGGGCTGTCTCAGTCAAACCTGGGCACGTCTTCTAGCAACCCGGCGACGGCGGACTGGCCACGCTCGGTCGCGGCTTCAAGTTCTCGCAGATATCGCTGATGCGCCTCTCTCTCATCGCGGCCGTAAGCAATGCGTGCGAGCGCGGCGAGGGCCAGCGGATGCGACTCGTCTTCGAGTGTCGCGCTCTGCAAGGCGTCGTGCGCTTCTCTGCTTCTGCCCGAGGCCTCCAGAGCGAGCGCATAGCGCGTGAGGTAAAGCGCTAACGGCGTTGTCATCGTCTCTCCACGGACGAACACCTGAGCGCTTGGTGTATCGTCGGGCAGCGATTCCTCGAAGCCCAACGCCGCGTGATAGGCCTCTGCCGCGTCTTGAAAGCGCTCCGCGGCGAAGTGCACGTCCCCTTCAATGGCAAAGGGGGCGCGAGACTCAGGTGCGCTCGCGCGCGCAACACCAGCGGCCTTTGCCGCGCGCACGGGGTCTCCTAGGTCGTGCATGAAGAGGCAAGCGCGCTCAAGATGCATGGCCAACGCGATGTTGGGCGCGGCGTCGGCGGCTGCGCGTTCGAGCGCCTCCGAGGCATCATCAAAGCGTTCGTGTGAGATCAGATGGTCGACGAGCCGACGGACGGCGCTTGAATTGGCAGGGGTGAGTTCCAGTGCTCGGCGCAGCCAGCGCTCGGCGTTCGCTTCATCTCGAGCGGCGCGGCGAAGTAGCGCGCACGCGACGTCGTCGAGTTCGGTCGCTTCGTACGCGCCGGAAAGCTCTTCGGCTTGATCGAGATAGCGCGAGGCATCGTCGTCGTTCCCTGCCGACTCACTCAGCAGAGCCAATCGCACGTGCGGACGCTTCCACTTCGCCGCGAAAACGACCGCTTTGAGCCATAGCTCTGCCGCCTTCGGCGCGGCGTCCAGCCGGGTCTCGGCGAGCGACGCTGCTCGGCCCATTGCGTGCGCCGCGGGCAGCCCCTCCAGCATGTCGGCGAGACGCTCGCAGTCTTTGACGACTTCCCCCCAGTTGCCGCAGGCTTCGTATAGCGCTGCCCTGCGGCGAACGAGTTCGGATGTGTCTTGGTTGGCTTCGTTCGCACGGGCCAAAAGGGCGGCAGCCGCAGTGGCGTCGTCGACGACCCCGTCGAGCAGATCCGCGCCGCGAAGCCAATATGGCTCTGCGGCTTCGGCGGACTCGCTGCTCAGGCCGCGCTCCGCCAAGCTCTCAACGAGGGCCGGCCACGCCTCCCCCTCACGCAATGCGAGCTCGAAGTCATCGCGAAGATCCGCGTGCTGAGGCAAACGCGCAACAAGCGAGGCCATGACTGCCGCCTGGTGCCCCACATCGTGGTTCGTGCGACGCACATGATGCACCGACCGCGTTGCCAGTAATGCCGCGAGCTCGTCGTCGGGCTCGGCGATCGCCGCCACCCGGAGCGCTTCGCTGAGTTCATCGTGGCGACCGGCGGCGTCGAGCGCGAGCCAGAGCGCCTCCTGTGTGGCGGCATCCTCTGGCGCGATCTCGACGATCGCGTTCAGTGCGTCGGCTCTCAGCGTATCTGTGGGGGCAAAGCGGGCGGCGGCCTGCAATACGGCAACGCCGGCGGCCTCGCCGCTCGCCTCGCCCGAGCGCTCTATGAACCACACGTATGCGCCGTCTGCAGGATCACGCTCGTGCCAGTAGCGTTGTGTTCCGGGCACCCAGTTGTCGACGCCATCAGCAAGGCGCGCTGCGGTCTGTCGAAGCTGGTTCAGCGCGATCTCCACGCGGTTCTGGTCCAGCGCCTTTGGCACGAGCCAATCGCACCATTGCTGCGCAGCGTCGGGCTCGTCCGGCGTCTCATTCACCACGAGCTGCATCGCTTCTTCGCCGAACCCGAGGGCCTCGGCCTCCCTCACGAAAGAGCGCCGCGCTTCGTCGGACGCGATGTCCTGCCTCCACGCTTGTTCGTGCAGCGAGTAGGCTGCCGTGATGTCGCCGAGGTGCTCGCCGTTGATGCGTGCGAGCCAGCGATCGTATTCAGCGTGCTGGTCGAGGCCTGCCGCGTTGCGCAGTTTGGTCAACGCCTGTGCGAGGACCGCCCAAGCGTCATTGTCTTGCGCGATCTTCTCAACGAGCGCAGTCGCGTCTGGGGCAAACGCGTCATAGCGCAGCGCGTACAAGCAGGACTCCATCGATTCCCGCCAGTCGCCGAGGTGCTCATGCTCGAGCAGCGCCCGCTCCATGTAGAGAGGGGAGGGCGATGAGTGTTCCCTGGCAAGTCGTGTCAGTACTCTCTGCCACTCGGTTCGGCATGATGGGTTGTCTCCCATGCCGCGGAGTTGCTCAATGGCCTCGTCGCGATAGGGGCTACCAAGCGCCAAACCCTGCTCGATAATTCCGAACGCGATATCAACACCACCCGCTTCGCGCGCCACACCCGCCGACCCCAAGTAGGCGCGCCATCGTGTGAGCGCGGGCTGGGTCGTCTCCGCGAGTGCTTTGTAGGCGGGGACTAGCGGCTTACGCGACCCCAGGGCGTCGGCGAACGCTTCGGCTTCATCAAGCCGTTCATCGAGAAGGGGGTGGTCCGCGATGTCCTCCGCCAGCCAAAGCAAAGCATCCTCCCTGCGGTTAAGACGCTCGTCGAGCATCGACACAAGCGTGCGGAGGTCATCCGTTCGTCGCACGCTTCTTGGTCGCGCTCGAAGCACATCGCCCATCGCGTCGGCCCAAACTGCCCAATCGCCTGACGCCTCCGCCGCAGCCGTCATCATGTCCAGGTCCTGATCCGTCGGCACGAGATGCGCGCAGGCCGCCCGTATGAGGTCGAGGGCGTGACCCTGACGATCGAGGTGCGTGTGAAGAACTCGAAAAGCCCGAACCAGGATTTCGTTTCGCACCTCGGCCATCGGGGTCGCTTCTGCGATGCGCTCCAGCGTCGACAGCAGCTCATCCCACTCGCCGAGGCCGCTCTGCACCGCTGCGACGCGCTCCAACAGCGAGAGATTCGCCGGCTCGATACCCAGCGCGCGCACCAAGTAGGGCATTGCCAGCTCTGGATGCTCGCTGGATTCATGCAGGGTCGCCGCTCGCTTCAGCCACGCGAGCCGCTCCTCCACGTCAGTCACCGCGGCGGCGATTCGGCCCCAAAGGGCAGCCAGCCCAGCGTTGTCGCCAGCCGTTGTGTACGCGTTTTCAAGCGTCTCTCGCGCCTTTGCGTCCTCAGGGTCGAGGTTCAAGACCTGCTCTAGGGCGTTCAGCGCTCGCTGACGGCTGTCGCCGCCAATCAGTAGCCTCGCCGTGTGGTGGAGCGCAGCGACACGTTCCGCTTGGCTATCTGTGAACGAAGCGATCTCGTCCCACAGCGTCGCGGCGTCCTCTATGCGTTCTGCCTTCTCGTAGAGCGTCGCGAGGGCCCGCCGCGCCTGAACATCCCCTAGGTCGAACTCTAGTACTTCGAGCAGAAGCGACTCCCGCCGGCTCTCATCGGGCTCCAGTTCAACGAGCGCGAGTCTCACCGCGACCTGCCCTGCGTCATCGGCGTTAGCCAAGCGCAGGTTCAAAGCTGTACGCTTCGCTTCGTCGTCGCCGCGCTCCTCGAGAAGCCGCAGGGGGTAGAGAGCGCCTGGAGCTGCAGCGACCCAGCCCAGCCACGCGCGCTGTTGGTGAGGGGTCCACTCGGCTAACGCCGCGGCCGCTTCCCAGTGGTCCGCGCTGCCTGCATGCACCTGTTCGCACTCCGCCACGTATCGCTCAGCCAACGCGGCGTGCCGCTCCGACTCCCGAATCGCCTCGACGAGATCAGGCGCGGCGGGCGTAGACAGGAGACACGCGAGCGCCTCGTCCGCTAACGCTGTGAGGGTGTTGTCGCCACCAGCGCGAAGCCTAGCAACCATCGCGAGCGCGCTGCGATCGGTGTCATCCCGAAGAGTGACGGTACTCCACGCGTCGGCGGCGTCTTGCCAGCGTCCTGCTCGGTAGGCGCATACCGCGCGCCTGTCTTGGAATTGAGCATCCGCAAATGCTTCCCCCGCAAAATCGATGAGTTGCTCAACAAGTTCGCCTTCTCCGCGCGCGCACAACTCATCGAGTGTTTCATCGAGGCTGCGCGCCGCCTCAACCGGAAGACCACGTTGGCTCGCCAAAGTGCACAACGCAGCAACATCGACAGCAGCAGACGCTTGTTTGAGGGCAGCGCACCACGCTCCAATTCTGGCGTTTGGGGGTTGGCTTTCGATACTGGCCGCGGCGATCCAGTGGTTGAGCGCTGCTCCGCTGGTGTTACTGCCGATCGCCAACTCGACATATCGAGCGGCGCGCACGTCGTCCGCTAGTGCGTCGATACCGATCAAGAGGAGGCGTTCGGCTACATCAGGAGCGAGTTCCCATCGAGTGGACGCATAGGTCGACGCGAGCGCGTGGCTGGAGTCTTCGCTCAGGATCTCTCTGGCCCAGCGATCCGCGGTGGCGGTGTCACCCCGCTGCCGAGCGAGCCCGAGCAGATCTGACTCCAACTGTAGGGCGTCGGCGCCATCTTGTAGCGAAAGCACGCGCTCGATGCGGGCCTCGTCCCCTGCCTCCCGAGCAGCAGCGACGGCATCGGGCACCGCCTCTCGAAGGCTAACCTGCGATGGAGCGAGGTCTAGGATGTGCGGCCACAACTCGGCGTCACCTGCGCCAAAGACGGAGGCCAGACGAGATAGCCAAAGCGCGCGCTCCGCGCCTCGGTCCTCGATTGTGCCCAAGAGCGCCAACGCCGCGACTCTCTCTTTGAGCAACGACTCGGCAGGAACGTCCTGCACGAGCCCGAGGGTCAGCGCATTGCGAAAGAAGTCCGGCCAGCGTCGAGCCCGGGCGAGCGCATCTAAACAGGCGCTGCGAAGGTCTGGCGGCCAGTCCGACGCGGATGACGCGCACAAGGCGTCTGCAGCGTCTTCCCACGCATCATGAGCCTCGACGGCACGCAGCAACGCGCCCACTGAGTCGGAGTCACTAGGAGACCTACGCACAACGCGAGAGAGAACGGACAGCTGCTCAGGTGCGATGCCTGAGGCGGCAAGGCACCTCGCCAGCGCAAGCTGCGCGTCATTGCTATCATCGAGTGATGAGAGGACACGCTGACCGACCAGTGCTGCTCCTGGTTCGCCCCGATGATCAGCGAGGGTACACAAGAGAGTCGCCGCAGAATGAGCGCACTCCGCGTGGTCGACTAACGATGCAAGGATACCCAACGCCGCTGCCCCTCCATCAGCATCCAGCGCCTCCGAGACCGTCTTGAGCGCACGCTTGGGAGCTTTCATTGGCTCGCGCTCTAGCGCAGCACGGCGCAGTAAAATTGCCGCACGGTCCGCTCCATTCGTTGTCGCGGCTTCTTCGGTGAGCGCTTGATGCTGGGTCTCGGTGTCGCCGACCGCCTCCGACCATGTCCGATGCAGCGCTCTCCATTCCGGATGTGCTGGCGAAGCGCCTCGCACGCCTCTGGACCAATGAAGTACAGCCTGCATCAGATCCGGCGCGTCAGCCACCACACGCACAACCCAATCCAGCACTATGGCGTCGTCGACGAGGCCAGCGGTCGATTGGCTCAGCTTCCAAAGGTCCAGCGCCACGTCGCCCTGTGCACGCAGGAGCAGCGCCCCAGCACGAGCGACGACTCCGGCGGGTGAACCCATCTGCTCGGCGAGAGTCGTCAACTCTCTCGCCGCGATCAGGATGTGGGCGGCGTCGAGGTCGGCGAGGGATTCCCAGATCTCAACGGCGTCCTCTTCCTCCCCTGCAGCAACAAACTCTCGCGCCGCTTCAGTGAGCGATGCAGCGCGCTGTTTGAGCGTTCGCCCCTCGAAATCTCCGCAGCGCTGTAGCGCTTGGGCTCTTGCCCGACCTGCCGGTAGGGCATGGGAGAGGAACTCCAGAACGTGCGCACGTTCGGGCGCCGCGGCCACCGCGTGCTCTCGCGACTCGGTCTCGAGCTCCGGGCGGCCGAGTTGACGGGCGCGTTCTGCCGCTCCCAGCCAGATGCGCCACGCGTCGTCGCGCGACTCCACGCTACAGTACGTCTCCGTCGCGCGGACGTAGAAATCCAGATCGGCAGGGCCCGCAACCGTCTGCACCACCGCTCGGTAGGAAGCGAGGGTGGCGCTGCGCTCTTCGAACTGGTCGAAGGCATCTTGCGTCGGCGTAGACATTCGGCGCACGGGTTTAGAGGCGGGGGCTGAAGTCTAGCAAGGCACTGAAACAGGCACAACGGACACGCCGACCGCGCGCGGGTTTCCGGCGCTCGGAGACGGTTCCGTGCTTGGACAGCGCGCGCGTTGTGGCTAGGTTCCCCCCGAACGAATACGACAACCACGCACCTTGTCGCGCCCGAAGGAAGGCGGCGACGCAGCGGGAGAGTCACGATGTCTCAAGATTACTACAAATTACTGGGCGTCTCTCGTGGCGCGAGCGACGACGAGCTCAAGAAGGCTTACCGCAAACTCGCGCGAGAGCTGCACCCTGACAGAAACCCCGACGACGAGGCCGCCGAACAGCGCTTCAAAGAAGTGTCTGAGGCCTACAGCACGCTGTCTGATCCAGAGAAGAAACGCCTCTATGACACCTATGGCGCCGATGGCGTGCGAGAGGGGTTTAACGAGGGCGGCTTCGGCGGGTTTGGTGGTCAAGGCGTCGATCTAGGCGACCTCTTCAGCCAGTTCGGCGGCGGAGGCGGGTTCGGCGGCGGAAGCCGAGCCGGTCGCGACGTTGAGCTGAACCTCAACCTCACGTTCGAGAAGGCGGCTCGCGGTTTCAAGACCAAGTTCCGTTACAGGAAGCCTGGCACCTGCCCCACGTGCCGAGGCGCAGGAATGGCAGGCAACGCTCGATGTCGGACATGCGGCGGACAAGGGCAGGTGGAGCAAGAGAAGAGTCTTGAAGTGAACATCCCCCCGGGCGCGCAGCACGGAGACCGAATCCGGCTGCGAGGCAAGGGCGGTTCGGGCAGTCGTGGCGCACCAGCCGGTGACCTTCTGCTCACGCTACAAGTAGGGTCTCATGCGACGCTCGCACGAGAGGGCGTGAACTTGGTGGCGCAAACCACCATCGGCGCCGTTGACGCGCTCTTGGGCGTTCAAGTTGAGGTCGAAGGTCTCGATGGCACCTACCGGGTGACCGTGCCGCCGGGAATGGCCAGCGGCAAGCGCCTCCGCGTCTCAAACAAGGGCATCACACGCCGCGGGAAAACAGGGCATTTGCTGGTCGAAGTCGCGATCGACGCGAGCCTAGATGCCATCACTGACGAAGTCAGAGCAGCCCTGGTTGCGATGAGAGTCGTCTCCGAAGACAGTGAGGAGCCTGTCGAAGGGAAAAGCGCGTGATCCCTGCCTCCGCGCTGCAATTCGCGGAACGATACACGGGTCCAGCGGCGGAGGTCTGTCGAGCGCCGGGGACCGGTCACGGAGGCCGGTCGTGGCGGATCATCGGCGCGCATTCCGTCGCCTACTTGAAAGTGTGCGCCTCCTCAGGCGGGGCACGGAGGGAGGCGGAGGCCAATCATCGCGTAGATGCGCGACTCCCCGTTCAGACGCCACGGGTGCTGGCACGTGAGAATCGGTGGCTGCTGCTCTCCGAATGCGTTGGGAACCCCGCTGCCACGCTGCCGGAGAGCGCGCTACCAACGATCGCCCGCAGCCTCGCCGCCTTGCATATGCCCCTGAACCCCAACATCGGCGAGGATTGGCCGCCAGCCAGATCCTTCGCGGCGCGTGCTGGAGCGGCTAGGCCCGCAGTAACAGTCTGTGACACGGCGATCGCGGAGACGTTGTTTCAACAAGCGACCAGCGACTTCGACGACGGCCATCAGCCGGGGAGAGTTTTCTGTCACCGAGATTGCGGGCCGTGGAACTGGTTGCACGTGCGCGGCGACGTCGTGGCCCTGATCGACTTCGAGCATGCTCGAGCAGACTGGGCAGTGTTCGATGTCCTGCACCTCTGGGAGGCCGGCGCACTCTCAACAGAGAGCGGCAAAAGCGTATTCATCCGTCACTACGGCAGTGCTCCATGGACGTCGTCGATGTGGCGGCCCGCTCAAGCGCTCTTTGTGCTTCAGACACTCGCCTGGAGCGCGCGCCACCCGTCGGATGAGCGCATTCTGCGGCGCGCACAGGCGTTGACCGAGTCGTGGCAGCGGGAGCAGGTGTTGCGAACATCCGAACAACACTTCACCTGACCATCGATGACCGCGCCACCACCAATGGGTAAGGCCCGACGGCGTAGACACAGGCCGAGCTGCCATCGTAAATCTTCGCGGCTCAGGCAGACTAGCGCGGCCGACAAGAACGAGCGGGCTCCCTGCCGGAATCGACGAAACTCAACGGCGCGGTCGGCGGTTCGGGAAACGCTCCGCCCGAAGCGACCACTCGGGCTTGCAGCTCCGAGCGGCTGTCACGCGTCACCTGCAGCAGTAGGCGCTCGCCCTCCGGCCCCGCCGTATCGATCCGAAACTCTCGATCGTCGAGTGGCCCCTGCCCGAAGTAGGCACAGTGCGTCGGCACAAAGTAGGGCGACTCCACGGTATTGACGTCGCCATCGAGCGCGAACCACTCAACGAAGCCACCTGTGTCCTGCGCGTACTCAAAGACTGTCAGCCGAAGGGCATAGGCCCGCCCATCGAGGCCCTGCGTTCCCAACTGAGACTCGTCGAACACCCGCGCATCATTGGAACGGCCACCGCACGCGGCCCCCCACAGCAGAGTGGCGCATACGACCGCAGCCAACCGCAGCCACGGTCTCCGGACTGCTCGGCGACTAGGGACGGCCTGCTCGGTCAATCTTGCGCCTCGATTTCGTGCATTTAGCTTCACACCCTGCCGCTAGCGCACGCCAGCGGTATGAGCAACCGACGGCCTCCAGCTGTGGACATTTGCGCCCACCGTTTGTAGTTCGTCGGCACCAACGTCACACACAATTCACCTGTCGCCCGCGGGCGCACGAGGGTCGATGAGCTACCAAAGACTACATTCTCTGTTCGAACGCAGCTCGCTCCTCGGCCAGACTCAAGCCGTTCTCGGCTGGGATATGCAGGCCGTCATGCCTGCCGGCGGTGCAGAAGCGCGCGGCCTTCAGCTGGCAGAACTCAGCGCAATACGTGCCGAGCTCTTCGCGAATCCGGAGATCGCCGACTGGTTTGAGCACGCAGGCGCGGACACCGATCTGGGCGATGGCGAGCGCGTCAACATGAGAGAAATGCGCCGTGAATGGCTGCAGCGGACCGCCATTGAGCCCTCGCTCGCCAAGGAGCTGACGCGCGCGGGTGCTGAGTGCTTTGGCGTATGGAAGGACGCAAGAAAAGACAATGATTTCAACAAACTGCTTCCGTACTTCGAGAAAGTGCTTGGACTCACGCGCCAGGTCGCTGCGCTCACTGGCGAGCGCCTAGGCTTATCGCCCTACAACGCGCTACTCGATCAGTTCACACCTGGCGCCACAGAAGAGTCCGTCGAGGCCGCGTTCGCGCCGCTGAAGGCCCGGCTGCCCGACCTTCTCCAGCGCGTGCTCGACGCGCAGGCGTCGCGGCCAACGCCGAAGCCGCTGAACGGGCCCTTTCCCACAAGCAAGCAGCGAGAGCTCGGCGAGAAGCTGATGTCGGTCGTCGGTTTCGACTTTGACCACGGCCGCCTCGACGAGAGCCTGCACCCCTTCTGCGGCGGCGTCCCCAGTGATGTCCGCATCACAACGCGCTACAGTGAAGGCGACTTCCTGCAAGGGCTGATGGGCGTGCTTCATGAGACGGGGCACGCGATGTACGAGCGGCAGCTCCCGAAGGAGTGGTCATCCCAACCGCGTGGAAGCGCGCGAGGCATGGCGATGCACGAGAGTCAGTCGCTGCTAATCGAGATGCAAGTCTGCCGGTCACCAGAGTTCATTCGCTACGCCGCACCTCTCATGCGAGAAACTTTTGGCGGCTCCGGCGACGCTTGGGAGCCGGAGAACCTGATCGCGCACTATCACAAGGTCGAGCGCGGGCTGATTCGCGTCGACGCTGATGAAGTCTCCTACCCTCTCCACGTCATCCTGCGCTTCGATATCGAGCGAGATCTCATTTCAGGGAAACTCGCTCCGCGCGACCTCCCGGAGGTGTGGCGAACGAAGATGAACGAGATGGTGGGCGTTGAGCCGCCGACAGACAGCGACGGATGCATGCAGGATATTCACTGGATGGACGGCGCCTACGGTTACTTCCCAGCCTACTCCCTCGGGGCGATTGCGGCGAACCAGCTTTACTCCGCCGCGTGTGAACAAGTCGACGGGCTGCGAGGGGATATTGAGCGCGGGGAATTCGCGGGCCTCATGGCGTGGTTAAAGAAGAACGTGCACAGCATCGCGTCCGCAGAGACCGCCGACGAGATACTGACGCGTGCTACGGGCCGCACCTTCGACTCCGATGCGTACCTTACACACCTCGAAAGCCGCTACATCGGGTGAATCCATGAAGGTTGAATACAACAGCCCTGTCATTCTGACGTATGCGATCATCTGTACGGTCGTGCTGGTCATCGACGCGATCATCGGCGGGAACCTCATGCCGTTCTTCACGGTGCCGGGCTCGCTCGACGGCTACGGCGCCAAGTCGGTCTTCGTGTTGTTCTCGCACGTGATTGGGCACGGCAGCGCTGCTCACTTGATGGGCAACTTCACGATGATCCTGCTCATTGGCCCTATCGTCGAGGAGAAGTACGGTTCGCCGCTCCTGCTTGCGATGATCGGGTTCACCGCGCTTCTCACCGGGGCGCTCAACGTATTGCTGTTCTCAACAGGGTTGCTTGGCGCCAGTGGCATCGTCTTCATGCTCATTCTACTGGCATCGATCACGAATGTGCGGAACGGACGGGTGCCTCTGACGTTCATCCTCGTCGTCGTGCTCTTCCTCGGCGCCGAAATCGCGCAGTTGGTGCAAGACGACAACGTCTCTCAGGTGACCCACATCTTCGGCGGCCTTTGTGGAAGTCTCTTCGGGTTTGCCATCCAGAGACTTCGCATGGCCGGGCCAGCTGAGGGCCGAACCCCTCCGACGCAGCTGCCGTAGCATCGCGCTGCACGGAAGCGAGGCTCAAGCATAGGCTGCCAGCTTGCGTCTCGCGGACCGGCACCCAATAGGCCAGAAAGTGCGAAAGCCAGTGCCGTCGCCGAACTAGATTCCGCAGCGATTCGCAGAGACTTCACAATTCTCAGCGGCACACCGAGAATATCCCTCTGCCGTGCGCTCGGTGGCGCATGAGGGCAGCGCGCACTCGTACAACCTAACGGCGGTTCTCTGCGCCTCAAAACTGCCCGCAGCGACGCAGGCGTCCGCGCAGATTGCGCTGTTGCACCCCGCGACACAGCCGAACACTGTTGGACACAACTCAGCACCGATGCCGGTAGGCCGTGCGAAACAGCTCTCAAGCAGCACTGAGCACTCACGCAGTTGGCACTCACTGAGTTGGTCGCCAAGAAGTTCCGAGCACGCCGCCTCTACGCAGTCGACAACGTCTGCGAATTTCCTGCGAGGCTCTGCATCCCCGCCTGCGGCGCACGCTTGCACACACCGAGCAGTCTCGCAGGTCGACGCACAGCCAGCAATCTCGGCGCAGGTCGCCGAAAGCCCTGCCGATGCTTCGCCAAGCGCGTCGGCACCGCTAACGTCCGAGCCTGCGTCATTCCCTGCATCGGTCTCGATGTCCGTCCCCGCAGCGGCGTCAGCGATGTCTCGAGCACAACGAAGTTCGACGCAGGAGTAGTCGTCCGGGCACTCAGAGCTTTCAGTGCATCGGCCCTGATCGGTGGGCTCGAACACCTCCTCGGTGCACGCCAGCAGAGCGACAGCGGCCACGCTGACGACGACAGATGTGATGAAAAACGAGGGCCGAGACATAGGCATTCTTTGGAAGAAGACCCGGTCAGTCTAGCGAACTTGGCGTTTGCTGCAACCATCCCAAAACGACGAACGCGGCAGGGCTTTTGGGCCGCGCCGCGTTCAATCCTTTCCTACCAAGTGGAGCCAAGGGGGCTCGAACCCCTGACCTCAACACTGCCAGTGTTGCGCTCTCCCAGCTGAGCTATGGCCCCATGTGGGACAGGCGTTGTAGCATTAGCCGGCAGATCGTGTCAACGCGATGTCGTGGCGCCTTCAGATCCCGACTCGGAGGGTTCACGCCGCGGTCCTAACTCCGCGCTCTGCGCGACCGCCACGACCCATGCGCTGTCCGGCGCTGCTGCGGCTGCAGCGCGCAATAGGGGCAGGGCAGCCTCGTACTCTCCGGCCTTCCAGCGCAGGACGCCCTCGTAGAAGAGCGACGGCAAGCCCCCAATCTCCCCGTTGTCCGTGAGCCGCTCCACGGCGCGCAACCTGCTCTCGAGCGAGGCGCCCGAGTCTTCCATCTTCCAGCGTTCGAAAGCGATGCGTTCGTTGGCCAACAACGATTGTTCTACGGGCACTTGCCCGCCGGACTCGACCAACCATTTGTAGAAGAAGAGAAGGGCCACCGTCGACTCGGGGACAGTCAGCTGCCCCTCCGCCGTCACCAGTCCTTGGTTCAACGACCAAACCAAGAAATCTCCCACTCTCGGCAGCACCTCCTGAACCTCTGGATCAGCGACGAGTTGCATGAACTCGGCAACGGTCAGCTCACGTCGTTCAATGATCGAGAGCGCAGCGACCAGGCCCTGACGGAACTCAGCATAGGCAGCCCAGCCGAGCACTCGCAGTCGGTCGGCGCCCCCCTCAAGCAGTACGTCGCTCCGCAGCATGTTCTCGCGCGCCAGCGGGATACTGTTGTCTCCCTCGAAGAGGTCCACCGCCAAGAGGGCGCGGGCGACGTTAGCGTCCTGCCAAGCGCCGAGCATACGTTGCTCCGTCTCCGTTAACTCGGCAGCGGCGGCCTGCTCACGTTGCCATTGTTCGGTCACGCCGAACTCCGACAAATCGTACGCAGGAAACTCGATCGGGATAGGTTCGAACGCACCCGGGCGAAGCGCCCACCACGCGATCGCCGCGAGCGCGGCGACAGTCAGAAGGGGTATCAGGAAAGACGGGCGCTTCATGGCATCACGAAGGTCGCCCGGACCGCGGCGTGGTCAGAGCCGCCGAGAGAGCCGCTCGCGTCTCGAACGATTTGTACGCTTTGCTCCAAGAGTACGCCGCTAGCGTTTGTCGCAAGGTAGAGGTGGTCGATAGCCTGGGACGTCCCCGCGTAACGGATGGTGCCGGCTTCGTCGCCGAGCACAGAGGTCACGCGAAAGAGCCCACCGTCTTCTTCCAGAGCATTCAGCGGGTCGCTGCCAGGAGTGTCATTCAGATCACCACCGAGCACGACGAGGGCATCGGGGTTTGCCTCCGCGAAGGCCTCGATGATTACGCGCGAGCTCACCGCCTCGCCGTATCTTCTACCCGCGTCGTCATTGCTCTTCGACTTGAAGTGCGCCGAGAACAGGACCACCCGACGGCCCTCGTGGCTAACTTCGACTTGCAGCAGCTCTCGTGCGAAGGACGTTCGGCTGTTGTCGGGCCGAAACACGGCGATGGTGTCTCGGTGCAGCGTTACTTCGGTGATGGGGAACCGGCTGATAACCGCAGTGTCCAAAGAACCATCGAAGCCCAATTCACCAATCGCGCCATGCTGCCACTCATCGCCAAGAACGGCGGCGACTTCCTCAAGCAGGACCTGCAGCGCGGCGTCACTCTCAATCTCTTGGATGGCGACGATGTCGACGTCCATTTGTGCGACGCCTTGGGCGATCTGACCGGCTCGGAATCGAAGCTGTGATTCTGCTGGAGCCGACTCAAAGTCGTTAGGACCGCAGGCGCCGCTATCGCACACCGTGTCGAACAAGCGCTTGAGATTGAAGGTGCCGAGCCGCACGATGATGCCATCAATAGCATCGGCCGAGACGTCGGTGACGGCGTCAATCGACGTGTCTGCCGCGACGACGTCCGTCGCCACATCGGAGGGACCGGCTGCATCATCGCCTCCCGCGTCATCCGCCGCATCCGCGACAGGCAGAGCGTCGGGCGCGCTGAACGCAAAGGGATTCGGAGGATCTGTGCAGGCTCCCCCGAAAGAGGCGAAAGCGGTGAGCAGAGTAAGAGCAATCAGTCGGCGAAGAGCGTTCATGACTCCGCTACCACTCGATTTTGCTGTTTCGCGCAAGTGCCGTTGGGTGCGACGCACAACGCGACCGACACCGTGTACCTAACACAATTGTCGATTGACTTGGCTTGGTAGCGACCACTAATCCTCTCTGCGATCAAGCCTGCTAAACTTTGGTTCTCGCGGAGTCTTCCCAATGCGTCGCCCCCTTGCTGCCTTTTTCTGCTTCACTGCTCTCGCCGCCTGTGGTGACACCGAAGACCCTTTCCAGACCGATGTCATCGCGGACACGGGGACGGCGGACGCTGGCGTTGATGTGAACGTCGATGTCGCAGTCCCAGACGTGTCATTGGACGGAACCGACGATGACGGAACTACCGCGGATGTAACGCCCGGAGACGTGACCCCCGGCGATGTGACGCCAGAAGACACAGGCAGCGAAGACACGGGCGGCGAAGACGTGGTCGCGTTCCCATGCGGCGATGACGTCATCTTCACCGGTCAAGCGTTCCGCTCGGGCGATGAGCCGGCCTCGTCACCGAACGGAGGAATCCCGTCGTTCGAGCCCTACGCCACCGATTACGACTCGGGTCTCGCAGCCATCGACGACGCCATACCGTCGGGCGAGGACCCAGCGACAATTGAACTTCAGGTCACTGGGGCGACGATTGTGGCCACGTCGTACAACAACGACACAGCGCGCCGCGCGCAGAACACCTTCTGGGTGATGGATGGTCTGACGATGCTTGAGGTTCGCCTCGACCAAGACGACCTCGACGCGCAACCACCCTTCGCCGTTCAGGTGGGCCTGCAGATCGATTTCACCGCGACGTCGGTCACGAACTATTTCGACACACCTCAGCTTAGCTCAGCGACTGGATGGGCTATCTCGGAAGGCTCAGACGGCAACGCGCCGATCTACTTCTTCGAGCCTGCTGAGGGAGCGAACATCACGTTCGCTGACTGGCCGACCAACATCCGTGTGACCGGCACCATCACCGGTGGCGGCGACGGCTGTGGGGGTTCGAGCCTGTGCTGGGACCTCGACTACGGCGGCACGACGACCCTCGATTTCCGAACGAGTTCACAGTTCATCGAGATCGGCGACTGTATAACGTTCGCCGGCCCGCTCGGTCAGTTCCAAGAGACGCCGCAAGTGAACACCACCAACTTCGATTGGCTGTTCGACTACCGGCAGGACTAGCCAATGCGTCTACCGCCTTTGGCGCTCGCGGCACTTGGCCTCGCCTTCGTCGCCTGTAGCGACGTTCGGGAGAACCCCGTGCCCGCAGACGAACTCTTCCCGCCATCCGCGGTGCAGGACGACGTCCAAGAACCCATCACCTATGCGTCGAGCGAGCAGCTCGTTTACGGTCTGCCGCGCGGGGACATGTCGTCGATTGCCGAACTGATCGCCGTGTTGCCCCAAAGCGCCACCGGTGTGAACGACCCCGACACCTTCGTCGGGCCGGGCGTCAACATCACGACGGACCAGTGTCGCGGTGGGGCGCCTGCAGTGTCCATGGCGCTACCGATGGTGGTTGAGGGCGTCGTGACGCTGCACCCGCGTCAGTACATGAAGGTGCTAATCTGCGGGCAGGACGAGAAGTTCTACGGCTCCTACACGATCGAAGATGACACCGGCGGAATCGTCGTCTTGAGGGACTCTCGCGTGGCGCCCTTCACCTTCGGAGATCGCGTAAGACTGACCGTGAGCGGAGTCATGCTGACGTTTGGGCTCAGCCCGAACACGCGCGCCGTGCTGATATCCGATTATGAGGTTCTACCTGTGGAGCAGACGCTAGCAGGGCAGGCCCCTTGGGGAACCGTTCTCTACCAGCCGCTCACTGAGTCGATCACCGACGACAGCCCCGTGTTTACCAGAACCCAGCAGATTGAAGGGTGGGTCTTCAGTGAACCCACCAACGACAACTTCAACAGCATGGTCATCACGTCCGAACGCATCGAGCCGACGGACCCGGACCTCCGACCGACCGGCGCGGCGCTCCAATGCGCGCTCACGTGTCAAATCGAGTGTGAGCAAAACTGTGCGGATGCTGCGGCGTGCGACAGCCTCTGCCGCTCCACCTGTATTGACGACCAGACCTTTGACAATCAAGAGTTCCCCGCCTGTTGGCAGGTGGGGATCGACGCTGAACTCGGGCGACGAAAGTTCGCGCCTGAAGCAGGCACCCACGTGCGCGTCACCGGCCCAGCCGTTGACAGCTTCGACCAGCAGCTCTGGGTGATCAGCCTGGGCCAAGTTGAAGTTCTTGCCGAACCCTCTTCTTCCAACGAATCGGCTCCATGATCCGTCCCCTCTGTTGCTGCCTGCTCTCGACGCTCGTCGCGAGCCCCGCGTTTGCTCAATCCGATGTTGACTCGACGAGCTCGAGCGACACGGCCCAGGTTCATATCCTGAGCCCGCTGGATGAAACGAACGACGACGCTTTGGTGCGCATTCGCGTCCAAAGCACTTCAACGATGGCGGGCATGAACAACCGCGATCTGCGCCCGCTTGAAGAGACGACGGTGCAGAGCATCATCGACTCCGATGACCGGCAGTTCTTCGGCGAGAGTGACCTCCGACTTGAGTTGGATTTTGCTCCATCCGAGAGTGTGCACTTCGAGGCCGCGCTTGGTGTTGACGCTGCATGGCGTGATTCGCAGGTGCAGCGCCGAGCGTCCGGACAACCCATGCAGCTCGTGCTCGCGAACACGACCGTCCAGCACGACTTGGGCGGCAGCGTTTCGGTGAGTGCGACCTTTGGGCGCCAACGCTTTGGCATCGGTCACGCGCCGCGTGACTATGTGCTCAACGGATTGGTCGACGGACTCACTGGAACAGTGGACTTTGGGGACGTCGGCGCTCTGCGCGTTTTGGCGTTCGACCTATTCAGCGCTGGCGCTGACTTTGAGTCGGGGTTGTTCGCCTACAAGTCAGGCATGGAGCCCGTCACCAACTTCCGTGGTGAGACAAACACGTACCGATCTGGTGCAATCTTCGAGAACTCGGTCGTCGCTGGACTCGACCTCGCGGCGTATTGGTTTTACGCGACGGTCGCGGGATCGGGCATCGAGAACACGGGATCGGACGTCTCCCTCGGAGGAACAACCGGCAACTTCCGCGACCGCGACAATCTGCACAACTATGGTCTCCGTGGTCGCTACCAGCTTCCAAGTGAGACGCTGACCCTCGACGTCTACGGCGAGTTCGCGGCGTCGAGCGGCATTGATCGCAAGGCTCCAGAGTACGTCGACGTTGACCTCAGCGGCACACTCTTCGGTGGCGGTTTCGGCGTTGGGCCACGCTTCGCGTCCGGCTCCGTCACGCTGCGAGGGGAATACTACCGCGCTAGCGGCGCGGACTACTCGGTGCAGTCGTTGGAGTTCCAACGCGGCTTCACATCTATGCGAGGCGACCGCGTCGGAGGCCTAGCCCTGGGACGCATGTCATCTTGGCGTCCCAGCTCGGTGCTCGACGCGGCGGGCTTCGACCACTCTCCCCACGACCAAGACCGGCAAGCGGGAACCCGCTTCATTCACCTCGGCGTAGATGTCGAGGCCGGAGGCTTTGGGTTCAACGTTGGATACTGGACTTACCAGGACACCGGCGAAGCCAGCTTCGACCAGTCAACGCTTGATGACTTCACCCCACCCATCGGGTTTAGCCGCGAGGAGATCGACGCACAGAGGCGCCTGGGCCGACACCTTGGCACGGAGTGGGAGTTTGCCGTCTCGCAGCGCATCGCAGAGTTCGCACAGGCACATGGTGCGTTCGGCGTCTTCCTCCCGGGCTCGTTTTACAACGTCGAGGTCGACCGCCTCGCAGGGTTCAACGACTCCCGAACGGCTCTCGGCGGTGACCGTCCCTACTGGTCATTCATCACCAGCGTCGCCTTCGACCTGACGGTGGAGCGCGACCGATGATGCGTCGCGCGCTGCAGGCATGCGCTATTGGTGCGCTGGGGTGTCTTGGCGGCGTTGGCTGCCACGAAACCCCAATCAACCCGCTCGAGATCCAAATCGGGTACCGCGACGGAACCGTCGACAGCGACTTCACCTCAAACGGTGAGCGCGGCACGGTTCAGGTCAGCGAAGTCTTCTGGGCCGGCTCGGTGGAACAGGTCGGAGATGGCTTCGTCCATCACCCGGATGACATCTTCATCGAGCTTCAGAACAAGTTCACCCGACCGGTCTACCTCACCGACTGGCAACTCCAAATCGAGACCGCGTCGACTAACGAGCGGCTCTCCGCGAGAGGCGACGCACGGAGCCGCGTGCGGTTCCGAATTCCGGAGCGAGCGAACGGCCTGCCCGTGCAGCCGAATGAATACGTCATCATTGCGGCACGTACCGACGGCGCGTTTCCAGACGCCGACTTCGTGATCCCGGAATTGGACCTGCCGTCCGACCGCTGGGCCATTGGGTTGATGGACATCGACAACCGTCTCATTGAAGGCGGCGGCGATGAAGAAGAGGATGTGTTCGCTGGCGCGTGGGACGGGGTCGTTTCGCGCTCGATGGAACGGGTACAGCTGATATTTTCTAACCGCGGCAACACGGAGGTGTCTTGGCACACCTACTCCTACAACGACTGGTCGAACGATCTCCACCAGACGCTGCGGTCCAGAATCGCGGAACCCTATCGCGCGCGCACCTTTGCGACGCCCGGCCAGCCGAACTCACCAGACTACAGCGGCAACACATCCGCTGGGAGCACCGACTAATGCGATTGCTCCTGACACTGTTGATCTCATCCGTCGCGCTCATCGCCTGTAACGGCGCACCGAGCGTAGACGACATGCGCCATCAATTTTCGACGCTCCGCTCGATTGAGGGGGAGGCTGTTGACCCCTTCGTTCAGCAGGCTGTGGAATCTGTCGACCGAGCGGAAGAAAGTGTTCGCTTGGCGGTTGAGAACCTCGAGAGCGAGCGACTGCGTAACGCGTTGATCGCTGCTGCAGACCGTGGCGTGGACGTGCGCGTCGTCACCGACGAGGACCAGCTGGGTCTAGCGGACATCGTGGCCCTTGATGCCGCACTGCCTCGACGCGACGACGGGCGTTCGGCTGTCTCCGCTGGAGACGGTGCGCTCAGCTACTCTCCTTCTCCCAACACGGTCGTGTCACGGCCCGGCAGTGACAACGTGATGAGCCACAACTTCGTCGTCGTCGATGAACTCGAAGTCGTGACCGCGACGAATGGGTTCTACGACACATCAATCACGCAGCTCGGCTTCTACATCGCGTCAGAAGAGTTCGGCCGCGACTTTGCGGATGAGTTCGATCACATGTTCTCCGGCATCTTCGCGACGACGCTCTCCGCGTTCAACGGGCCACTCAAGTCGAACACGAACAACCGCACATTCTATCGAACGAACGCCGGCCGCGTGGAGCTATTCTTCGGTCCTCAAGAGCGGCTGACAAAACGCCTCGTGGATGAAGTGTACCTCACCCGTTCCTCTGTCGTCGTTGTGACGGAGCTGCTCAGCAGCGAGCCGCTCGCAGATGCGTTGAGATACAAGGCTGAGGCTGGTTTCGATGTGACGGTGATCGTCGAAGCGGATCGGGCAGAGATTGAGTCTTCGCGCGTGGCGGCCCTGGAAGTGGTGTTTGAACCGCTCGCAAACGCCCGCATCGTGCGCGTTGCGAGCGTTGGCGGCGACGCCATCGTGATCGATGAACTGCCGTCGCCAATTGACGGTGTTCAGTACCCCGCGCGCGCCTACGTCTCGACGCAACCTGTTGTCGCCGCGCTAGGGTTCGTTGGCACCGGGACAGCGACAACGTCGCGCCCCGCGGACGCCTTCTACGACGGGCACATGTTCGCGGTTCATCGCACAGCGTTCTCTGAGGGGGCACCCTTCACAGTCGTCGCCGACAGTATCCGAAGCGCTTATTTGGTGGGACTGCAATGATTCAGACGCTTCTCAACCGTTCTTCCTCGTTGGTCTTGCCTTTCGGCGCGACCGCGATGCTGCTCATGGCAGCGCTGGCCTCCGGCTGCACCGAGCTTTCGGACGCAGACATCGAGCACTCGCGAACTGGCCAGGTGTCACCGTTCTTCAATGACCCCGGCACGCGCGAGTTCAACCAGTATGAGTCTCGCTCAGACGACCTGCTCGTGTATCAGATTGACCAAGCACGCACGTCGCTCGACATCGCCGCGATGGGCTTCACCCGAGCAGAGGTAATCGAGGCTGTTGTGCGCGCTCACCATCGAGGGGTTCGTGTGCGCTTCGTCGGCGATGGCCGACACCTCACAGGTGGAACATGGGGTTACGCGGAGCTTGAGGCGATTGGAATCCCGATCATTTCGGGGAACCAGTATCACATCATGCACAACAAGTTTTTCATCGTCGATGACCGCTTCGTTATAACGGGGACAGGTAACATCACGCCCACCGGCTTTGTTCGAAACGACAACAACTGGGTTGTGATCGAGTCGCCCGAAGTCGCTGCAGACTTCTCTGGCGAGTTCGAGCAACTGTTCGGCGGTCGCTTTGGACACGCGAAGGAGGCTGTCGACAACGGCAACGTCTACCAAGTGGGCGATACCGCAGTGGAAGTGTGGTTCTCCCCGCAGGAAGACGCCATGGGGCGTATTCTGCAGTACGTCAGCGGCGCTCAGCGCTCGGTGCACTTCTACATATTCGCGTTTACGAAGGACCAGGTTGGCTCGGCGTTTGTGGAGCGCAACGAGACGCTAACGGAGACGTACGCAGTGTGCTGCCTCGGTGAAGGGATCCCCGTGCCAGGGCAGTGTGATGTGGAGAACTTCTGCGATGAAGACCTGCCAACACCCGGTGTGCACGGCATGATCGACCGCTCTCAGTTGCACTCCAACGGCCCGTACCACGAGGTCTACCGCCTCCTCACTTGGAACGTCCCCATGCGCCAGGACGGCAACAACAACAGCCGTCAGCCCGGTGACTACCAAGCCGGTGGTGGACGTCAGCACAGCAAGACCATGATCATCGACTACGGTACTCCGAACGCGATGGTTATCACGGGCTCGTTTAACTGGTCGTCTAGTGCGACGGTCGCGAACGACGAGACATTGGTCGTGCTCCACGGCGAGCGCATCGCCGAGTTCTACATGGAGCAGTGGGAAGGCCTCTGGGATCGCGGGACCAACTTCGGTGAAGATTGGATTGGCGACGAGGGGCTGCAGGCCGGTGATATCGTCTTCAACGAAATCCATTGGGATGGTTGGAACGGCGAAAACGACGCCTCCGACATCGGCGGTGATGATGTGAACAACGATGAATTCATCGAACTTCTCAACCGAACAGACCGAGCGATCGACCTGTCGATGTGGGTCATCGCGACGGACGACGACTTCGTCACCGGGCTGTACCCCGGAACGGTGATCGGCCCGGGCGAGCGACTGCTCATCGTAGACCACAACCTAGAACCATTCACAGACTTGGCGCCGCAACAGGGGAACACGTCATTCATCAATCCAGACTTTGTGATGAACACCGCCAACGACCCACGTTTCCTGCGCCTAAACCTGCACAACGCTCGGTTCACACTCCGACTTCTCGATCCGCGCGGGAACGTGGTGGATGTCGCAGGAGACAGTGGCCCACCCTTCGCGGGTGGTCGACAGTCCTACCCGCAGGGTGAGTACGGCCTTCGTAACTTCTCGATGGAACGCATTCACGTCGACGTGCCATGCCCAGGCGATCCGAACAGCATGTGCAGTGTGACGCTGCCCGGCGACGACCCCAACGCGTGGTCGCAGTGCGCGGCCGACGGTGGTGGCGGCAATGTGAACCCGGAATTTCGCGATTTCATCATCGCTACACCGGGCGAGCCCAACTCGGTTCTGCCTTCGCCCATGGCTGAGCCTCTTGGCTTCCGAGTTGCTATTCGCGAACCTAGCAGCGAAGGCTCGGGCGAGGGGTCCGGAGACGCCACAGGCGGCTAGCGAGACCATCCGCAGATTGGCTCTCGCGGGCCACCGGCCCCACACAGCGGTTCACCTATGGCGCTGACTCGACGACAGCGCCTTGAGCGATTCATGCGCCATCCCATCACGGATACCGTGGTGATGGTGCTGATTGTCGTGTCCGTAGGTCTGCTTGTCGCCGACATCGTCTTGTCCGACAACTCAGCGGGCGCGCAGACCATCGAGCTACTCAGCCACCTCATCACCGTCGTGTTCGGGTTCGAGCTCTCTCTACGGTGGTTGGCCGAGACGAAGAAGCGTCGTTTTTGGGAGCGCTACTGGCTCGATTGCTTGGCGGTGCTTCCGGCGTTCCGGTTCTTTCGATTCTTGTGGCTGCTGCGGCTGCTGCGCTTGTTCCGAGTCGGAATTCTGCTGAGCCGCAGATTTTCCGGATACTCTGCCTTGTTTCGGTCGGGCGCGACCGAGACGATTGTCGGAGTGCTTGTCGTGACATCACTGGTGATCGCTGGGGCAATCGGCATCCAGATCGCCGAAGCCGAGACGATGCAATTCGAGAGCTTGTCGGACAGTGTCTGGTGGACGCTGCTGAGCCTTGTCGCAGGCGAGCCGGTTGGGCAGACTCCCTCCACCACGCAGGGCCGATTCGTCACTCTCGGCATAATGCTGTCTGGCCTCTTCGTCTTCGCCATCATCACGGGTGTCGTCTCGGCGAATATGGTGGACCGACTGCGCACGTTGGACTTGAGGCATATGGAAGTCGAAGACCTAGAAGAGCACGTCCTTATCTGCGGATGGAACCCAGCAGGGATTGGTGTCTTGAACGAGCTTCAGGCCGACCAGAGCTATGGACGTCGCGGTGTAGTCGTGGTCGCAGAGTTCGAGCAGGAGCCCGACATCCACGGGCTCGTGCCGTACCCAGCGCTCGTCTTCTTCATGTCGGGCGACTACACGCGCCCCGAAGTCCTGCATCGGGCGCGTATCGAACGTGCGAGCCGCGCGATCGTTTTGGCAGACCGCACGAAGGAACGAAGCGACCAGGATCGAGACGCGCGCTCGGTCCTGACGGCTCTGCTCATCGAGAACATCAACCGGCGACAGGACAAAGACATCTTCACCTCCGTCGAGTTGGTGAACCGAGACAACGCGCAGTCTCTCGTCTCGGCGGGGGTTGAAGAGATCGTCGTCGCATACGATTACGTTGGGCGCATCCTCGCCTCGTCATCTCGCCACATCGGCATGACCTCGATCTACGACGAGCTGTTGACCGCCCAGTACGGGAACCAGTTCTTCAAAATCCACCTACCCTTGAGCGCACCGAACATGGCGGTGTCGGCTCTGCGTCAGCACTTACAAGAGCGATTCACAGCGATTCTCGTCGCGGTGGAG
>JBLFZA010000020.1:0-28162 GCA_047610025.1 Bradymonadia bacterium | reverse complement strand
CACAACGCGCTCGCAGCGGCGGCGTTGGTCGAGGTATAGTCTCAGTCCCGGTCCGCCCGAGAGTGATGCGCTACGCTGCACCCCAGATCCTAGTTGTTGATTCGGACGTCGCTCACGCGGCGTCCTGTTTGATGCTGCTGGAGCGCGAAGGCTTCGACGTGACGTGCGCCCACGACTTCGGCTCTGCGTGGACAGCCCTCAAGCAGCGCCTCCCATCGGCGGTGTTGACCGATTCGGTGATCGATGGCGGAGACGCCGAGCTCGTTCTGCGCGAGGCGATTCGCCGCAGCGTGCCGACCATGATGATGACAGAGATCGCCGTCGGGGAGATTAACGAGCGCTACTTTCGCTCGCTCGGAGCCGCCGAACACTGGGAGAAGCCGCTACGCCGCGCCGATGTCGTGGGAACGCTGCGTCAACTGCTAGGAGATGAATATCCAGACCCGCTGGCAGACGCTGAGCCAATCTTCGCTCCGACCGCGGGGGCACATGAGGCAGCGGTTCACGTGCCTCCCGTCGCGTCGACGGTCGCGCGAACTGCGTCACGGCCCGAAAGCGCCGATACTCCGATCGCGACGACCGAGGTTCAATTCGCGACGACCGACAGCGCTGCGACCGGGGCTTACGCCACCGCCGGCACCGCCGACGGAGAGAGTGTAGGACCCGCTGCGGCAGCGAGAGACGGCGGATACAACTCGGGCGAGGCGACAGAGGAACCCTTCGACTGGGATGTGGATCCGGCGCTCGCAGAACTCAGCAGGGAAGGCTTCGCAGACGGAGAGGACGAACCCGAGCAGGGGAATGAGCCGACTGCGGTCACGCCGAGACCCGAGACGCCGGTGCCGCTCGCCGTGGCGGCTCCGATCGAGCGGCTCGACGACACCACTGCCGCGGTGTCGTCGGACTTCGGCAACATGGACTCGCTGAGCGACACGGGTTTCGAGGGCTTGCGTCCAGGCAGTCTATCCGGGCCTGTTGTCTGGGCCGGCGCCCTATCCGCGGACACGCCGCCTCCTCGAGCGGAGTCGCTGTACTTTCACGTTAACCGCGAGGCAAACCGTGGTCGCGTAGGCGAACCCTTACTGGCGACACTGCTCTCCCGAGCCGAGAAGCTGCGGCGAACGGGCGTGCTCGAAGTGGTGCTCTCAGACGCAGCACTCTCGATCGCGCTTACGAGCGGTGATGTGTCGGGCGTTCGGGTTGCCGGTGAAGGCGATCTTGCGGTGAAGGCGTTGCGCGAAGATGGCGTGCTGCGAGCGGACCAGTGGGACGCGTTGCTCCGCGCCCGCGGCCGGAGCTGTACGCTCGCACAGGTAGTAGCGGACGGCGTTCTCGGGGAGCGCGATGCGCTGGAGGCCGCGCACGTCGGCATGGCGCGGGCCTTGGCTCCCGTGTGGTTCGCGACGGCCGGAGACTGGGCGTGGCGCGATGGGGCTCAGGACGTGCCTCAGTCCCTGGCCGCGATCCCGCCCTCGCTGCTCGTCTGGCGCGCTTGCCGGCACGGCATCGACCCGCAGACCGCAACGGACCTGCTCTCGCCTTTTCGCGATCTGAAGGTCGAGATTGAACCAACAACGCCGCGACTACCGCTAACAAGCGATGCCGTCGCACAGTTCGCGCTCGCGCTAAACGCCGCGCCCAATTGGGCGACGCTCAACGACGTCGGGGCGCGGCTGATGTTGTGGGCTCTCATTACCGGCCACGCTCGCCTGAGCTAGCGATGACGGAGCGCGCGCCGTCTAGCGACGAGAGGGGAGATCAGAAAGGCTAGATGAAGTCGAGCCAGTCCATGTGCTGCGTGTTCGACCCGCGCACAATATCGAAGTAGGTCTCCTGCACGAGGGTGGTGATTTCGCCGCGCGTGCCTGCTCCGATGGGCCGGTTGTCGATCTCACGGACGGGCGTGACCTCGGCTGCGGTGCCGCAGAAGAACACCTCATCGGCCAGGTACAGCTCGTCTCTCGCGAAGCTGCCGTGTTCGACGGGGACGTTGTTCTCTCTCAGGATCGTGAGCACGCAGTCTCTCGTGATGCCGCCGAGGATGCTCGACGAATACGAGGGGGTCTTCACCTTGCCGTCGCGCACGATAAAGATGTTCTCGCCGGACGCCTCTGAGATGAGCCCTTGGTGGTCGAGCATGATGGCTTCGTCGTACCCGGCGAGATTCGCTTCGCGTTTGGCGAGGATGGAGTTGACGTAGTGCCCGTTGATCTTGCCCTTGGACATCATGCTGTTGGGGTGATTGCGCGTCCAAGACGAGATCTTTGCGCGGACGCCCGTGGCGAGCGCTTCTTCGCCGAGGTAGGCGCCCCACTGCCAAGTGATGATGGCGACGTGAATAGGGTTGTCGATCGCTGCGAGGCCGCGCGCTCCGTCACCGATAAACGCGACGGGTCGGATGTACGCTGCGTCAAAACCATTCGCTCTGACGACTTCGCGACAGGCCTCGTTGATCTCGTCCTGGGTGAACGGAATATCGAGGTGGACAATGCGGGTGGAGTCGAAGAGCCGGCGGGTGTGATCGGTGAGCCGGAAGATTTGACTACGTCCGTCTGAGCGTTGGTAGCAGCGCACGCCCTCGAAGGCACCGAGGCCGTAGTGTAGCGTGTGGGTCATGACGTGGACGTTTGCGTCGTCCCAGTCTAGCATCTCTCCGTCCATCCAGATCTTGTCGGCCTTTTGCATCGTCGGTTCCTTTTCGTTCGGTGTTAAGTGGCCTCGGCGCTGCTCGCGAGCCGCGCGTTTGTCGGGCGCGTCGCTGCAGGCGGCATCCCTCGATACGGGTCGGGAAGCGCTGGGCGCCGAGCGTGTAGCGGTCGCCTGCTGCGCGGGCAAGGTTCGAAACATGGCGCGCTGCGCCGTCACGGTTCAACCGATGGCGACGATCTGCTAGCCTAAGGCGAGCTTTGAACACGCCTGCAACTGCACTGGTATCCATGTCATATCGCCAGCGTCCCTATTGGTATTTTGTCGCCGCGTTTCTGTTTGCTTGCGCCGGTGACACGGGGGGAGACGCGGGTTGTGGCGGTTGTGGTGACGGGTGCGGTGCACCTGCAGAGGGCGCTGCGGCCTATGAGTTCGAGGGCACAATTGATGAGCACGTGGTGATGCAGGGCGCCCAAGTCCACGTGTCGCAGCGAGGCTTCGACTTCCTCGCGGGCAACCTGGGCGGCCTCGTCGGAGGCGTTCTCGGCGGTGGGGAAGAGAGCGAAGGCACCAGCATCGACATTTGCCTGCCGGAGAACGACAACCTCGCGCTGGGCATCGGGCTCTGTGACGATGGTCGTCTCTGCGATGACGGGACGGCCGGATGCCAACTCTCTATCGAGTTCGCCTGCCGACCGTGCTCGGTGAGCAGCGATTGCCCAGACAGCGCCTTCTGCGACGGGGGAGTGTGCCAACCGACCGGCGGTGGCGAGTGCATCCCTGACATTACGCTCGAGGCTGTGCCCGGTGAGCCATCTGACCTTCTGCGCGCAACGATCTCGCTGTCTCTGAACGAGGTCTTACGAACAACGTCTCTGATCGAAGACTGCGACCTGACCTTGTCCACGTCTGCTGAGGGGTTGCCGGTGACCGCGAACGTCTACTTCGATGTTGGTGGCGCGCCCTGGGAGCGTGTGAGTATCCGCGTGCCGGCCGACGAGATCGACCTCAACCTGGAGTCTCTGGATATCGACCTGGACGACGGGTTTTTGTGTGCGATTGGAAACGGCTTCATCTCCGTGCTGCGCTCGGCGCTCAATGGTCTGATCTCCGGGTTTATCGCCGACCCTCTCAACGCAGCTGTCGAGCCTCTTCTCTGTGTGGCGTGTGATGCCGAAACGCTCTGCCCCGTGGCGAGCACCTGCGACGACGCCGGTATATGCCGTATCGACGGAGGCGGGGGCGCGTGCGCACCCATCGCGCTAGGCATTGAGACAGAGGTCGCACTCGGCGACCTGCTCGCGGCCTTCGCTCCCGGCATCGAAGCTGATCTCGGCGTGCTGGCGTATCTCGCAAACTACGCAGACTCGAACGGGCCGGTGGACGCGGACCTCGACTACTACGGGTTGGATCTCGCGTTGCAGGCCGGGTTCTTCGCCGGCCAAGACGCGTGCGTGCCTTTTGTTCCGCCACCGAGCACGACCCGCGTGCCGAAGTCAGACGAGCTGAACGCCGCGCTCACCCCCGCAGGAGAGGAGTTCGCGATTGGTATCGGCATCTCGCGGAGCGCACTCGATCTCGCGGGGTGGGCGGCGTTCCGCTCGGGAGTCTTATGCCTTCAGGTCGACTCCTCCCTCGCTTCACAGATTTCAACCGGCACCTTCGCGCTGCTCATTCCTAGTCTCGGTGAGCTCGCGCAGGGCGACAATCGCCCGATGTATATTGAGTTGCGGCCGCAAGAACCGCCCAACTTCGTGTTCGGCGCCGGCACGGTGGATGAAGACGGGAACATCTTGGACCCTCTCATCACGCTGCGAATCGACAATCTCGATCTCGACTTCTACGCCGTGGTTGAGGACCGCTTCACGCGGGTGCTGACCCTCAATGTCGATGTGGCCGTTCCTCTCGCGCTCGATGTGAACGAGACGGGGCAAATCGTTGTGGTGCTGGGCGACTTGGCGAACGCCATTGAGCGCGTCGAGGCGAGCAACGCGCAGCTGCTGGCCGCCGCTGACGTCGAGCAGGTCGCCGTTCTGCTGCCGGGCCTCATCTCCGCGGTGCTCCCAGCGCTGGGTGGCGACCTCATCCCACCCATCGACATCCCGGCCTTCTCCGGCATTTCTATTGCGATCCCATCGGGGGGCTTCACGTCGGTCGACGAGAACGAGATGCTCGCGATCTTCGCCGATTTTATCATCGAAGTGTCGGCTGAGAAGAGCGGTGATGGAGCAGTGTTCGTGCGCGGCCACCGTGTGGTGTTCCCACATGACCAGGCGTCTCTCCTGGAAATGAGAGCGCTCGGCGTGGTCGCGCTTGAGGCGCTCACACCGGCGGTGGAGATTGACGCTGTGGTAACCGGCTTTGCTCGCGTCGCAGCTCTGGAGTGGAGCTATCGCGTTGGCGAAACCCTCTGGTCGACGTGGCGGCCTGGCGAGCCGGACCTCATTCAAGACCCGCGCTTCCTGCTAGACGGCGCGTTCGACGTCGAGCTCCGCGTGCGGGAGGCGGGAGCGCCAAGGACAGCCGCCTCAACGCACCTCGACGTCGTGGTGGACCGAACGCCGCCCTCGCTCAGCGTTGCGCTCAACATGGACCGCCTTCAGATCGAGAGCGATGGCGCTTTGCGCGTGCGCTTCGATGACGGTGACTGGCGACGCATTGAGACCACAGAACTTGTGGCCCCCCCCGGAGCGACTCGCGTGCAAATCGAGACCACCGACGAGGTCGGAAACATGAGAACGGCGACGTTAGCGCTGGAGACGCCCAGTGCCGACCGCACTGCTTTGCCGGCGTCGAGAACGCCGTCGCCCGATGCTCAAGCCGGCTGCTCTGCTGGCACTACCGGCGGAGCGAGCTTTGCTTGGCTTGCGTTGCTTGGACTCGTTGGGCTTGGCCTGCGCAGGAATCGCGCCCGCTGGGTCTCGTTGATGGCTGCGATGGTGTTGCTCAGCGCCTGCAACGATAAGCGAGGCTCCGGTGATGAGTGCGGCTGTGAAGAGGGGCTTGTCTGTGATGATGCTGGCGCGTGCGTCGCCCCGCCGTGCGAGTCCGATGAGATGTGTGAAGGGACGCTTGTTTGTGAAGACGGCGACTGCGTCCCAGGCCCTTGCGTTGACGACTCAGAATGCGGCGAGACCGAAATTTGCGAAGGCGGCGTCTGCGTAGATGGATGCCGAGATGATGAGGGGTGCGTTGACGCTGAGGTGTGCATCGAGGGCATGTGCGAACCGGCCTGCGATGTGAGCGCATGCGAGTGTGAGGTCGGTGAGGTCGCCGCATGCGCCGACAATGCCTGTATCTGTGAGCCTGCCTGTGGCGGCGACTGCGGCGATGGGGAAGGGTGTTGCTACGATAGTCAGCAGTGTGTTGACGTCAGCGCGGAGTGCGCGGTGGAAGCCTGCGAACCGGGCTTTGAGGCCCTGCCAGTCGCTGACCCGATGTGGGACCCCACGACGTGTGAGGCGAGTGTCGAGTGCGCGTGCACCGAGCTACCGCCACTCCCATTTGGCGAACATGGCGAATACCTCGATCTTGGCGTGTCGCCGAACGGTGCGGTTACGGCGGTCGCCACCTACAATCGAGAGTATGGAGACCTTGTGGTCGGCACGATCTCTGGCACCGAGATCGCCTGGAGTTTCGTTGCGGGCGTTCCCTCGGACGGAAGCGTCGTCGGCAGTACGGCGGGACCGCGCGGCGGAGTTCGCTCTGACGGGGATGATGTCGGGCGCTACGCATCTGTCGCAGCAGCAGATGACGGCACACTTCACGTCGCGTACTTTCAGAGGAACGGCGACTCTCCGCGCTCGCTGGGATATGCGCTCGGCACCTTGATTGACGGAGAGTACGTCTGGACGACGATGGTGCTCGACGATGGTGATGAGGCCGGTTGGTTTACGGACATCGTATTGGCCGAGAACGGCGCGCCGGTGATTTTCTATGTCGCGCCGCGCGTTCAAGCGGAGGACGATGTAAACATCGCAACGGAAGTGCGCGTTGTCCGCGCTCAAACGACGACGCCCGCGGGCTCCGAAGACTTCACGGTTCCGGTAGCCGTCTTCTCCATCCCGCTGACCCAACCTTGCGGGGACGCGTGTGGCGGCCGAACGGTCTGTCGTGGCGACCTCAACGTGTGCCAGCGAAGCACGGATAATGACGATTGCGGTGGATGTGCAGAGGCGGACGCGTGCTTCGAAAATGAGGACGGCACGACGGCATGTGCCGCATTCGCAGAGCCGAGCGCGCTAGACGAAGTGCCGCGCATTGGCGCGCTGTACGTTGACGCCGAGCGCATCAGCGGTGCCAGCGTTGGCGTGGCATTCTACGACCGCTCTCGTGGCAACCTCCTGTACGGAGTTGTCGACGCAGACGCTCTGACAGGCGGAGTACTCGAGGTTATCGACGGCGAAGGTCTCGATGAAGACTCGGGTGAGCAGATCGACACCGGAGACGTCGGCGCATTCCCCGACTTAGTGCTCGATCCCGCTGGCGAACGATGGATCGCCTACGCGGACTTGGGGACAGGCGCACTTCGTGTCGCGGCGCTTGGCGCAGGCACGATCTCCGTCGTTGATGAGGGGCTTCGTTGCTACGAGCAAGACCCCAGCGACCCGCTTCGTTGCCTTCAGCCCGTGGTGAGCCGCGTCGGTGCGGACGCCTCTCTCGTCGTGACGGCGGACGGCGCGTGGATAACCTTCCAAGATGCGACCTTCCACGAAGTGCTAGAGAGCCCAGCCTTTGCAGGCGGATGGGATGTCGGTGGCGTGATCGCCGGCGGCGGGACTCCGGTGACAGGCGCCCTCGGGTTTCACAGTGCGCAAGCGGTGGACGATGAAGGACGCTTGGTTGTGACGCAGAGAATCGATGCCCGCGCCGAACCACGAGTTGTCGACGTCGTCGTGATCCGCCCGTGACGGTTCGGGCATTGGTTGTGGCGCTGCTTCTGTCGTTCGCTGCATCGACAGCGTTCGCGCAACAAGAGCAACCCGCGCTGCTGACTGAGCAAGCGGGTGAGCTGTTCCGGATAGGAGAGTTCGCCGACGCTGCGATCCTGTTCCAGGAAGCCTACAACCTCGACCCTCACCCCGTGATCTTGTTCAATCTCGCCCGTTCCCACCAAGAGATGGGTGACTTGCCCAACGCGCACCGGCTTTTTCTGGACCTCTTGGGATCGAGTCCTACTGCGCAGGTTGTTGCGTCGGCGCAGCAGAGAGTAGACGAAATCGAAGCCTCCTTGGCGATGCAGGGCTACGACCCGGCGACGATCCAGCAGGCTGAGTTTACTCCGCGTGGCGACCTGAGAGTGGAGTCAGACCCCTCCGGTGCCGCGTTGTTCATCGCAGACCAGTTCGTCGGGATCACCCCCCACACCGCTCGGCGTTTGGCGACAGGTGACGTTCGAGTTCGGCTCGAACTAGAAGGGTTCCATCCGATCACGGCAACAGCCGCGGTCACGATGGCGTCTGAGGCAGTGCGGGAGTACGCGCTCGCCCCCCGCGCCGGCATCGAGGACTTCGTCCCGGCGGTGCCGGGATTCCTCTCGGTTCTCGCGCCAGCCGATGGGCTCGCCGTTGAGGTAGACGGCGATCTGCGCGGTCTCACTCCACTTGAGGGCGTGAGGCTTGCCCCAGGAGACTACGACATCGCGGTTCGCGGGGAGGGGTGGCAGACCTATCGACTACGCGTGACAGTGGGGACGGCAGCGGAGCACACAATCTTTGCCCCAATGCAGCGCGTGCAGGGGTTCGACGATGAACAAACGGCAGGGTTACGGCGAGGAGGCTGGGCGCTCATTGGCGCGGGTGGCGCTTCGATCGCGACCGGTGCCGTGCTGGGGGTTATGGCGAGTGGCTCAGCCGGTGACTACCGTAATGACCGTTCGAATCCTGAACGAGGGGACATTCGTAGTCGCGCGCGTCGACAGGCCCTCGTCGCCGATCTCACGATCGGCACGGGCGTCGCGCTCGTGGCCGGTGGTGTGGTGATGCAGGTCGTCGCGAAAAAGCGACGCGACCGCTGGTCTTCCAGCGACTTGGTGCTTGCGCCGACAATGGATAACCGAGGCCGCAGCGGCGTCGCATTTCGCTGGGGGTTCTAGTGGGTCTACGACGCATTGTTGCTGCGCTCAGCTTCTCGCTCGTCGGGTGCAGCCTAATCATCGACGTACCGGCGGACTGCGAAGATGTCGCTTGCGCGCCGTACGTTTGCGATTCGAGCAACGTCGCGTGCGAGGAGTCTTGCGCCGTCGATACAGACTGCGTCCCGGGCTTTGTGTGTTCGGCAGCCGGGGCCGAGTGTGTCGCCGCGGGCTGCGAGCCGATCGGAGACGCCGTTCTCTTGCAGGAGACGCCGTCTGAGATTGACGACTTCGCGGTCGCTATCGGCGGCAACGCGGAGCAGATTGTCGTCGCGCTCGCGCAGCAAAGCGGGCTCGGATTATTGCGCTTCGTGGACACAGGCGCGCGCATTCAAGACGTCGTCGACCCAACCCTCGGCGCTGTTCGGCTCGCTCCAGCAAATGATGATCTCACGCCCTTTGAACCCATCGCGACGGCTCGGGAGATCGACGGCGTATGGACGATTGACTTCTCCTGGCGCGCGAACGCAGCGGGGCGTGACCAGGCGGTCATAGCGAGCTTCGATCCGGCCGGCACAGACCCGCCAGCGGTCATCCTTGCGCACCGCGCGAACGAGCGGACCTTGGTCGATGAGCAGCATGTGCTCCGCGTTGGCACCAATCGTATCGCGCTTTGGCGGCAAACGGTCGGACAAGGCGCGCTGGTGCTCTCCGGCGTCGTGACACCAAATCAAGTCGTAGTCGAACGCGACGTCTCCCCCAACAACACCTCCGCGTTGAGCCTCGATGCCGCGGCCGTCGCTGAGCTGGGCTTGGCGGTGACGCCCATTGTCATCGACGGCCGCGAGCGCTTGGATATTCTCATCGTCGATGAGCTCGGTGCGCCGGTCGGAACGGCTCGGCTTCAGCCGGAGATGCCCGAGCAGCAGGTCACGATCTCTCACGTTGAAGTCGAGAGCGACGGGGTCTCGAGATGGGCGGCCGTTTGGTCATCAGAGACGGACGGGACAGAGTTTCGAGCCTTAACGCTCAGCGCTGAGGAAGCTCAGGCGTTGCGTGGAGCCGAGGGCACGGTGCTCGCCAGTGTGGCCGTCGGCAGAGACTACGAAGACGTGGACGGCGTTGATATCGCGCTTTGGAATGACCAACTCTTCGTCGCTTGGGAAGGGCGCCGTCTGGAGCAAAGCGACGTGTGGATCGCACGATACCGAAACGACGGACAGCCACGCTTCGCGCCGTTCTCCGCGGTCGGTGAGCGAGGGGTAGCGGTTGACGGCATCGAGTTGCTTTCGAGCGAGCGAGGAGTGGACTTGGTATGGCGCGAGCGGAGCGACGCTGGTGATGCGCTCTATCTCCGTCGCTACGCCTGCCTGCCCTAGCCAACGAGCCTGCCACGAGGGCAAAGGCTCGGTTGGCGGTGGGCGCGTCGTGCAGTCGCGCCGAACGGGGACTACGGAACGCCGACCGGGTCCAGCGGGCTGCCATAGACGACCTGAACGCGATGCTCACCCGGTGTGAGGGGCAGCAGATGGAGTACGCGGTCGCCGGTCAATCCCAACGACCCAGCGTCTTGCAACTCGCCGTCGATGATAAGCCTCTCGACGGGCCGACCTTCGTATCGTGCAGGAAAGGCGAGTGCGGGCGTGAGTAGCTCTACTTCGGTCCGTCCTCGCTCGGGGCCGATGGCTTCGACGGCGATTGTAAGACGCCGCTGCTCGACGGAGAACTCTGACGTGAGCGTGGACATGCTGCGCCGCTGCAGGAACTCCGCGTACTCGCTGTAGGTCGTGACCCAGAGCTCCTGAGACCTTGCCAGCGAGAAGGCTTGCCTCCACCCCTCGAGAGCATCGAAGCTCGGTCGCCAGGTCATCACGTCCGGTCTCCAATCTCCAGCGATCGTCGTGTGGTAGCCCTCGGACGAGTCCACGATGAGCTGTCGAACGCGCGCCAGCGTGTAGCCGTTTGCGGCGGCATCTACGGAGACGGGCAGCTCCCAGAGCGGAAACCTGTGGCCGGTTCGATCCAGCGGTCGGAAGGGCAGGCCGGTGCCGAAAAGATAGCCGATGCTCTCCTCGGACGCAGACAATGTCGCTGGCGATGGGCCGTAGCTCACATCGAGCTGAACTCCTGCGGCCGTGAGTCGTCTGAATGCATCAAAGTAGTCTGGGCTCCATAGACCATCGATGGTTCGTGAGACGCTCACCGGCCCGTAGGGAATCAAATCATGGTTGAGCGCGGCTTGCTGCTCTTCGAGATTCATCGCGCGCCGAACGGGGCGGAATCCACGAATTCCCCATGTTCGTTGGGGGACTGCGGGATGGGCGACCGGCACCCACTGAAGCTGAACATCAGCGCTGGTTCGGCTGAAGCGCGCCAAGGTCTCGGGCGAAAGACTCGTCGCGACCGCAAAGGTCGTCGACCGTTCTTCCGCGCTGTGCTCCCACTCGGGCATGTAGCTCACAGCGTTGCCGAAGCGAGCTTCGCTGTGGCCAACAAGCAACGCGCCGCGGTAGGTCGCAGGGTAGTACCACAGGCGCGCTAACGGCCGGTTGGTGTCGGCCAGATAGAGCAGGTTTCGTTCGAGTAGATCAATGAACGGGATCGCTGATGCCGTCAGTGCTGGGTCAATGACAAGCTGCTCCGTCGAGCCAACTGTTGCGGGTCGAGGGTCGTTCTCCGCGCGGCGAATGCTGAAGTCGGGATTCGGCTGGCCCTGTTGGGTCAAGGTGATGGCGCGCCCAAAGTCGAAGAGCACGAGAATGACGTGCCCCCGCCCGAGGTTGAGCCCGACGATCCCCGGTTGCCCGTCGACCTCAAGCAAGACCTGATAGTCACGGCCTCGCGCTAGGTTTGGAGGGGAGTAGGGGAGTAGCGTGGTGCGGAGCGGCATCTCCAAGATGTCGGCGCGCAGCTCGCCACGCGCGATGGCGCCATCGAAGCTCGTGATTCGGCGAGTGTCGCGGTAACGCGCGCCGTTGAATGCCTGTCCGACGACGCCACGCCACGGCCCCTCTGGCTGCTCAACAATGGCTGTTCCGCCGTCTTCGACCCAGTTGCGAACGAACTGTGTTTGGGTGGGGTCGAGCTGCGATGCAGCCCGTCGTGGAATGATAACCAACGCGGAAGCGTCCATCACGCTTCGGCTAAGCGCGCTGGTATCCACCGTCCGGAAGGGCCCAACCTCTTGTTCTACGAGGTTCAACCAACCTTCGTCCGTGCTCAGTTGGTCTAAGGTCAGAGCTTCGGCCACCGTCGGCAATACGACCAAAACGTCCGCTCTCGCGGTTTGGGGGGACGAGTCGGCGAAGGCCGTATCATCAGGGAGCGGGTCCAACTGTATCGGACGGCCTACCAACCACCAGCCGACGGCGACCAAGATGGCGACCAACGTCAAGGCAATCTCGAGCGTAGGTCCACTCGCACGTCGTGTGAATCGTATGCGCGCCATTATCGCTCGTACCGAATGCCGACGGTCGTGAAGCCAGGCAGGAGCGGGATGAGATGCGCCTCACCCTGCAACCACGGAAGTTCGGTCGTCAGCACCTCATCGACCAAACCCGGCACCACGGCTTGTTGGCCTGCGCGCGTGGCCGCAGTGAAGGTCAGTCCGTCGAACTCGCCCGGCACCATCATCATGAGTCCGCGCCCGCCTGTCTCCGCTTCGACGGTGTACTCGACCGCTCGCGGTTCGCCTTCCGAGTTCCGTGAGACGACCTCGACCGAGATAATCCGGAGCTCGCTTTGCTCACGTTTTCGCCAGAAGGCGACGAGCTCACCTGCGCCTCCAACCCACATCTCACGTTGTTCTGCTTCGCGGAGAGCGTCGCGCCAGACATCGAAGGTGGGCAGATCGGGCCGCGCTCGGAACCGGTCTGAAGAGGTGAGCAGGTGGAGAGCAAATCCGTAGGTAGAGGCGCTGTCGAGCGCTTCCGCGAAGCGCGCTGCGTCTTCCTCCCCCGTCGGGTCTTTGAAGCACACCGGGACTTCTTGCAGCGAGAAGGGCAGACCGTTGAGATCGGCAGGGGTGAACGGTTGGCAGGTGCCGAAGAGGATGCCTTGAGGACCGTCCGGGTGGGACCCGTAGCTCGTGGAGTAGCTTAACTCAGCGGCCTCCATCGCGCGGAAAGGTTCGACTATGTCCCGCGTCCATCGGCCATCGCGAATTCTCACGCCGCGAATATCGGCGCGCTCGCCGAGGGCATCTTGCAGTTGTTCGAGTTGGTCCACGAGCGTCAGGCTCTGACGGAGCGGAGCGAGCCCAAAGGCTCCGTAGCGTCGGTACAAGTTGGCCTCTCGCGGGTCGAGAACCCACAGAAGCGCGGCATGGCCAGCAAACTCGGGATCGTCGATAAGAGTCTCGCCCGGGATCACTTCAGGCGGGGGCTCGACGAATGTCGTGGTGCGTGCATCTACCCCCCGCTCGTGAATCGACATCCACAAGGGTCGCCCGTTGAGGTGGCGACTCTCGTGCGTGGAGATCAGCGCGCCGCGTCCGCCCTTGGGATAGGGCCAGAGCGCAAACATCGGCGCGTGGTGCCCGAGGACGCCGTGCGCAATGTAGCGCTCGAGCAAGTCCGCATAGGGAATCGTCGCGTCGAGCAGCGCGGGCGTGGCCGCGAGATCGGATGTCCGCAAGGGGTCGCCTAAGCGTCGAGCTGTCACACGACCGGATTCGTCCGGCACGCCTTGTTGAAGACGGGAGATCTGTATCGCGACTTCGAAGTCGAAGATGATGACTTCTCCCTCTCCCATCACTCTGGCGTAGACGACAGGCGAACCATCGAAGGCCAGAAGCGTCTGGCTGCCTTCGAGAGGAGTCGTACTGCCGAGGAAGCGCGCGAGCAGCGGAACAGCGAATAACTCGTCGCGCAGCGGTCCGTCGATGCCGTCCGCGGCCGTGATCTCGTTCGGTCTACGCCACCCTCCCGCTCCGTCCGCCGCGAAGGCGGTGCGTAGCGCGCCTGTTGGCAACTCCAACGCCAGGGTCCCTCCGCCGCGAACGAAGGCCTCTAGCTCCCCGACGCGCTGCTCCATCGCCCCAGTCGCCGCGCTTGTCGTGATGACGAGTGTGCGCACGTCTTCAATGGCGCTAAGCGAGAAGAGCTCGGACTCAAGAGTGCGCACAGGCCCAATCTCTTGGCGGATGAGATCCACCCAAACATAGCTGCGATCGAGCCTTCCAGCAGCGTTGGCTTGCTCGATGGCTTCGGAGTCCAGTACGATCATCACGTCGCCGCGACCGTCGAAGCTTACCGCTTGGCCGTCCAACGTCGGGTCGTTGGCCTCGAGCGTAATCGGATAGCGCTGAAGAATCGCCAGCACCGTCCCGAGCACGACAGCGGTCCAGAAGAAGATTCGGTACGGGTGGATTTTACCGCGACGGCGAGAAAACATGGGCTGTGGGGCCGCAGCTTGCGAGAGCGAAGTGCGCGGTCTAGCGTTATGGGGGGGCACGGTCAACCGCTGCCCGGACGTAAATGCCTACAATGCTTCTACAATTCCGCCCACCGATGACTTCTTTTCTCTCGCGCGCCAACACGGTCCTTTGCTGCGCATTGACGCTCACGATGTTAACTGCTCCTCGGCCAGCAGCTGCGCAGGATGATTGGGGTGTGGACGAGAGTCCAGAGCGTCGCGAGGAGATCATCGCCCGGTATCTCTCGATCGTCAGAGCGCGGCCGGAGCGCGGCGCCATTTTCGACCGGCTCCTGCAAGAGCTGGGAGGCGGCTCGCGCTTTGACCGTATGCTCGCAGACTTCCAAGAGCAGAGCGCGGCCGACCACTCCAGCCTGGCCGACGCGTTGATTCTTGGTCATCTGCTGATGCACGCCGGACGATATGACGAGGCAGTAGTCGCCTACTCGAGAGCTGTCGACGCGCAACCTCCCTCTTCGGTGGCGTTGCACGCCATGGGCGATGCCTACCGCGCCCTCGAACAGCGAGAGCCTGCCGAAGCGGCCTATATCGGTGCGCTCGAGGGCGCTGCGGACGATGACGACCGCTCTGACCTGCTTCAGGAACTGGCGGACTTGGCGTTCGAGCGTAGAGATTGGCAAACGGCAGAAGAGTGGGGTGCCCAACTCGTCGCTATCGACCCCTCGGACGTTTATGTGCGTGCCGATCTCGCGAGCGTCATGATCGAGCACCAACGCTATGAACAAGCACTGGCGCAGTATGAGGCTGTGGAGGAGTTGGCCGGGCGCGACACCCGGCAGCGAGCGATGGCGATTAAGGACCAAGCTGACGTGCAGGCGCTAATGGGCGACGCCACATCCGCGCTTGCGTCCTACGAGCGCGCGGCGTCGCTCGTTGATGAAGGGTATTGGTTGCGCCGTGAGATCGAGCAGCGAGTGATCGCGCTCTACCGAGAGAATGGTGAGCTCGACCTGCTCGTGCGGCAGTTCGTTGACGACTGGCGTCGTCCGACGTTGCGACAGTGGATGATTATCGCCGGGTTGTACGACGAGCTCGGGCAGACGGAGCAAGCTGTCGAGGCCTATCGCTCTGCGGTGGCCAATGACCGTCGATCGGTGGAAGCGCGTATGGCGCTCATTCGGATGCTGGAGCGACGTGGGGAGATGGACTCGGTGCTCGACCAACTCCGAGCGCTGGCTCGTGAGCAGCCGGGCGACGCCGATGTCCGATTTCGGCTCGTTGATGTTTACCGACGCACAGGCTTGCGAGCGGAGGCCGTCGACGAACTCGACTCACTCGCGGAACGATTTCGCAGCACGCCTCACATCTTGTTGGACGTCGCGGAGCGCTACAGTCGACTCGACGAGATGGGCAAATCGCGCGAGATCTTCGAGCGACTGGTGCGAATCCAGCCAGACGTGCCGGGCAATTACGTCGCCCTCGGTGAGTTTCACTTCATGGACGGGCGCCGCTCGCAGGCGGAGGACACGTGGGCTGAGTTGCTACGGATCATTCGACCTCGCGCCGAGGCGCTCGCAGCGTATGGCGCAGTGCTCGCTGACCACGCACTCAACGAAGAGGCTATCGAGGCGTACGTGGAAGCGCATTCTCTTGAACCAGAGAACGATCGAGTCGTTCGCGAGCTCGGGCAGCTCTATGAGTCGACAGGTGTGCTTCCAGCCTCATTGCGATTCTGGACGATGCTCTATGAGCGCACCGCGCTGCCGCAGACTCGGACGGAGGCCCGCGGCGCGATCATTCGGCTGAACGATGAGCTTGGGCGACTTCCGGATATCGTCGAAGACCGCCGGTTCGCGCTTCAAGCGGATCCGGATGATGCTGAGGCTGCCTATTTCTTGGGCGCGGCGTTCCGCTTCGTGGATGACGACCGCGCGGCCGAAGATGTCTACGCAACGCGCCTAGCAAGCCATCCCGATGACCTCATCGCGCTGCTAGCGCTGGAATCCATTCTGAGTCGGCAGAACAGGATCGCGGAGGCCATTGAGGTGCTTGTGCGAATTGCCGAGGTCAGCCCGGGGCGTGCACGTGACACCTACCAACGCTTGGCCGAACTCTCGCTGCGCAACTACGACGACGTAGAGGCGGTGCGTTTCGCACAGCTCGCTGTCTCGCTGAACCCAGACGACGCGTCCGGTCACGCCCGGCTTGGCGACATCTACCGCAGGATGCTGCAGCTCGAAGAGGCTGCGATGGCGTATCGCCAGGCGCTGCTCCTCAATGAGCGTGGCTACGAACCCGCGTTCGCACTAGCGGAAGTCTACTTGGCGCTCGATCGTCCTCGAGAGGCGGCGGGCCTCTACCGCAGTATCGTGGAGAACTCGACCGACGAGGCGGATGTTCTGCAGGCGGGCCGAGAAGCCATCACCCTTGGCGAAGCAAGCGGAGGCCTCGATGGGCTGCTCGGCGTGTTCGAAGCCAGGATGTATGATCCTGAACGCGGGGTGACCTATCTCCGGCTGCTGGTCGAGGCGTTCGACGCGACGGTTGTTCCTCTGGAGAACGCTGCGCTTTACGGTGACGCACTCGGCAGAGAAGACGCCAGAGCAGCGCTGTCTTCGTTAACCAGACGCGCGTCTCGGCCGCTGCTTGATGCGCTTGTCAGTGATGACTTGAGACTGCGCGAACGCGCGCTTGGGCTGCTGAGCCGCCACGGGACCGAGGGGGCAACGCTGCCGCTGGCGCGTCTGTTCGATGATCCATCTCTTCGTTGGCGCGCGATGGTTGCGGTCGCCCGAATTGGTTCGCCCGCAGCGGCACCTGCCTTTGCGAGAATTGCCACCGAGACGTCGGGCAGTGAGCAACTGCTCGCCTTGTGGGCCCTGGGCAATTCAGGCGGGGACGGCGCTGTCGCATCGCTGGTTGAGGTCTGGAACCATCCTCGAGCAGAATCCTTCGCGCGCTCTCTAGCGATTGTCGGTCTCGCACGGCAGTCGGCGCTCGAGCCGGCAATGGTCAGCCAGGGGCTCAATGACGAGCACGATAGGGTGCGACGCGCCGCCGCTTGGGCTGCCGGCGCGTCGGAGGACGGGACTGAGACCGTGTTGTTGCGAGTGGCGGTGGAGCACTCAGGAGTGTTTACAGCGACGGCCGCGGCGTGGGCGCTGGGCCAATTGCCAATGGACGCGGAGTCAGCTGAAACGCTGGTCTCGGCGTATTTCTTCGCTGAGGCCAGGATTTCGGCTCAGGCGCTGCGCTCGCTGTCTTCTCCAGGACGACCACTGCTGGCCTACCCCAATGAACTCGTTTTGGTGGGCGACACCGTGGTCGGCGTGGACGTGGATGGGCTGCTGGATGAGCTGCTTCGTCAGCAAGGGGCGCCCAGCCCTCCGCGCCCGCCAGCGGTGCAAGCGATGATGCGTCAGTGGAGCGCTGCGCTGGCTCGAGATGGTCAGAGCGCGCAGCGGGCGCTCCTGCTGGCACGAGATTCGCTGGCACCTGATGAGGATGACTCTTCTACAGTTTCGACGGTGTGGCAGCCGCTGATGCGAGAGCTGGTGGCCAGCGATTTGGAAGCGCTGGGCGGCGTCGCGGTTTCGGCTTCGCCGACGATTCGGGCGCTCGCCCTCGAGGTCTGGCGACGTTCCGGTGTGGAAACGGATCGCTTGTTGTCGCACGCTGCGGATGCGCTCGACGGCCCACACGCGCTGGCGGGCGAGGCTCTCGCCACGTACGCGCGCTTTGGTGGCGATGATGGCGTTCGCTTGCTCTCGGATGCGCTTCGTAGCGAAGAGTGGGAGAGGAGACTGGTTGCGGCCGCGGCCGCGGCGGAGATGCCGGAGCCTGTGATTATCGAGCAGCTGTTTTTACTGGCCGAAGACCCCTTTGTCAGCGTGCAAATCGAGGCGATTGGGGCAGCCGCACACCTTGACCCGCAGCGCTCACTCTCTTGGTTGGAGACAAAGTGGGAAGAGCTCCCGGTTCTGGTGAAGCTGCGTGTTTGGTCGGTCTCTGCTGCATGGCCGGCCGAGCTGCGCTCACGCCTAGAAGCGCGGTGTCTCACCGACATTGACCCTCGTGTAAGGGCTGCGACTACCTGGTGAGCCGCACTTGACCACGTCAACGGGCGGGCGATAGACTGCTCCCTTAATTCGTTCAGTACTCCTGCCGAGGAACCCGTGGCCAAGAGCAAGCACAATACCGAACCGATGGGCGCCCTGATGCAGCCCGGCCTTGCGCGCGTGACTGTGGTTGCGGGCGTGTGTCCTCCGGGCCTCTCGTTCGTGCTCGCCGCTGAGCGCGCTGAAGCCGGGCGCGCGGCAGACGCGGTCGTCTTAAAGGAAGACGAGACGCTCAGCCCGAAGCACTGCGCCTTTGTGCGTAAGGGCGGAAAGCTGCACGTCGAAGATCTCGACTCCGCGAATGGGGTTTACACGCGCATCAAGGGTACGCACGCGCTCAGCGACGGAGATTGGTTCCGCGTTGGTCGACAGGTGTTCCGCTTCTTCGAACTTTCTGAGCAACAGGAGTTTCCGAATGAGGCTGGCACGCTCTTCTTCACCAGCCCACGTCGGCAGGGGACCTTTCGAGTGCAACAGATGCTCGAAGGTGGGAAAGCCGGTCTCAGCTCGACGACAAGCGGCGATGAGCTCACGATTGGTGGAGACGGCAGCACAATCGCGTTCTCGGCGGACAAGAACCTGTCGGCGTCGCACTGCAAGATCAGCCGCACCTCGTCGGGTTCGTTTCAGTTAGATGACCTGAGCTCGACGAACGGCACGTACATCCGCATTGATGGGAAGGCGGATCTTGCCCACGGCGACTACTTGTACGTGGGCAACGAGATCCTGCGGGTTGACGTCGTCTAGCGTCACTCGCGCGGCCGCGCCGCTGGCTGGCTAGGCGTGCGTCGGCTCTCCGAGCAGAAAGTCTCGCACGGTGAGCTGTTCACCGGTGAGCCTCTCGGTTGCGTAGACGAGCAGACGCTCCACCCCTAGCGCAATCCCGCTCGTTATTGGCATCTGCGTGATGCCTTTGAGCATCGCCTCCGGCATCGGATACACTTCGAGGCTCGCTTGGGCGCGCGTGTGTTGGTCGTGTTCGAATCGCGCGCGCTGCTCCGCCGAGTCGGTCAATTCGGCAAACGCGTTGGCGAGCTCAACTGGACCGGACGTGGTTCTCACGTAGGCCTCGAAGCGGAGCGCCTGTCGGCTGTCATCGGGGTCGAGCCGTGCGAGCGCGGCTTGCGAAGCGGGGAAGTGCGTCACAAACTCGGGTTGCTGGGTGGCCAAGGACGGCTCCACGCACTCCGCGTAGAGAACTGTGAACAAGGTGTCCCAGTCCCACTCATCGCGGACGTCGATGCCGGCGTCCCGGCAAGACGCTAACAGAGTGGCCTGATCAGCCACCAAAATGTCGACGTCGCAGGTGCTCTGGAACGCATCGGCGAGGCGCGTCGTCTTGAACGAGCACTGGGGAGGAGAGGGCACTCCGAGTGTCTGCGCAACAGCATCACAGACCTGGTCGTGGAGGGCGGCGACGTCGCAGTACAAGAGATCAAGACCGCCGCGGCGGTACCACTCAAGCATGGTGAATTCGACGTGGTGCCATCGCGTGAGGGGCTCGTCGCGGAAGCTCCGCGCGAGGGTGAACACGTCAGCATCGAGCTCGGAAAAGGTCGCCTTTATCGCGAACTCTGGACTCGTGTGCAGGAAGCGCCGCCCGATGTGGGCGTAGCGGGGAGTTGCCTCAATGCCGACAAGATGTGCCTCCATTGCTGGCGTTTGCACGAGGCAAGGCACGGAAACTTCGAGGACTGACCGAGCCGCGAAGTAGGCCCGAATTGCGGTCTCTGCTGCGGCGCGGATTCGGACGCGATCCGACACGGGGAGCGTCATCGTGCTCGGCTTCGAGCCGCCTCTATGTACGATCGGTCGGGATCGTTATCCGGAAGCTCACGCAGCAGGGCATCGAAGGCGCGGCGCGCCGCGTCAGGCCGGCCCGCTTCGAGCGATCGCAAGCCGAGGCCCCTCAGCGCGCTTCGATGCTGCGGCGCGACAGCGAGCGCCGCCTCATAGCTGGCGATGGCGACATCTAGCTGCCCGCGATGTTCGGCCACGCGTGCAAGCCCGCAGTGCGAGGAGGCTTCGAGTGCGGGGGTTTGAAGCGCCGTGTTGAATGCCCGAGACGCGTCATCGAGGTACCCTGTTTCGGCAAGTGCCCAGCCTCGGATCAGCTCTGCCTCCGCCTCTGCCCCTGTCACCTCCGCGGCATCAAGTAACTCGAGCGCGTCATCGTAGCGTAGCGTAGCGACCGCGCGGCTCGCGGCCGCGAGCGCGACGTTCGAGGACTCTGGCGCGAGCAGTAGCGCTCGCTCGATGTCGCGGTCAGCGTCCGCAAATCGCCGCAGCGCCACGTAGGCAATGGCTCGATTGAGCCAAGGCTCTACGCGATCGGGCGCCTCTTCGATGGCCCAGGTAAACGCAACGACCGCCGCCGGATAGTTGCCCGTGTCGAGCGCCTCAGCTCCGAGCGAGTAGGCGCGCGCGCCCGCCCAGCCGGTCGACGACTGCCGAGTGGACTCCCCAGACTGCGCTGTCTCTAGAACTTCCGGGCGTTCAACCACCGTCGTTTGAGAGCCGCCGCAAGCTGAGAGGAGCGCGGCGATGGCGACCCCACGTACAGTTCGGCGCGTGCAGCGGATAAGCTGGAGAGGCGAAGGGACCTTCACTGCGATCTCATGTAAGGAGTCAGTCATCTTGAACACGCGAGTCTAGAACGTGCACGACGCCTGCTACCAGCGGATTCTACCTTTGGCGCTGACCGGATTCATCTGCGCTGCGGCGTTGGGGTGTGCGGGCTCACCGCGAGCACAGTCCGCGTCTATTGTGCCAGACGACGAGGAAGCCATCCTCTACGACTGCGCTGTCGCGAGCACCGCGGCTGAAGGTTATGGGCTCAACGGCGCGGATTTCAGCCTGCGACACTTCCGCACCACGTGGGAGGACGATGGGGAGGGCGGCCGGGTTCGGCTGCGAGCCCTCGTCTACACAAGCGAGACGCGCGGGCCTGGCTTGGACCTAAGCAGAGAGCGCGAAGTCATGCGCGATGGCGAGTGGGACGCTGCGGGCCGTGATTCGGGTGCGAGCGCGCAGATTGATGCCGTGTTGGCGGGCGTGCGAAGCTGCTGGTCTGCGCAAAGTGTGCATGGCGATTTTGGTCAGCGCTGAGGGATTCTTGACTTGTCTGGCGCTCCCTCGAACAATGGGGCACGGAGCCGCTGTCGCCCTCTCTCCACCGCCTGTTTTGTCAGCCTCGATGCCGCGAAGATGACGTCAGCCTCTGACATGACCCCTGGATCCTCGCCGTCGTACGGCACGATCAAGGTGGAACAGGTTTTATCGTCAGGCCGGGGCGCCAATGCAGGGTTGTGCCTGCACCCCAAGGGCCGACGGCTCGTTTCCGGGTGGTGCGGGGTAGACAGCGCCATTGAACTCTGGGGCATCGACCAGTCGCAGCATCTTGAGCGCAGGCACGTCGAAGCCGGCCTGTCGGATGTCGGGGCCCAGCTAGAGGACGCACTGCTTCCGGTTGGCTCAGACAAGAATCGAGAAGGATGGCCAACCCACATCCTGCCGGTCGCGGACTTGAAAATGTCGCGCGATGGCAACACGGTTGTCGCAGCCGCTGGCCTCGGAGCGCATCTCTATCGCCTGAATGACAGGGACGCGCACTTTGGCCAGCCGCAGGTGTTCCGCGGTCATCAACTCCCCGTCGGGCGCGTCGCCATTTCCGCGGATGGTAGCCGCGCGATGGCGGCTGACACGATGGGCCAGATCTCGATTTGGGATACGACGACACTCAAGGCCGCACACCTCCTCCGTATCAGCAAAGTCCCAACGGCCGTTCAGTTCATCTGGAACGATATGCTCGCGCTGGCAGGCGACAACACTGGGCGTGTGGTCTGTTGGGAGTTAGAGGGTGGCCGCCGTCACCTTCAGTTTCAAGCTCACCACGGAGCGATTACAAACACCGCGTTCAACGGGGAATCGGGCGTCTTACTCACCACTGGCGGTGACCAGACCGCGCGAATGTGGAATCTGGAGTTGGGCAAGCAGATCGGGTCTGACATGTGCCACCACGGCGCAGTGTATGACATCGATTTCGCGTACGCCGGACGCTTCATCGTGACTTGCGGCGCAGACGGTCACGTGGCGATCTGGAACAGCACAGACGGCGACCTCATCGACTGGTTCTTCGACTCGAGTCCTGTCTACCGTGTCGCGTTCGATAAATTGAACGGCGCGCTCGTGGTCGCAGGCGCGCGCACCATCAAGACGCTCAGCGTTGATTGGCAGCGCCTTCGCGAGCTCGATGCCAACGCGCGCTCTCAGGCCATGCAGATTACCGCAGCGGACCACGCGGCAATGTTCAGTCAGCCGCCCGCACAGCCGGCGATCAATCAACAACCGGGAACGGGAGAAGCCGCGGCCGTTGGGTCCGTGCTCGCTGCACGGCAAACATCGGAGCTTCCTCTGCCAGACAGGTCGTCCTTGGAGTTGGCGCGCGGAACGGCCTCGTCCGCTAATCCTTGGGCATCGGCCGGAGCACCCGCGGCGCAGGCGGTCGCTCCTCTCAGCCCGCAGCGAGCGACGAATTACGACGCGAGCAGCTTCGGGAGTCTCGCCGCAGCCGTTGAGTCGACCAATATGGGGCAGGATCCATCGGCGCGGTCGAGCAGCTACGGAATGCTGGGTAGCGCTGGCGTCTCGGAGGCCGAGTCGTTCTTCAACTCCGACGACGATGTCACGCGGCACAGCCGATTGGAGACGGACTCATTTCAGGCGTCCGGGCTAAAGCCACTCGTTGACGTGAAGCGAGGAGATTCGTCGACCTCGGAGGCTGCCAACACGCCGCCCGCTCCGCCGATTGCGCTAGGCGCCCCCGCCGCTGACTTTATCGCTCAGGCATCGGAGACGAACAGTAGCAGCGCGAGCGGAATGTCCCGCTTTGATCGACCCAGCAAGCCGGCTCAGCGGGCCTCTTCTTCGCATGTCGCCAGACCCGTTGCGCGAGCGCTCCACACGCGGGCTCCGGCTCCGCGCGCATTGGCGCGAGACCTGGTGGTCGGCCTTGTCGCAATAGCGCTGTTGACGGTGGGGACTTGGTTTGGCGTGCGCACGTTCACCGTGGAGTTTGGGTATCCGAGTCATTTGCACTCGCAAGTGTATGAGTTAACCCAGAATTTCGAAGCTGAACGTTTGGCCGCACAAACAGAGTTTGAGGATCTAAGAAGTTCGCAAGCACAGCAGCTTCGTCGATACCAGCTAGACGGTATCACGCCCGACCAGATCGGACGGATTGAGAGCCGCCTCTCGGGCCGTCTTGAGGCTGCGGAAGACGCTTCCGTTGCCCGGGTCTACCGTGCAGAAGTCGCCAGGAACACGGGGCTACTGGTTCTGAATCGCCAGCGTGATGAGCATGCCACGAAGCGCGCGAGTATCGCGGCGGCTATCGTAGCGCTGCTCGCCGCTCTCCTCGTTGGCCTGTCTGCTCTCCGAAGCGAGCAAAAAGTGCGCTCATGAGGCGACGCGAGCGCGAGCAAATCAAGCGCCTACTGATTGGAGCAGGCGTCGTTGTCATCATTCTGCTGATCGCGCTCGCCAGGCAGGTTCTGGACCATCGAGAGCGAGAGGCGCAGGTTTCTGCCTTGCCCAATACGGGTGCGGCAACGGCCGCCGCTGCTGCGGCTGTCGACCCCTTCGCCGGACGCGGCGAAGAGTGCATGCGACGGGTGCAAGGCATAGAAGTGGGCGGAGAGACTATTGGTGCCCGTGTGGAGAATGGGGCCCTCGAGTCACGCGTCGAACTCTTCTCTAGAACGGATATTGAGCCGGTTGGATGGAGCGCGCGCCGCACGGTCTCACCCAGCGTCTACGCGGTAAGATACGCGTATCGACTTCACGCGGTGGAGTTTGGCCCGACCTGGTATGTGCAGCTAGATGAGAGGGGGTTAGCGCCGGAAGGAAGCGGCGGTGTTGTCCCGAGCAATGCCCTCTCGGAACACTTGCATCGAGCGTCTTTGGACGACGAACTTCGCCCTCTCAATCGCTCCGACGAAGTTCTCGAGGCGCTGACGGAACACCGCTTCGAGCAAGGTACGCGACTTGGCGCCGCTCTCCTCATTCATTTTCGTGGAGGCGAGTCGGCTTTTCAAGTCGATGACATGTTGGGATGGCTCGTCGTGCCGGAGCGCACGGATGACGTCCTCGCCTATCGCGCCTACTTTCAGTGGCGGGAGGACGGCGCCGTGCAGGACGCGTGGTGGGAGGTCAATTTGACGAGCCGAGAGTTTCAGCCCGGTGATATCCAGGCGAACCGAATCACGGCGCAAGGCGCCGAGCTCGGAACGCAGGAGCTCGTGGCGATCCGGCCCCGAACCCTGGACCTCGATATCGCGCCAGCCGACGAGTCTAACCCGCGCCGTCGCGCTCTGCGGTGGGTTCTCGCCGATGAGCGACGGGTAGAAGCGGTGCGTGCGCTGCTTACGTATCGTGGGCTCACCAACGAGCTCCAGTACGACGGGTGGCAACTGCGGGTGACCGATGAGCGAAACGTGTTCGATGTTGCGTGCCGTTTTCGTGAGGGTGATGACGAGCAGCGCGTCAGTTGGAGAGTGAGTTCACTGACTGGAGAGGCCACGCCGACGAGTGACCTCGCACAGATGGCGGAGCTCGCGCTGCGCATCCCGACAACAACAGTGGAGGAAGCGAGTGACTGATTCCGCCGTCCACGCCGAACGGGTTGTGAGTATCAGCGAGGCGGTCGCCGAGGAGTGGGCGCGCGCCGCGCGTCTGCACGAGGATGGGCTGTCAGGCGGACTTCTCATCGGCACGCCGCCGACAGATGCCATCTCGCCGGTACGAGTCACTGGATACCTTGACATGACCCCGCGCGAGTCCGTGCTCGGAATGCTGATGGACCTCAAGCGGGAGTGGCGACGATTACAGCAGCGCGTGGCCGCCGTCGCGACACGTGATGCGCTGATCGGGTGGGTGTTCGTTGGCGCCGCCGAAGAGCTGATGCTGACGCCGCAAGTGCAGTTGCTGCATCGGTCCCTGTTCAATTTGCCGTGGCATATTGGGATCGTCGTCGACGCTGCGAACGAAGAAATCGCGTGCTTTGGGATGGACGAAGCGCGGAGACTGCGCAACGTACACTGCGAGATTTCCAGCGGGGCTTCACCGCCCTCCAAGCACCCTAATACATAGGCATCGAATATGATTATCGCAGCCATCATGGCCCGAGAGATTCTGGACTCCCGAGGCAACCCAACTCTCGAGGTTGACGTTCATCTGGAAGACGGTGCGTTTGGTCGTGCTGCGGTGCCGAGTGGCGCGTCTACGGGCGAACGAGAAGCCCTTGAGTTGCGAGACGGCGATCCTTCACGTTACCTCGGCAAGGGCGTGCGTAAGGCCGTAACGAACGTCAATGAGCGCATTGCGCCGATTTTGCTCGGCTATGACGCGACGCAGCAGGTGGAGGTCGACTCCTTGATGCTCGAACTCGACGGGACGCCGTCGAAGGCAGAGTTGGGAGCCAACGCGATGCTCGGCGTCTCCATGGCCGTCGCGCGTGCGGCCGCCATGAGCGTGGACTTGCCCTTGTACCGATACCTCGGTGGGCCAAGCGCGCGGGTGCTTCCTGTGCCGATGATGAACGTGTTGAACGGTGGCTCGCACGCCGACAACGCTGTGGACATCCAAGAGTTCATGGTCATGCCGCTCGGCTTCGAGTCCTTCAGCGAAGCGCTCCGTGCGGGAGCGGAGGTGTTTCACACGCTAAAGAAGGCCTTGAAGGCGGACGGGCTGAATGCAAACGTCGGCGACGAAGGCGGGTTCGCGCCAAACCTCCGATCAAGCGACCAGGCGCTCAGCTACCTCTCGAAGGCCGTCGAAGGAGCTGGGTACAGATTAGGCGAGCAGTTCATGTTCGCCCTCGACTGCGCGGCGTCGGAGTACTTCGACGTGGAAGCCGGACGATACAAGATGACCGGTGAGGGCAAGGACCTCGGCTCCGGTGAGATGGTCGACTACTTAGCGGACTTGGCTGAACGATTTCCGATTATCAGCATCGAAGATGGTCTCGACCAGAACGACTGGGATGGGTGGAAGGCGCTGACTGAGCGTTTAGGCGACAAAGTGCAGCTCGTAGGCGACGACCTCTTCGTCACCAACGTCAACGAACTGCAGCGCGGAATCGATAACGGTATCGCCAACTCCATCCTCATCAAGGTCAACCAGATTGGCACGTTGACGGAGACGCTCGCTGCCGTCGAATTGGCGCATCGTAATCGCTACACAAGCGTCATTTCGCACCGCTCAGGCGAGACGGCAGACACGACGATAGCCGATCTAGCTGTCGCGACGAACTCCGGTCAGATTAAGACCGGCAGCCTGTGTCGCTCGGACCGCGTGGCGAAGTACAACCAGCTGCTTCGCATCGAAGAGAACCTGGGCGATTCGGCTCTTTACTTGGGTCGCAAGGCGCTCGGTCGTTTCTAGCCTGTGCCCTCGGGGGCCTCTGAGCCCAGTGCTCGGGGGCCTCTGAGCCCAGTGCTCGGAAGCCTCTAACTCAGGCTCGGCCCCGCGTCACCCCGCGGGAAACGTCAGCCGAGTCGAACAGCGTACGACGAGCACATCTCAGTAGTAGATGTTGTCTTCGTACGTCAGGTCGAGCGTGTTGCCGATATAGAGTCTCGGGTTGTCTTCGTAGATGAGCCGATAGGTCTGCATGTAGCGCACGATACGCATCGGATAGCGGCGTGCCCCGCTGTAGGGGACCGTTTCGATGAACTCGTCGAGTTCCATCTCGTCTCCGCGCCAGTCAAGCCAGCGGGCGACTTGATGCGGGCCGGCGTTGTAGGCGACCATTGCGAGCAGCTCTTGCCCGTCGAATTTAACGAGGAGCTCGTTTAGGTACCAAGCGCCGTACTGGAAGGCGTCTTCCACACCGGTCAGCGAGTGCACGCCAAAATCGGGCTCGCCGAAGCCGCCGGCAATCAGCTCACCCGTCTTTGGGATGACCTGCAGCATGCCGTACGCGTCAGCGCGAGAGACCGTGTCCGGGTTCAGGTCGCTCTCGACGATCATGAGACTCCACAGCAGAAATGGGTTCATGTTGCGCGCCTCGAGATGGCGCTCCGCCACGTGACCGTAGGCCATGGGATACGCCTCGTACCAAACGGAGCGGTCGTTCTCGGGGTCGGACAGCGAGCCAAGGGGCACGTGGTCAAAGATGACTCGCCGGACCATATAGTGGTCGCTGACTTCGCGCAGCGCCGCTCGCAAGTCTTCGCGGATCTCAGCGCGGTTTTCGCGAATCTCGAGGTGTCTGGAGACGAACGCCTCTCGGGCCGTTCGTCGCTCGGGGACCGGGTACATTGGAGAGGTCAGCGCGACACCCCACCAGCCGGTCGGAGCTCGACGGTTGTCGATAGTGTGAGACCATTGCCGTGTCTCCAGCTGAATCGGGCGACGCGTTGATGGCGTGCGCCCCTGCGCGAAGAGCTCGTCGATCTGAGTGAACTCACGAGTGGCTGGGCGCAACGCAACTCGCGCCTCCTCGTGGGCGCCGACCGCGAGCAAGGCAGCCGCTCTTTGGGCTTCGGGGAACAGCAATGACCAACGCTCCGCAAAGCGCTGCACGGCCCCGTCCGCTCTGATCTGCGGCACATAGGGTTCGTTGAGAGGAAAGTGCGTTGCAGCCTGTACGTCTGCGAGCGATGCGGATGGGGCACCGTCGAAGCCACCCCAATGCATGCGGGCCACGCGAGAGGCTCGCACCATCGCCTCCGGGTTCTCTGCTCTGGCCGCGGCCCACTCCTCGAGTCGGTTCTGCGACTGCACGCCGTAATACTCGACCGGCCAGCGCTCCGCGATGCGCGCGTATCCGGCGATGGCGTCTTCAACGCGCAGCTGTCGCTCTCGAGTGCGCGCGAGCCAGTATAGGGCCCGCGCTTCCAAGCGCCCGCTGGATACGTGAGCGAGTCGCTCAAAGCGCTCGCTAGCG
>JBLFZA010000019.1:0-29395 GCA_047610025.1 Bradymonadia bacterium | reverse complement strand
GCAGAACGCCTCCAGCGGCTCTCCGACGAGAACGGCGTGACCGTCATCGTCGTTGCGATGCCGACCGAGCCGCTCGACGCGCGCCTAACCCACGACGATCACGTGTTGTGCAGTAGACTGGGCTGGGAAGTGCTTGAGCCCGCGGCCGGCGCTACCTTCTCAGCGACGGAGCGACCCGACGGGCTCCACCTCACACCGGACGCTGCGTCGCGCTTCACGGAGATGCTCGCGATAGCACTTCACCCTGCTCTCTTCGCACGGGCTGGCTCACTATGACGAGCGCTCTTCAGGTCATCTTCTGGGCATCACTCGCGCACGTTGTTTGGTCATACTTCGTATACCCGCTTACGATGGCGGCCCTTGTCGCTGTGCGGCGCCGCGAGACGCCTCCCCCAGGCCCGCAGCCTACGGTCACTCTCGTCATCGCTGCCTACAACGAAGAACGAGACATCGCGAACAAACTCGAGAACTCGCTCACGCTCGAATACCCGGCTGATAAGCTTGAGGTTATTGTTGCCTCGGATCGTTCGACTGATGGTACTCACGAGATCGTAAGAGGCTTTGCCGATCGTGGGGTAACGCTCGTAGTACTTCCCGAGCGCGGCGGAAAGACTGCCGGGCAGAACCTCGCCGCCGAGCATGCAACAGGCGACGTTCTTGTCTTCACAGACGCGACAACAGAGTTCGCATCCACCACACTCCGAGACCTGCTGCGACCTTTCGATGATTCTTCCGTCGGGTGCGTCGGGGCCGAACTTGAGTACGTCAGTGAGGAAGGCAGCGCTGTCGGGCGTGGAGCAGGCGCCTACTGGCGCTATGAGCGCAAGGTGAAGGCGCTGGAGGCGTCCGCGAATTCGCTCATCGGCGTATCCGGTTGTTTGTACGCCGTTCGTCGTAGCCTCTACACGCCATTGGACCCGCAGCTCATTAGTGACTTCGTCATCGCGGGCGACATCTACGAGAAGGGGTACCGAACGACGTACGCTAGAGGCGCCGTTTCGCGAGAGGTTACGAACGAAACCAGCGAGCGGGAGTTCACGATGCGCGTTCGCGTCATCGTGCGCAGTTGGAACGCGATCGTTCAGCGTGCGCACATGCTGAATGTCTTCCGCTTCGGGTGGTTCTCGTATCAACTCTACTGCCACAAGGTGATGCGCTACACGGTCCCTCACGTCTTGTTGATCGCGCTCGCGACAAACATCGCGCTCGCCGCTCTCCCGCACCCGTTGCAGGGTGCTTACGTTGTATTGCTGGCGCTCCACCTGTCCGTGTATGGCACGGCCGTTTTAGGGTGGTGGACGGTGAAGACCGGCATTCGAGTGCCGTTGATTCATATTCCCTATTACTTTTTCCACGCGAACGCCGCCGCGCTGGTGGCGTCATGGCGCTTCCTTCGCGGCGAACGTATGGTCACCTGGAGCCCCGTGCGATGAGAGGGCGACTCTTCGACAACACGGAGAACGTCGGTTTAGGATGGACCGATGTACGATCACTCCGAGACGGGCTGTGTCTCTTTGTACCTGGCGGCACAAGCCCCGTCACCGCAGCGCGTGCAAGTGATCAGGATGTTGTCAGCGTTGGCGTGTATGACACAAGCGGCGATGAGGAGCCGCGACTGCTGCGCTCAGCGCACGTCCCGCTACGCATCCGGACAAACACCGCGGTGCTGCGAAGCTTAAAGTCACTTGCGGAGAAGGTACTCCAGCAGAGCGCGACCGACCAAGAGCACGGCGTCTCCGTTGAACCCACCCCGCTAGAGTTCCCAAAGCCGGCATCGACTTCGGCCACGCCCATTGGCAGATTGCGGGAGGCCGACCGGCTAGTACAGCGCGGGCTCGCGTTGGCGCGGCGCAGCATCCGCCCCTACGTTCTCTTCGATCACTGGCGTGTGGGCGTCTCGCGCTGCCAGATTGACGCTTACCTCGATCCCGCAGCCCGCCCGACGGTCGAATGGTTGTGCTTCGACGACCCCTACGTGTACGCGGCCGACCCCTTCGCGGTTCCGCGGACGGAGCTCGGAGAGAGTGGAGATGGCATTCGCATCTTCTTCGAGCACTTTGACTACAGAAATCCAGTTGGAGATATTCGTTCCGTCACGTGGTCAGAAGGCGACGGCTTCGGCACTCCGAGAATGGAGCTCAGCGAAGCTCATCACCTCTCCCATCCGACACTTCTCTGCGCGGGTGAGGACATACTGATGATGCCTGAGTCTGCGGAGGTTGGTTGTCTCACAGTCTACGAACGCGCCTCGGGTGTCTGGCAGCCGAAGTGCGTGGCGCTGAGTGGCTTCGCGGCCGTGGACGCCAATGTCATCGCGTTCGAGGGTCGGTGGTGGCTCTTCGCAACCGACGGAGACGAGGAACCGATACACGACCTGCACGTGTTTGTTGCTGACTCTCCCGTCGGTCCGTGGACACCACATCGAGGAAACCCTGTCCTCTCTGACCCTCGGTGGGGCCGAGGGGCCGGCACCCCCTTCGTGCACGACGGTCGGCTCTTCCGTCCGACGCAAGACTGCACGCAGACCTACGGAGGCGCTGTTGTGCTGACGGAGATCACGACGCTCACCATGACACGCTATGCTCAGCGGCCCGTCGCGCGCGTCACCGCAAGGCAGTTGGGTGGTGGGCGCGGTGTCCACACGCTCTCGGCGTGCGGGCCTTACACGCTCGTCGATGCCAAGGACCAAGTGCTATTGCCTCGTGCGAGCGCGAGCGCGATCGCCCCATGGCTGAAGGGTCAGAGGGCTCCGGCGTAGAGCGACGGCACAGGCCGAGACGCGCTACGCCTCTCGAACAGCCGCAGCCACTGCCGCCGCGACAGCGCGATGCACCATCGGATCCAGCGGGTCCGGCACCAGCATGTCGTTCGGCGTGAGCGTCGCAATTGCGCGGGCCGCTGCGATGAGCATGGCGTCGGTAAAACGCTTCGCCCCAGCATCGATCGCGCCGCGAAAAAGCCCGGGGTAGCCCAGCAAGTTGTTCACCGACTGCCCGTCGGCAGCAAAAGCAGCCCCGGCGTTCGTTGCCAACATCGGCTCTATCTCGGCGTCGGGGTTCGACAGCGCCAGAATGATTTGTCCCCTCTGCACCATCTCCGGCTTAATGAGCCCGCGCCGCCCGGTAGTCGCCACGACGACGTCGGACTGCTGCATGAGCTCTTCGAGGCTCGCCCGCTCACCGCCATAGTGGTCGAGGCGTACGAGCGCGTCTTCGCGGAGGTCTGAACCCAGCATGCGTCGCACTCCGAAGCGCGTGAGCAACCTAGCGATACCGATGCCAGCAGCCCCGAGCCCGATTTGGCCGACGACGCAATCGCCGAGGTCCTTCCCGATGCGTGCCGTCGCCACGAGCAGAGCCGCGAGTGTCACAACGGCAGTGCCATGTTGGTCATCGTGAAGCACGGGGATGGGAAGCCGCTCGACGAGCGCCTCTTCAATCTCGAAACATTCCGGCCCGGCGATATCCTCGAGCTGAATCGCGCCGAACGACGGCGCGATCGCGACAACGGCTTCAATGATGCGTTTCGGGTCGGTGCCCTCGATCAGGATGGGGACGCCGGAGAGGTTTGCGAGCTGCGCCATCAAGGCGGCTTTTCCTTCCATCACCGGCAGGCCGGCGACGGCGCCAATGTTTCCTAGCCCCAGTATCGCCGTGCCGTTCGTCACGATGGCAACGGTCTGGGAGCGATTGGTGTACTTGGCCGCGAGCTCTGGATTCTTCTGAATCGCCAGGCAGACGCGGGCAACACCCGGTGTGTAGATATCGCGCAGCTGCTGCTTCGAGCGCACGGTCGAACGCGCGGCCGTATAGATTTTCCCACCTTCATGCCGTGTAAACACGCGGTCTGAGCGACCGAGCAAGCGCGCGTTAGGGAGTGCATCGATCGCGTCGAGCACGTCGTGGTCAACCTCTTCATCGAACTCGAGCGTGATCTCCCAGTTCGTATGGTTACCGAAGCGGGCCACGGCATCGAGATGCTGGACAACGAGGCCGTGCTCACCGATCACCGCGAGCACTTTCGCGAGGCTACCGGGACGATGCTGGCTCTCAACAAGGAGAATCTCTGGAATCTTCATGGCGATTTTTTGTCGTTTTCGATGTTCGCGGAGTGTTCAATCTGGAGCGCGTATCGACGTCGCTGTTCGTCCCACTTTCGGACCCGAACGCTGACGCTGTCGCCCAGTGTAAACGTTGGGCCGGCGCCCTGCTCTTTCGGTATCAGGGCAACGTCGCCGTCAAGTGTGTAGTCGCATCCGTAGTCACTTTCGACGTGCGTGCGGTAGACCTTTACATCGACCGCGAGCTCATCGAGCGCGACATAGAGCTGGCCGCCACTGAGGCCAACGAGCGTGCCGAGGTGGCTCGGACGCTCCGCCTCCGGCGCCTGGAGCTCGCGGCAGAGTGCGGCCTCGATGACCAGTAGGTCGACCGCCTTATCGAGCGCTCGCTGTCGTTTCTTCGCGGCATTGGCCGACGCGATGACAGCATCGCGCGCCGCTTCGTCGATCGCCTGCGAGCCGGGGCGGGTAAGCCCCAGCCCTTCCAGCAACTCTTTGTGCGAGAAGATGCCGACCGCCTCCCGCATCGGTGACGACATCCGTGAGTATCCGTCGACTCCAAGCGCGTGATGAGGCCCGCTGCGCGCCTTGAAGGTGGAGGCTCGAAAAGTATACTGCACTTGGCGATGCACGGAGATCGCGCGTCGATTGGGGGCCGCTGGCAGCCGGGTCAGGTAGTCCGCGAGGTCTTCCACGCCGCGGCGCCAACGCCACTGTTCGCCCTCTCGCTGTGCGAGCGCGTCGAGGGTCTCCTCAAGCCGCCTCAGCCGCTGCGGCAGAGGGGGTAAGTGAACACGATACACCGCCTGTACGGCGTCGGATGACCATCCAAACTCCATCAACAGCTGAGCACCGGCCATGTTCGTCAGCAACGAGATCTGCTCGTTCCAGCGCTCGACATCATTGCGCGCGCGCCGCGTTGCCACCCACTGACCATCGACCACTCGCACGTCAGCCTCCGAGCGGTGGAGCGGCAGAACACCGCGGTCTTCCTGGAGCAGCATTCGGCATTCGCCGACGGCGCGAAGCGCGTGCATCGAGCGCGCCACGCCGACGTCCAACGCGTCGTCTCCGGTCAGCGGTCCGTCTCCGTCGACCCACGCCTGAACGCCTGTGTACGCCAGCTTTGCCCGACTGTGAACGCGGCAGCGCGACACTGTTGCGTTAGTCAGCGTCCCAGAACGGTCGACGTGCATATCGAACACCAACGCCCGGCGGTCCACGCCCGGGTTCAGCGAAATGAGGCCCTCGGAGAGCGAACGCGGCAGCATTGGGATCGATCGATCAGGCAGGTAAAACGAAGACCCCATGGCGAGAGCGCGGTCCCAGATAGGACTGCCGAGTCGCACATAGTACGAGGCATCCGCCAACGCGTAGCGGACGCGCCAGCCTGACTCGCTGTTCTCCACGTGAATCGCCTGGTCGAGGTCGCGAGAGTCGACGTTGTCGATGGTGACATAGGGCACCGACGTCTGGTCGTGCACATCATCATCGAGCCCCGGTGACGCGAGAACACGCTGCTCCTCCGCCAGAAGGTCCGCGCTCTGCTCGATATTCAGGTGGAAGTGCTCAACGAGGGCATCGAGCGCCTGCTCGGCAGTACGGCCATGATTCTTCATAAGCGTCATACTGAGGCGCGGAGATCGTGGATGCAACTGGTCATTACGGTGCACAGCGTCATTCACACCCCGCGCGCGGGGTCTCCGAGGGTGCGCGAGGTGCTGCGCCACCCGGCGTTTACTCGGGCAACGGCGCTATCGGTGACGCGCGCCGCGGCGCTTGGCCATCGCCTCTTTCCGCGAGGCTGCACGAGCTGTTCCCTTCTCCACCGCGTCTCCGCCTGATTCACCACTCACGAACGCGGACAGCGTTCGCACAGTGGGAAAGCGAAAGAGATCAACGAGGGTCACTGGCTTCGCCAGGAGAGGCTGGAGCTCCGCGTGGACCTGAACGGTAAGCAGAGAGTGGCCCCCCAAGTCGAAGAAGTTGTCGTCAATGCCAACGCGTTCGACGCCGAGTGACCGCTTCCAGACCTCGACAATCTGTGACTGCGTATCGTCTGCCGGCGCGATGTACGCGGTGCTGACGGACGTTGGAGCGGCCGTCGGAGGCGGCAACTTCGCGCGGTCTAGCTTTCCGTTCGCAGTCTTCGGCAACGACGGCAGCGAAACAAAGGCGCTGGGCACCATGTAGCTCGGCAGGGCGTCCGCAGCATGGGCTCGGAGCTCCGCCAAAGTCGGCGCTCCGGCAGACGTCGGCACGACATAGGCGATGAGGCGTTGATCGCCCGGCGTGTCCTCTCGCAGGCTCACGGCGGCGTGCGCGACACTCGGGTGTCGTGCCAAGCAAGACTCTACCTCTCCCAGTTCGATGCGGTATCCCCTCAGCTTCACCTGCTGATCCAGGCGCCCATGATACTCCAGCATCCCGTCGCTTCGGAACCGACCGAGGTCTCCTGTGCGATAGAGTCGGGTCTCCGGGTTCTCAGGTCGCTGAATATAGCGCTCAGCCGTGAGGTCATCACGACCGAGGTACCCGCGGGTCACCCCCGCTCCTGCAATACAGACCTCTCCAAGCTCACCAGGAGCAGCCGGCGCACCGATGGCGTCCGCGATGATGATTTGTGTGTTCGCGACGGGGGTCCCGATCGGGACCGCACCGTCGCCGGCGCTCACTCGCCAGAACGTTGACCAAACCGTAGTCTCCGTAGGTCCATACATATTACAGACGTCGCCACCAACCAATCCCGCGAGGTCGTTCGCGAGCGGCCGCGGCAATGCTTCGCCGCCCACGAGCAGCAGCTGCAGGCTGCCAAGTGCCTCACGCGAGTCCGGCATAGCGGCGAGCATTCGCGCCATTGAGGGCACACACTGCATGTGAGTCACGCCATGTCGTTTGACGACCTCTGGCAGCGTCTCGGCATGCTCACTCGCCGTAACCGCCCGCACGTTCTGCAGGACCTTAGCGAGCGCAGGGAGCTGACGGATCGCCACATCCGTGGGCACACCGAAGTCGATGAGACACGCGATCTCGTCGACGTCGAGCCCCTTCATCGAGTCGACGACACGCGTGGCGCGGTCAACGCTGCCAAACAGCCCACTGTTCTCATAGTAGCGTTCAAACGCGTAATCGAGCAGCGCGTCGAGGTCGTCCTCCGACAGGTGGTCGACACCAAACGTGCCGTCCTCCATCGTGGTCGTCTTCTTGAACGTCGGAAACGACCACGCAGCCGCCTTCACAAGGTTCATGGCGCTGCGCAGATAGGACTTCATCGGTCCTCGCGCCGCCTCCTTAATACTGTCGTCATCCTCCCCAACGAGCGTGTGCAACATCAAGCTGATGATTCCCCGCCCCTGATGGCCCGCGTCGGCACGCGCCGCGCGATAGATCGCGACCTTGTCGGCGACCTCTGATGGCGTCTGGCCGAGCAGGTGGGTCAGCACATTGGCCCCGATACGCCCTGCTTCTCGAAAGGTCTCGGGGTTGCCAGCGGCGGTCACCCATACCGGCAGCTCGGCCTGTACCGGCCGAGGCAAGGTCCGCACGCTGATAGGCCCGTCTGGCCCATCAAATGTCTGCTCCTCGCCACGCCAGAGCGCGCGCAGAGTCTCCAGATCACGGAGCATCACATTTTTTCGATCGGCGTGGTTTTCAGGGCGGAGCACGAAGTCGTTCGGCTGCCAACCAGCGGCGATCGACACCCCCACGCGTCCATTCGAGAGGTTGTCGACGATGGACCAGTCTTCCGCGACTCGCACCGGATGGTGCAGAGGTGTTACGCACGAGCCTGCACGAATTGACACGTGCTCGGTGATCGCGGCGACCGCCGCACCGGTGACGGCTGGGTTTGGATACAGGCCACCAAAAGCGTGGAAGTGTCGCTCCGGCGTCCAGACCGCATTGAACCCGTTGGCGTCGCCAAACTTCGCGCCTTCGATGAGCAGTCGATACTTGTCTCGCTCGTGCTCAGATGCATCGCTCGAGAAGTAGAACAGCCCCATCTCGATCCCGCGGTCTTCGTGCAGCAGGCCATCCGGTCTCGCGGCGTGCGACGGCTCTACGTGAACGACGACGGAGAACCCCCTCGCCAAAGTGTAGAAGAGTTCAAGCACCGAGATGTCAAAGCTGAGGCTGGTCACGGCCAGCCAAACTCCAGGAGAGGCCGATGTTGGATCGGGGTCGGTGCCGACGGCCGCGTCCATCGCGAGCACGAAGTTTGCGACGTTTCGGTGCTCGACCACAACCCCCTTGGGCGTGCCGGTCGAACCCGATGTGTAGATCACGTACGCAGCATCGGCTGCCCCGTGAAGGGTCTGAGGCGGAGATTCCGGGAGACGTCGAAGCGAGGGCTCGAGCGCGTCCACGCGAACGAGCATCGCGTCGCCAGGGAAGCCCGAACACACCTGACTGTGCGTCAGAACCGTCCGCAGCTGCGCATGAGACGCCATGTGCGCGACGCGCTCAGAGGGGTAAGCAGGGTCCAGCGGCACATAAGCTCCACCGGCTCGCCAAACCGCCAGCGCGCAGACCACGAGATCGATGCCACGGGGCAGATACAGCCCCACGAGCTCGCCCGGCACGACGCCGATTGAGCGCAAATGATGGGCGAGCCGATTGACGCGATGGTCCAGCTGTTCCCTGGTCAGCTCGTCCGCCCCACAGATAAGTGCCGGGGCAGTGGGCCGATGGTCGCATCGCTGCCGGATCAGGGCATCCACGGTGAACTCAGGGACTGGAGTCTCCGTGTCGTTCCACGATGCGAGCCTTGCCGACTCGGTCTCGGTAATCAGCGAGATCGAGTCGAGCGTGTCCGCGGAGCTCAACGCAGCGGCGAATCGCTCGAATCTCAGGCACCACTCCTCAAGCTCGGTCTCCGACACGCGCGAGCCGTCCACGCTAACGCTGACATCGTCTCCGTCGAGGAGCAGCGCGAGGGGCGCCTGTGGCTGAAGGCGATTGTCGTCGCAGACCTCCACCAACGGGCTTGGCGGTAAGACCTGCAGGCGAGCAGGCGCGTCCAGCGCCCAAACGCCGAACGCCTCAGCGGCAGCGAAGGCCTCGCACACCTGCGTCAGCTCTTTCGATGTCTCGTTGCTCAGCGACAGCGCGACCCGCGCGAACACCAACGAGGAGAACATCGTCGGGAGAGCGACGATGCCCTCGTGCAGAGCCCTGAGTCGAAGGCCGATGTCGTACGTGGCCCCCGGGGATAATCTCGCAATAAAGGCTGCAAAGCTCACCGCGGCATCCCAGCCGCCAACGCCGAGCTCTACTCGCCGTGCGAGGCGGGCTTCGGGAGCCGCAGCGCGGATTCCGTCGGAGAGCAGCGCCAAACGAGGAAACTGCAGCGCACGCCAGCACTCCGCGTGGGCCTCCTCATGCTTCGCGGCGGCTTCATAGCGCTCGCCAAGCTCGGGGAACGCGTCAGCGGAGAGCGAGTCGCCGACAGACAAGATCTCCATCAGCGATGCATCCAGAGGCTGACCCCCAGTCGACCGCCACCCCGACAACACCACTGCGCCGTCGGACGTCGCGACCGTCGCGCGTTCTGCCAAAACGGAGAGTATGGTGCCGGGCGAGCCGGATCCGCTGGCGGTAGCAACAGACGTGACCGCGTAGACCCGCCCGCCGACCGTGACGCGAGGCATCCCCAAGGGGTTTCGCCATGAGGCGAAGTCCAGACCACGGGCCAGCCGAATGAGCACCTCTGATGGGCGACCGAAGTCGAGTCCACACGCTCCAGCTGGACGCTTCGCGCGCGAAAAATAGGTGCGCTTCGACGGGTCTTGCGGCTGTCCCGCGAGCTGCCCCGAGACGAGGGCGTCGCAGAGCGTTCGGAACGACGAGATTCCCGCATCAAAACAGGACGCGTTCAAACTGAATGATGTGTCGTCAGTGGATATCGCAACGACCTGCTGAACGTAGATGTCTCCCCTGTCGGGTCCGCCTAGCATTTGGTGCCAGGTGACCGCATGCTCGGCTTCTCCGTTAATGATCGCCCAAGATGTGGTGTTGAGCCCAGCGTAGCGAGGGAGCGGCCCATCGTGAAAGTTGATGGCGACCTCGTAGCGCGACAGCACCTGCTCACCGATCATGCGCAGGTTCACGATACTGAGGAGCGCGTCAGCGGCAGGGGCTTCTGCCCCGAGCTGGTCGAAGCCGAACACGGGGACGTGGCTCGACGCCGCCCACGCGACGACGGCCGGCTCACTGCTGAAGACCGCCTCGACTCGGACACCCTTTGAGACCAGTAGCCGCGCGCAGGGCACGATCAGAGCGCCCTCTCCGACGATTACACAGGACTCGATTGCACTCTTCGCCACTTTTAGGTGCTCGTGGGTAGGGACTTGAAACGCGCGCACAGCGTGAGCACAGGAAGTTGTGTCGGTCTCAGCGCACATGCAATACCTTCCGCGCGATGCGCTTCTTGGTCAATTCCCCGGCGTTCTATGCGTGACTTCCCTACATTGCCCTTCGCCGTTGGCGCCATCACTGGGCTAACACTCCTACTCGCTTGCAAGCCGGCTCCAGCACTGGAACCGGCAGCAGGAGTGCATGAGTTCAACGATGAGTTCGACACGTCTGTCTCCGAACGGTGGCAAGTGGTGAACAGCGGCGACTTCACCCATTCGATCGAAGAAGGCGAGTTGGTTGTCGTGCCGAGCACCAACAACGTGTGGTGGAGGGAGGACAGCGGCCCGGGGTTCCTGCAACCCGTGACCGGGAACTTCCACGTCACGACGCGGGTCTTCGCTCGCAAGGCCTCGAACCCAGACGAAGCGGTCGACGCGGGCTACCAGTTCGCTGGCATCATCGCTCGCGACCCCGCATCGTTCACTGAACCATCCGCGGAAAACTACGTGTTCAGCGTGGTGGGCTGGCGCGGCGAGTACATGTCCGCCGAGACGAAGAACACCGAAGATGATGTGAGCATCGTCGCAGGGCCGGACTGGGTCACGGGCGATGCGGAGCTACGAATCTGTCGCGTCAACGGTCAATTCCTCCTCTACAACCGCGCAGTCGGCGCGACGGAGTGGCAACACGCCATCTCCTACGATCGGAACGATCTGCCGGAGACACTCCACGTCGGCCCAATCGCCTACACCTACACCGGCGCGTGGGACATGCGCGCACGCTTTGACTACGTGCGTTTTGCGCCGGTAGCCAGTGAAGCGGACTGCACGGTCGATTGATTCGTCTACGCCCACTCCAAACGCTGCCCGAACGGGCGCTCGAGGGATGGTCGGCGCTCGCCCGCGCCAGCGAGCTCAGCAATGTGTTCGCGGACCCACGTTGGGTTGTGGCGTCCGCCTGTCTTCAGGACGTCGACCCTCTGGTCGCTTGGCTGGGGAGCGATGAGACCCCTGAGCTTGTGCTTCCGCTGAGCGCGGCGCCGCGGACCCGAGCGATGCCCGTGCCTCACCTGCGTGCCTTCTGGACCGACAACACGTACCAGGCGAGTCTGCTGTGCCGAGGGATCCCTTGCGAAGAACACCTACGCGCACTCTCGCGCGCACTTGGCGCCGCTGGCGGTCGAAAGGCCGCCGCAATCTCCATGGCCGCTCAACCGATCGATGCACAGTCTAACTCCTTAGACGAGGCGTGGGGTTCACCTATCGTCTCTCGGGCGTGGTCTCGCGCCGCGATTGACCTGACGCTAGACATCGCGGATCCGCTCGAGGGCGTCTCGAAGAACAAGCGAAAGAAGGTGCGACGCTCTCTCTCACGTCTCGAAAGGCTTGGATCCGTCTCGTTTGACATCGTCCTTGGCGAGGCCGGTGCGGATTGTTTTCTGAGACTCGAACACGAAGGCTGGAAAGGCCAAAACGGCACGTCCTTGCGGGCGCTAGGGCGCCGTGAAGTGTGGTTTCGCTCCGTCGTTCGCGCGTTCGGGGACGACGCCGTTTTCACGGTCCTCCGCTGCGGAGACGAGGTCGTGGCGACCAGCGTCAACTTCGTCAGCGGCTACACCGCCTTCGGCTTCAAGATCGGATGGAACCCGGCGTACGCCGAATGCAGTCCTGGTGTCCTTCAGGAACTATTCTACGTGAGGCAGGCGAAGCAGATTTTTCCTGGAGTACGGCTCGTCGACTCCGTCAGCGACGAGCAGTCCTTCGTCGAGCCGTGGTGGCCGGATCGCCGAGCCTTTCGCAGCGCGACGTATGCGCTGACGCCGACCGCGCGGGCGGCGCATCGGATCAGCCGCGGGCTTCAGCGGCTGATTGTTCGGGGGAACGCCGCATGAAATCTCGGCACCTGGTCACCATCGACAGCGTCGACGCTTTCGCGGAGAGCGCAAATGCGTGGGACGCCCTGCTCTCTCGCAGCCGCGCGGCATCGGTCTTCCTCAGCTCTGAGTGGCTGCTGACGAGCTATCGAACACTCACCCCCGGCGCGCCGTTCTGCACCGTTTTGTGCTACCAAGACAGCACTCTGATCGGTGGCATTATGCTGATTCACCGCGACGCTGAGCTTATTGCGGTCGGCGAAGGGCCCAGCGACTACCTCGACGTGCTGGTCGAGCCCGACCTGAACGACGAAGACGCGGTCGATGTTTGCGATGCGCTGTGTCGACACGCGCTAGAAATGACCAATGCAGGGAACGTGCGAATTCGTGGCGTTGTGGAGAGCGCAAGGTTGTTGGAGCGCCTCCACGCCGGCAGCCTTTTCCCCGTCGTGACGCGGCGCACCGTTGCGCCGAGCATGAGAATGGAGAATGCCGAGGCCGCCATTCGCAAGAAGAGCCTCAAGCGCAATACAAACAAGCTCTCGCGCGCAGGCGACCTCACAATCCGCACAACGGCGCGTGCCGACGAAGTACTGCCTCAACTGCCCAGATTCTTCCGCCAGCATCAGGCAAGATGGGGCGCGGCGGGCCAACCCAGCCAGTTCGATGCCGACGTACAACGCGAGCTCTTCGTGGCGCTCACACACGCCATGTCGCGCTCCGGTGCCTTGCGCTTTACGACGGTTGCGCTCGACAACCAACCTGTGGCGTTTCACTTCGGCATGGTCAGCCACGGGCGCTTCACGTGGTACAAACCGACGTACGCGCCGGAGCTCGCCGAGTACTCCCCCGGCGAAGTGTTGCTTCGTGCGCTGATCGACCATGCGCAAACAGAACCTGTGACCGAATTCGATTTCACGGTCGGCTCAGAACCCTTCAAACTGCGCTTCGCTACGGTGGTCCGTGATGTCGTCGACCTGATTGTCTTCCGATCGCCCACGAGAGCGCGCCTGCTGAGCGCCAAAATCGGCGCGAGAGAGCTGCTGAAACACCGGGCACCCGGGCTGGCGGAGAAGCTGAGAAGCCGCTGACCGGGTGCGGCTACCTCGCGCTGCGCCACACCGCGTAATGCTCGTCGCCACCCACTTCTTGCAACCACTGCTCGGCGTCCCATACGTTTCGCTGAACTGGATTACGGTACACGATCCAAACATCGTGCTCCGCCGCGGCAAAGACCTCGCGAGCGTGCTCAAGAACCCGCGCCATCGTGTCTGCCCCGAAAGGGTTGTACAGAAAGACGACCGTCGGGGCGGCGACCCACTCGTAGGTCGCTGCGTCGCCCTGCACGATGGTGAAGCGGCTTCGCGTGTCCCCCGTGATCTCGCAGAATTGGTCCATGTTGCCCCGCCCTGCGTCGACCAACGACTCCTGGTACTCGATGCCGACAATTGCCTCAAAAGAGTAGGCGCCCGCGAGCATCATCGCGCGACCAAGACCGCAGCCAACATCCACGAACTGGTACCCATCGAGCGGGACGTCGACATGCGACATCATGCGGCGAAACCAGTCCAAGCTAATCGGCTCGTACCCACGCGAGTCAACCGTACCGATACCACGCGGAGTCGCAATCGACCCTGCTGTGCGAACCCCGTACTTCTGATCGAACGCTTCGCTCTGCTGCTTGGCATAGGCGCGGCGGGCGATGCGCGGCAGCCGGGCAACCGTGCGCTTCAGCCCTCTTTGCCGAACGCTACGAATGAGTCGCTTAAGCATCTCGTCTCGGTCGATGGATCGTGAGAGTTGCGTGGGCAATAAGCGCTCTAAGCCATCCGCGCAAACTGTACTTCCGCACGCTGCCCGCCGTCCGGGGAGACACCGCCAACTACAGTACGCTAATCTGCGAACGCCCCTCTCCCCCGTGACGCGCTATGACTGCACCCTTCTCTCCGGCTCTGTTCGAGTTCCTCATCGACCTCGACCTCAACAACCGCAAGGACTGGTTCGACGCGAATAAGGCGCGCTATGAATCCGACGTGCGCGAGCCGGCGTTCGCGTTCATTCGGGAAGTGGGCGAGCGATTCCTCGACGTGAGCCCGCACTTCGTCGCCAGCGACAAGAAGTCGGGCGGTTCGTTGATGCGCGTGTACCGCGATACCCGATTTTCGAAGGACAAGACGCCCTACAAGACTAACGTGGGCGTTCATTTTCGGCACGAGGCTGGCAAGGATGTCCACGCGCCAGGCTTCTACGTTCATCTTCACCCAGATGATTGCTTCATCGGCGTCGGCATGTGGCGTCCGGACTCGCCATCGCTCAGGGCCATTCGAGACCGCATCGTGGCCGAGCCGAACCGCTATCGCGCTATCGTTGACGCGCCTGAATTCACCGACGCGTTCTCGCTGAGCGGAGCCTCGCTCAAGAACGCGCCACGCGGCTTCGACAAAGATCACCCACTCGTGGATGAGTTGAAGCGGAAGGACTTCATCGCCGTACGCCACATCACGCCTGAAGACGTGCTCCGAGACGACTTGATCGACTTCCTCATGGAGAACCTCCGCACGGGTGCACCACTGATGGGCTTTCTCGCTGAAGCCGTTGGGCACCCATTTTAAACAAGGGAAGCGCTGCGCCGACCCATCACAGGCTGATATCCGTCTCGAGCACGGCGCAGGCTAAGCGGAGGGTTCCTTGCTGAGCGTAAAGCCTGCCATTGCCTGCTGCGTAGGCATTAGCTCGATCGTGTTCACGTTCACGTGCGCCGGTTGCATCGCCACCCAGCGAACGGTCTCGGCGATGTCGTCTGCCGATAGTGGTGTGTAGCCAGCGAGAGCGCTCTGTGCCGCGCTCTCGTCACCCTCGAAACGCACGCTCCAGAACTCTGTGTCGACGACTCCTGGCTCAATGTCCGTCACTCGCACGTTGTGGTGCACGAGATCGGCGCGGAGGTTCAGAGAGAACTGTCGCACGAAGGCCTTGGTGGCGCCATACACATTCCCCCCTGGATAGGGCCATGAGCCTGCCACCGAGCCGATGTTGACGATGTGGCCGCGGCGACGCTCCACCATGCCGGGGAGCACCGCGTGCGTGCAGTGCAAGACGCCCGCGATGTTGGTATCCAGCATGCGACGCCAGTCCGAAAGCTTCGCGTCCTGCGCCGGGCCCTTGCCGAGCGCGAGGCCTGCGTTGTTCACGAGCAGGTCGATGTTTGCCACAGAAGCCGGCAGCGTAGCGAACGCCTCTTCGACGGCGGCCGCGTCGGCGACGTCAAAAGCTGCTGTGTGAAGGCGTTCGCCGAGCTCCTCTCGGAGCGCGTCCAATCGCTCCGTCCGGCGACCCGTCGCGATGACATGTGCTCCCGCGCTGATAAACAGGCGCACAATGGCCTCGCCAATTCCGGCGGTCGCGCCGGTCACACACACAACGTTCGGTACTGTCACGACGGCTCCGGCAGGTCTGAGAACTTCGATGCGCGCAGCGTCGATGACGGCGGTCGCGCGGTGAGCAGAGTCATGCGGGCGTGAGCAGCGTGAGGGCCTGCTCAGCCAGCGCCGCGCTCGCAGCGGTGAGGAGTGAGCCCGAGTAGGTCACGTCCGTGGTTTCTCCGCGCATGTCGCTCACCCAGCCTCCCGCTTCCCGGATGCATGGCACGAGCGCCGCGATGTCCCACGGCTCCATCACCGGGTCGATGGCGACTTGGAGTCCTCCCCTGGCTACCTGGGCATGCGCGTAGCAATCGCCGCCCCATCGATCGCCGCCAGCGGCCTCAAGCAGGCGGTCGATTCTCCAGTCAGGTACGCCCTCACGAGGATGTAGGGCTGTCCCGAGCGGATGAGTCAGCCCCACGTAGGCGTCGTCGATCGGCGTCTCCCGCACAAAGCACCGGACAGGCTCCCTGTTCTCGCGTGCGATCCAGCACCCGCCGCCTTTCGTCGCATACATCGTCTCGCCAAGCGCCGGCATGTGCACGACTCCCAGCACGGGCTCACCGTCTCGCAGCAGGGCGATTAGCGTTCCAAAGAGCGGGTTGCCCGTGATGAAAGAGCGTGTGCCGTCGATAGGGTCGATAATCCAGGTGTCGCCGCTTCGGTTCACCGCTCGAGAGCCTCCCTCTTCTTCGCCGAGTATTGAGGCCTCAGGATGCGCGGCGCCAAGCTGCTCGCGGATGATCCGTTCTGCTGTCTTGTCGGCCTCGGTTACCTCGGTTCCGTCCCCCTTTCGCTCGAACGCCACGTGGTGGAAGAGCTCAAGGATCGGCACCTCCGCGGAGCGAGCGGCACCTCGGGCTATCGCGAGCAGAGCATTGATGGGTAGAGTCATCCGTGCGGCCCGCCCTTGCCGAGGTTGATCGGCGCGCAGAACGCCTTCTGCTCCTTCGAGAAGTCCCGCAAGAACTTCACCTCAAATGGGCGACGACCTCGAGAGGCGAGGTTGAGCAGTCGCCGAGCCGAGCTCACATCCGGCATCTCGCGGGGGCCAATCCCAGTGATGACGTCGCCACATGAGATTCCCCCCTTTTGCCCAATGCCGCCGGTCGTAACGTCGGTCACGAGCACGCCGGGCATGGGCTCTGGGTTGATACACTGGATAAAGGGCCCTGGATCGATGAACGCCAATCCGGCTCCGCGTTGTTCTTCAGCGTGCGACTCGACCAAGGCGAGGAGCTCCTTGGTGGGCACAAGAAGCAAGACCGCCGTATCGAAGGCTCTGCCGCTTAGATCGCTATCGACTTGGTGCCAGTAGAAGTCGCCTACCCAGCGGGCAACCTCGGGCCTACGCTCCACCAACCGGTCCCACATGCCATCCACTCGGCGATGGGCAACACTCTGCGCGAAGAGGGTGTAGGCGTTCTTAAGGGGCCCCTCAGATAAGAGCGCGGGGATGGTCTGAATCAGCTCCGGCAGCACCTTCTCCGCCGCGCGCGCGCGGCCTTCATCCTGCGACTTGTGGCCAGACGCTTGGCCAACGAAGTAGACGGCGCGCTCGTCGCTCGTTGGCGGGCGCCGGACCCAATCGGGGACATTGACGCCGCTTCGAGCACGCGCCGGAGCAGCCGGACCGCCAGCGGCCTTCTGGGCAGCGGTCGTCGGAGCAGCGAACGTGGAGACGAGCGAGTTCGAGGCGACTGTAATCGGGGCAGCAGGCGCACGCTGCCCGGACTCTTCGCGCCGAGTCGATGCAATGGTCGGCCCCACCCCGGTGGAGGGTCGGCGGGCCGTGCGTGCGTCGCCGCTGCTAGCGTCACCGCTGCGACGCACGCCGCTCGCGAGCCGGCTAGAGCTGGCCACCCGGCTTGCGCCTGCGAGCCGGGTGCTAGGGGCCAGGCGACTACCCGCCGCGAGCCGACTCCCTTGCGTGGCCGGTCGCGCGTCTTCGAAATCACTTGGCGCCGCAACGGGAGGGCCGCTGCTGATGACGACTTGAGCGGGACGAAAGAGGTCGGGCCCTCGGAAGTAGCCCTGCTTCATCGCCTCGATAACGTGGTCCTTGGGCACGTCCGCGGAGGGCGTTCGATGAATCGCCTCGTGTCGATGGATATCGAAGGGCGTGCCTAGGCTGGTGAAGGCGCGCACGTCATGCGAGCCGAGGATGACCCCGAGCTGCTTGTGTATCTGCCTAACCCCTTGCGAGACCGGGCTGGCCGCGGCGCTGGGATCAAGCGCGAGTACGGCGCGCTCCAAGTTATCCATCACGTCGAGAAGCTCGACGAGGGTGTCATTCAGATCTGGCGTCATGGTCGGGTCAAAAACGCGTTCGGGCGGCCCGATTGAGCCGCCCGAAGAGCATAAGGGCACGACGCTTTGTTGCAAAGCGTCGTGGCCGCTGGCCTCTAGATCACGTTGCTGAAGTACGTGTAGAGGTTCATGATGATGTTGATGTCATTCATGAGGCTGTCGATCTCTCGAAGCGCCGTGCCACTTCCGTTCTCGTACTCTTCGACGAAGAGCTGACCGCGACGAACGAGCTCGAGGGCCATCGTGTTCTCTTCGCTGTCGATGGCAGCCTGCGTGGCGAAGCAGAGACCTGTTCCGCTCGGTGACGGGTCACAGAACGAGACGAGCTCGAAGCCAGGCGCCACGACCGGGTTGTTTCCGTCGTTCAAGCGCCAGATGTGCGCTTGGTCGACATATCGCAGCCCGTAGTTCGTCGTGAAGGAGCTGAGCCCGAGGATTTGCGCCGTGACGCCCTCAGAGAAGCCCATGTTGACGTCTATCGGGAAGCCCAGTGCGGGGTCCAGGTCCCCGGATGCGATCCCGAGACCCGGCTCTACCTCTTCGCCCGTCTCCGGGTTCAAATCCATGCCGTTGTTCAAGCCAAGCGTCACGAGGGGTCGCGACTGAATGCGGAACTCGCCATCTTCAGGGGTCGCCACGGGGCCAAAGGTCGCGTTGCGATCCAAGGCAATGGCATTGAACAAGGATGTCAGCTCGTCCTCGAACACCAAGTAGGGCGGGATGCTGTAGTTCGTATCGAATCGTCCAACCTGCACACCCAGGACCGCGGTCTGCGAGCTGGTGAGGGCCACCATCGCGTTGATCATTGTCCAGTAGTGTCCAGCCGTGTCGGGGAATCGGTAGAAGTAGTAGCCGTCATCCGAACCATAGAGGCTGAATCGGCGGCGCCCTTCGCCTTCTTGGAGGTAGATGTCGACGTTGTCAGAAACGCCGTAGCTCACGAATTCGAAGAACTCGCGGCCGAGTGAATCTTCCGCCTGCACGTACGAGCCATAGTTCGGCGTCGTGATGGCCTCTGAGATGAGGTTCAGTCCAGCATAGGCTGCAAACGTCCACTGGTTGTCGAGCGTCGGGTCCGGTGTACCGGAGATTCCGGGGCCGAGCAGCCAGCGCTGGTACCCATCGACGAGCGGGCTGAAGATACGGCCGCCTATGCGCTGTCCAACGTCGCTCGTGAAGATCTGCATGAAGCCGAGGCGGTCACGACGATAGTAGTCGAAGTAGTAGTAGCGTCGGTATCGATCGATGTAGTCGACGGTCTGCTCCATGGGGTCCGCTCCGCGATCCCACGTTCGACACATCTGTGACGTTCCGCGGTACTCGTCCGAGCAGAACATGTACGGGACCTCGAGCGCGCGCCCGGCGACATCATCTTCGATCTGCTGCTCAAGGGTATCGAGCCGCATGTACGAGCGATCGCGCAGGTTCGTTAGGAGCTCTTGCGCATCACCCGACGGAGCAAACTCCGACGCGATAGTCGTGTAGTGGTAGAGCTCAAAGAACTGCGTAAAGCCAGGCGACCGCCGGGTCTCGAACTGCTGAAGAATGTCGACAACGCCCTGCGGCGCGTTCTCCCAGACCTCAACGTATCCGTCTCGGACCTCTTGTTCACTATCCGTGCCGCCCGTGTAGGCGAAGAGAATCGCCTGATCATCGTACTTTCCGACGCCGCCGAAGTCGGTGTTGAACGCGGAGCTGTAATCCATGATCGACGCGTACTGGAACTCGCGCATACGGCCCGTAATCTGAGCGGGCGTGAGACGAGCGATGCCGTAGAGGTCTGCGAAGGTATCAAGCGGCCCGAAGGGGCGGACGACCGCCTCTCCGGCATCGTCGATGCTCGGGAATCCCTCGACCTTCAGATCCCAGTATTCGTCGTGGTAGTTCAACGAGTCCCAGGAAGCGCTGAAGTTGTGACGGAGACCGAGCGTGTGCCCGACCTCGTGCTCCATCACCGCCTGGAAGATCTGGCCACGGATGATGTAGTACATCTCGTCGTAGTTCGTCTCGCCCGCGAACGCCTCGGCGATGCCGAGAATCGAGTCGTCCAGGTAGTCTGGCTCGAGGATGCAGTCTTCGGCGAGCATGTCCGCGCGAAGTCGCTGACGCTCAGGGGAGTTCGTGTTCAGGAACGATGATAGGCGAGCCACCTGCAGGTCCTCGTCGGTGAGTGCCTCGGTGGGGTCGACGCCGAACGCGAGGAGCTGCTCGTCATTCAAGGCCAGCATGTCGAATCCGGAGTCCGCGATCATGTCATTACGACGCTGATCCCAACCGCGTCCTGTGCGAAGCGTGTCGAGCGTTCCATCCTCGAAGTCCACCCGCAGGTCTTGGATTCGCAGCGCGGCTGCGTCGCCGACAAGCTCGGTGACGTCCGCTCGAATCGGCTGGTTCAAGTGCGTTGAGCCCACGAGGGCCTGTGCACGCGGGTCAACACCCGTTTGCAACCCAGCGAGGACTTGGTCCCGCACGTAGTCTGGATCTTGGAGGTCTTCCGGAGTCAGGTCACCGTTCGCGAAACGAACAACATCGACTGCGTACTGTGCGTAGGTATCGATCGATCCGCCATACACGTAGGCGGTGCCGGAGATGTTACGACCCGTCTCTGGATCCGGAGCGGATGGGCCATAGCCGAGGGGTCCGCTCTGCTGAACGTCCGTCACCCACCACATTACGTTATAGCGAAGGTCGCCGATTTTCACTTCGTCGCCAACGTCGCCACAGTACCGTGTGTAAGAGGCGTCTGCCGGGAAGATGGGCGTGTCGCTGACCGGGTTATTGCAGAGAACGAACATGTTCTGCACGTCTTCCCAGCCCGAGACATCACCGTCGTTCTGTGCGGCGGCTACGGCGCGGCGGTAGGAACGGTCCCACCCTCTCGCGGTCTGCTCAGCGGCACCCATCAGATACTCTTCCTGAGGGAAGTTCGACGACAGGTGATAGACGATTGGCTTCGGTGTTCGCTCGCTGATCGGGCGATAGATGAGGGCACCGTCTTCATCACGCGTTGGCTCGCCTGCCGCGTCGCGCATCAGGTCGTCTTCCCAAATATCGTAGCGGTTCGCGAGCTGGATGCGGCCCGTCACGGTGGTTCCGCGGCGACGGTCATAGCTCAAGCGCTCGGTACGGAAGTAGCCGAAGCGGTTCATGGCTTCGTCGTCATAGATCAGCGGCTCATAGTCATCGATTTCATCCGCGCGCATGAAGCTGTAGCGCACTTCAATCTGCTGTGGCGCGCAGTCGCCGACCGCGATGCTGTTCAGGTAGAGGATACAAGTGAAGAAGTCGGGCTCAGCGATGTACCGTACGACGTAGTCGAAGTACTCTAGATCGCCGTCATCGTCGTAGACGAAGCGCGGCACATTCGCGTTCTCTTCGTTCTCGCTCACGAAGGTCGCGTACGCGGTGCCTCGCGTCGGAGCTCCTAGGAAGTCGAGCGGGTTCAACACGTTGTCCGCCCAATCCACACGCGAGTACTGACGCTCGTTCCACTCTCGGTCGGACGTGTTTTCGGAGATGACGTTGGTCTCTTCGCCGGTCGTCGCGTTGTACGAACGCTGCACGTCGACATGCGCGACGCCATTCCACATCATGAGCGGCGCATCGAGGTAGACACCCGAGCCGTCATTGTTGAATTCGTCGACGCCGCTCGAGACCGTCTCGCCGTTCTCGTCGACGAACGCGCGCTCAGTCGACCCGGGCACCAACTCGTAGGAGCGATACGCGTACATTGCGCGGTCGTCGAACTGGAATCGAATCTTCTCCGTCGGCCCTGTGAAGCCCTCGAACCACACGCCAGATGTAGCGGGGACCTGCGAGACGGTTTGCCTGACGTACCACTCGTGGCTTGTCAGGTCGGTCTTCTCGACCAAGTTCGGCTGCGTACGATCGATGTCATCAACATCTTGAGCACAACCGCCGAGAGCGGTGGCGCCGAGCAACAGAGCTGCGGGCAACTGGAGATACTTCCAAGGCTTCATCGGCGTCCTAGCGAGTTGGAGCGAGGCGGATCAGAACACGGGTCACCAGACTCTGATGCAAGGTTAGCGCCAGAGGGTGCAACAACGTTACATATGCCGGAGACATCGTGCAGGTCAGTGTTCTCCTGCCTTGTACCACCGTTAATGTTGTAACGCCCGTGTCACGCGGCCCGCGCAGATCCCACCGCGCGCTCCAACGCACGTCGCACATCCAACGGAGTCGCAGCGCTCTTCAACAAGCGGGTCGTCACCACTGGGCCGCTCAACGGGTACCGCTCTGTCGAGAAAATCACGACAGGAACGCCCGGAATCAACGCCAAAACACGCGCAACAACACCACGAACATCCCCAATATCAACGTCCGGCTCAAGTAACACAGCATCGAATATGCCGGCTGCCAACTGTTGCTCCGCCGCATCCAATGATGACGCCAACACGACGTCAAACTCCGGCGCAAGGCCAGCTTGCACCAACGTCGCGATATCCGCGTCGGACTCAATGTGCAGAATCCGGCCCGACAACGCAGACCTCGCTGACTGCTCGCCCAACGAAGACAGCGGCAACGAGATCAGCGCGCTCATGTCACTGGTCGGCAGCGGTAGGTCGACGAAGAAACTCGTTCCCCCGCCATCGCGCGGCACGAAACCAACCCGTCCATCGTGGTGATGCACAATCTCTCGCACGATGTGCAAGCCGAGCCCTGTGCCCCCTTTCGCGCGGACGTCAGACCCGTCCACCTGTTGGAAGCGGTCAAAGACACGCTCGGCCATCTCCTCGGGAATGCCCGGCCCACGATCGTGCACAGAGAGCCGGATGCCCCCGTCGCAGAGGCCGGCTTCGACCTCCACGACGCCGCCTTCTGGAGAGAATTTGATCGCGTTCGACAGCAGGTTCGTCAGCACTTGCGTGATGCGGTCGTCGTCCCCGTACGCGGTGTGCGCGAACGGGTGACAGCTCCACTGAACCGCCACTCCGGCAGACTCCGCATATGTCGCGTTCTCGTCGACCACACGCTCAACCAAACCAGGCAGCCCAAAACTCTCGAAGCGGAACTCCAACATCCCACTCTCGATCTTCGAGATGTCGAGGATGTCGTTGATGAGCCGGATGAGCCGGCGACAGTTCTGGTCGGCGAGCCCAAGCAGCTTTTGCCCCGTCTCGGACATCGGCCCAGCGACCCCGTTGAGCAGCAGAGCAATCGAGCCCGACACAGACGTCATCGGCGTCCGCAGTTCATGACTAACGATCGAGACGAACTCGTCCTTCAGACGACCGTGCTCGAGCCTCTCATTCACGTCACTACCGCTCAGGTAAACGACCTCTGAGTCCGCAGGCCGTGACATCGTCCAACAGAACCAACGCGCTTGGCCGAGGCAAAGTAGGCGCGCGTCGACAACGGCGGTGCTGTGAGTTCGACGAACGAGCGCGAACGTGCTCTTCACCGCTTCGTGGTCCTCACGAGCGAGGACCCGAAGGAGGCCTCGAGCAAGCAACCCACCTTCTACACCGACTAAATCGTCGAACAACTGGTTCGCGAAGATGAAGCGACCCGTTCTGTCCAGGACAGCTAGGGGCGTCGCAAAACCCTCGAACAGAACCCTGTCGTCTGGGGGTGAAAGCGAGGGAGAAGGTGAGACTGGAGGAGCGTTCACGAGACATCTCGGGTGAGTTGCATGGCATCGCTATCGTCACAATTCGCGCTGCAATTGAGGCCGGAGGAGCGCGCACTTCGCGTGACATCTCAGTCACGCTCAGGGCTAAACGAGACCATTCGTCGTGATGGATCTTGCGTCACTTTACCCGGCTCGTTACGGTCTATATACCAGGTGCACTATTTCACCAAAGGAGCTCAGCGTGCTACGTCGTTCAACGAGACTTGTGTCGTCCGCAACACGCTTTGCGTTCGACGGCGGTGAGGAAGCCGTGAGAGAGAGAGCTCGGCTGATCGGAACGCGGCTCTGCCTCTTACTTGGCTGCACGCTGGTGGCCTGTGCGCCGTCGGAGCCATCCGTGGGTGCTGCCTTTGGGCGATCGGATGCGGTCGGCGCGGATGCGAATCCGGCAGACTCGGGGGGCATCACTGACGGCTCGCTTCCGGACGACAGCGCCTGCGATGACCCCGACGGCGACGGATTCGGGCCCGGATGCGCACTCGGCGAGCGCGACTGCGCTCCGATGGACCCGTTGGCCGCGGAGGGGTTCGCCGAGCGCTGTGGTGACGCGATCGACAACAACTGTGACGGCACGATCGACGAGGAGTGCGACTGCATCGTGGGGCAGTCTCGCGACTGTTACGATGGGCCGATTGGTACGGGAGACCGCGGTATCTGCTCGCCTGGCGTCCAGTTCTGCGACGAGGGTGTGTGGGGCCGTTGCACGGGTCAGACCCTGCCAGAGTCCACCGGAGAGCTTCGCTGCGACGGCGTCGATGAGAACTGCAACGGCGAGGCAGACGACGGCGTAGTGAACGCCTGTGGCGAATGCGGCGCGCTGCCTAGCGAGGTGTGTGGAGACGGCCTCGACAACGACTGCAACGGCATCATCGATGACCAAGGCGCCGGCTGCGACTGCGACGATCGCACAGGCCAGCCCTGCTACTCGGGTGCGCCTTCGACCGTAGGCGTGGGGGCGTGCCTGGGCGGCGTCTCGAATTGTATCGCCGGCGCCATCGGGCTGTGCATCGGCGAGGTGCTCCCGCAGCTGGAGCTGTGCGATGGCGTCGACAACGACTGCGATGGCGAGGTCGATGAAGGTCTCCGCAACGCGTGTGGCGAGTGCGCAGAGAGTGCGCCCGCCGAAGTGTGTGACGGTCTCGATAACGACTGCGACGGCGAAGTCGATGAAGGCGTGCAGCTCGCATGCGGGCTCTGTGCAGGTGAAGCGCCTGCCGAGGAGTGTGGCAACGGATTGGACGACAACTGCGATGGCATGATTGACGAGGGCTGCCCCTGCGCGGGGGAGGCGTCGTGTTATGCGGGCCCGCCAGAGTCCCGTGGCCTCGGTGAGTGCCGAAGCGGCGCGCGCAGCTGCGACGCGTCCGGCGAGTTCTGGCTGACCTGCGAAGGCATGGTGTTGCCATCGTCAGAAGTGTGCGACGACCTCGACAACGACTGTGACGGAGAGATCGACCTCGACGCGAACGGATGTTCGGTGTGTGGTTCCGGCGCCGAGATATGCGATGGCATCGACAACGACTGTGATGGCGCTATCGACGAGAAACTACTCAACGCGTGCGGTCAGTGCTTCGGCGAGGCCGGAGACGAGACGGTGTGTGATGGTCTAGACGACAACTGCAACGGCTTCGTGGACGAGGGGCTACTCAACGCCTGCGGTCGCTGCGGCGACTCCTGCTATGACGAAGACTGGGAGACAGAGGAGGAGTGGTTGAGCGGGGAGCTCGACGGTATCGACGATAGCACGCTCAATGAAGGTCTTCGTCTGGGGACCACCCTGCTCGCGCAACCCGATCTGTGGGTGGCAAACACAGACGACAACACCGTGACGCGCATCAACACGGAGACCGCGACCGCAGTCGGCACCTACGACGTAGGCCGCCTGCCGAGTCGAACAGCGGTCGACTTCGAGGGGAACGTATGGGTCGCAAATCGCGCGATGGGCTCGCAGGGATCGGTCACGAAAATTCTCGATGACGACTGCATCGGCCAACGATGCGTCGCCTTCACGGTGGACATCGGCGAGGTCGACGACGTGCCACGCGGGTTGGCAATCGACCGCTTCGGGTACGCGTGGGTCGGCACCTACTTTGGCCGACAGCTCTTCCAGCTTCACCCTGATGACGGCAGCATCGTCGCGACGTACGACATCGACGTGCCCGTGTATGGGCTCTCCATCGATGCCGAGGGTCTCATATGGGTCGCGACACAGTGGAACGGGGGAGTCGCCGTGTTCGATGTCGAGACGGAGACACTCCGTGGCCCGTGGACCATGACCTGCAATCACGCGTATGGCGTCGCGGTAGACGGTAACGGTGACGTTTGGTTTGGCAACTGGACCTGCGACACACTGGTTCGACTCGACCGCGACACGCTCGACGATGAGGGTGGCCCGACGTTCACCGAGTACGAGCATCCCACGCTTTCCCGCACCCGTGGCGTCGCGATCGACGCCGAGGGATACGTATACGTCGCGGGGTCGGGCGGTGATCGCCTGGCGAAGTTTGACCCCGCCATCGCGGACCGACTCGATGCCGGCGAGACCGTTGATGAGGACGGCGCGCCGCTCTCACCGTGGGTGTGGACGGTGACGACCTGCAGCAGCCCCATCGGGGTTGGCATCGCGACCGACAACAACGTTTGGGTGATGTGTTACGGCAGCGACGAAGCGCAGCGCTTTACACCCGATGGCGACGTCGTGGCCACGGTCGCCGTCGGCGCGGCCCCCTATAGCTACTCCGATATGACGGGCTTCCAGCTCCGGAACTTCACGGCGCCCACCGGGTTCTGGAGGGTTACCTACGACTGCGAGCGCAGCGACTGCGTCTTCGACGAAGTGAGCTGGGACGCGATGCTGCCGGAAGGAACCGAGGTTGCCGTGCGCGTGCGAAGCGCTCCCGCCGCCGGCGACGCTCCCTTGTGGAGAGAGTGGTCGGAGCGGTTCTTGGGCTCTCCCGTCGACCTCTCCACGAGCGTGGCCCCTGGTCAACTGTTAGAGGTCGAGGTGCGGCTCGCGACGGAGGACGTCGACATCTCGCCGCTGGTTCGCTCTGTATCGGTCGCGTGGCAGCGGCCTTAGTCGACGAATCGAGTGGGGCGACCTATTCGGCGACAACCTCGGTCACTGTGATGCTCGAGGTGCCAATATCATTGGTATCGTACCCAGAGAGCACGACGATCAAGTCTTGCCCGTTGGGCCACTCAAGCGTGATCTCGCTCGCGGTCGTGTCCACATCATCATCGTTGCCGTCTTCGCAGTTGGACGTCGGCGAACCCGGGATGAAGCTGCCAAGGTACCCGAAGAGGTAACCATCGAAGAAGGTACTGTACTCCGCGCGGATGGTCACGGTGAGGGTGCGACCGGGATTCGTGAGCGTGCGTGCATCGTAAAGGAAGCCAGACGCGACTCCGATATCGCAAGGCTCCTCCGGTCTCGTGAAGGAGTCTCCGCCAATCGTCGTCATCTCAAAGAGCTCAAAATAGCCAGCCGGCTCCAGCGCGCTTTCGTTCGCTGAGCCCGGGGTAGGCAGTCCAGCGGCAAAGTCGGAGAAATTGTCGCCGGTTGTTGTGAACCTCGACAAGGAGAGTGCCTCGACAATATCGAGCGCTGGGTTCCCGCCATCCTCGGAGAAGAGCGCTTCCGGGAGGCCATATTGCACAACGTCAATGATGCCGTCGTCACAGCCGCGCCAAACGATGGCATCCGGGCCGTTCTGGATAACCTCGGTGAACGTCGCGTCCGCCCCGGGCACGGACGATTGACCAAGCAGATACCACTGGTCCCCGCCACCGACGACAGAAGCGTCACTGGGGATCTCGATCTCCCCGTAGACCGAGCCATCCGCGTTCACCAGCTCAAGCGTCGTGCCACCGAAGGACACGCTGTTGAACGAGAAGAGCTCGATAAATTCCAACCCCGTATCTGACCCCGCCGCATCATAAAACACCTCGGAGATGAAGGCCGCGGCGCTAGGCTGCTCGCAGACGGAGCCCGTGTTCGAGCAGATGATGCGCACGTGCTCTCCGATGCTGCAGTTCTCATTGCCCCACCCGGCATTGCGGCAGTCAGCGAGACGAGACTCTTCCCCGGTGCAGGACAGATCATCCAGCCAAAACAACGATGACGGACCGGTCGCGCTGAGTGAGTACTCGAGCAAGGTTCCGCCGAGTTGACGGCACGCGACGGCGGCCTCCGGATCGCTGAAGCCGTCATCGCACACGCCACGCCACTCCCCAAGGTGTTGGACCTGCAGAATGTCATCTTCGGTGACGCGTATCTCCTCGCTGAGCGGCGCGCAGCCAGCAACATCACAGAACTGCGACGCGCCGCACACGGTGCAGGCATCGCCGCAGGAATCATCTGCGTAGCGGTCAAGACACTCGCCGCCGCAGAGCGCGAACTCCTCTTCACAGACGCAGCTGAACGAGGCGGCGTCGGGCTCACAAACGTTCGCGGCGCCACAGCTGAGTTCACAAGAGCCGCACCGCGAGGTGTTGTCGATGCGCGTACAGCTGCCCTCGCACGCCGCTCCGGCGTCACCTCCGTCACAGTAGAGTTCGATACTCATCTCCCGGGACACCAGATTCGCCGCCGTGTCGAAGAACTGAGCTTCGAAGATGCGGGGCTCGGTATCGACGAGATCGATTGGCCGCACGAAGTGAATGTCGGCCCAGGAGAGCTCAATCTGGTAGGACCCCTCAGCCGCGCTGGTCGAGAAGCTGCCGTACGTGGAGCCGGAGACCGGGTCGCGCAACGTGCCGCCGATGAGGTCATCGATGCCATCTGGGTCCGTGACGACGGCGGTGAAGCGCACCGACTCTCCGTCAGTAATGCGGCGCACGTTGGTGTCGAAGGTGATGAAGCGCGGCGCGGCGCCGGCTGCGGCGATGCACTGGCCCGCCGCGTCACAGTTCTCGCTGGCCGCGCACGAGCCGCAGGATTCGCCGCAGATCGGATCAGCGCCGCACTCGCGGCCGCTGCAGTCCGGGACGCAGACGTCGTTCTCGCATGCGGAGAAGTCGTAGCCCTGACAGGTGTCGAGGCAGGTCAGCGACCCCTGATCGAATCCGAAGCCCTGGCAGTTCGAGCCGCCCACCTCGGCGCCGTCACAGACTTCGCCGGCCTCCCGTTCGCCGTTCCCGCAGACGGGGTCTTCGCCGCCGCCTACACAGGCGGAGAAGTCGTAGCTGAGGCAGTCGACACCACACGACAGCGTGCCGCCGGTGAACGCGAAGTCCTGGCACGTGGAGCCGCCGAGCTCGGCGCCATCGCAGAGTTCCCCTGCATCACGGGTGCTGTTTCCACACGTCGGGCCCGTATCCGGACTGTCGCCATCCGGACTGTCGCCATCCGGAGCGTCGCCGTCGGGCGTGTCCCCGTCGGGTGTATCGCCGCCGGGTGTATCGCCATCCGCGACGCCGCCGTCGGGCGTATCGCCACCGTCAGCCTGCACGCTGTCCGGGACGACATCGAAGGGCGCAAAGAAGGTGGGGGCCTCGCCGCAGCTTGCGACAGCGAGAAGGCAGGCAACGAAAGCGAACGAGCGGAGGCATTGGTGGCACATGGCGAACCGGTGAGTCTGGAAATTGTGGGACAAGCTATACGCAATGTTGCAGGACGATGCGATTGGAAATCGATGCATGGTCCGACGGGGGATTCGCTCCGTCGTGAAAGAGCTTCTACGATACGGATACCGCTCAACCGCTCGACGTCCTCCTGCTCG
>JBLFZA010000018.1:0-29418 GCA_047610025.1 Bradymonadia bacterium | reverse complement strand
TCTGCGTCACGCGCAGGCCGTCATTGCCCACGCGACGCTCTGGGGTCCCGAGGTAGACGAACCCATGGCCTCCGTAGCCGAACTGCTCGCCGAACAGGCGTCGAAGCTCCGCGTTGAAGTCGTCGCCGACCACGAGGCTGTCTCCGAATTGGCTCCAACGCGCTGGCTGCGCCGCCTCGCCATACGCCGTGCGTCGGAGCGCCTCGAAGAACCGGTCGAGTGAACGCTGCGCGCAGACGCCATCACTGCGCGTCTGCAAGCACGGTCGCGTCACCGGATGCGCAATGCTCGACGCATCGACAACCGCTTGGATGCGGCGCGCCAATTCCGCGTCACGCGGGTCTGCCGCCGCGACTGCGCCGGACGAGTCTACGTGAGCTGTCGATGCCAGTTCGTCGTCAACAGGTTCCGTGGGCTCATATCCCCCCTGGTCGCCGTCCGCAGACTCGGACTCAGGGCGTTCCCGCGCCGCCGCTGCCAGCGAGTTCTCGTGAGTGTCGCCTACGACGGTGTCGATGGCCATGTCTTCAGTCGGAAACCCCGAGAAGTCGAACGCCGCGACGGTTACGTCATCAGCAGCCAGCACGTCAGCTCCCTCCCTCTCCTGCTGGGCGCTAGCAAAGGCCGGAGGGAGCTCCGGCCAGATATCGATCAGGTTCCCTTCTCCCCGTGGGTTCGGCACGAAGGAGGCGGCCGCGCAGAGCGCAGCGAAGGAGGCGAGCGTAACGAGAGTCTTCATCGACGCGGCGGGGGCGAGAGCACGGGCGAGATTACCGGGCGAGCAGCCACCGCTCTAGCCGACGCGCCCCGCGTCTGCCAACGCCCGGTTAGCGGTCTACGATCACACCCTTCCAGAACGCGACATGACCGGCGATGTTCGAGGCCGCTTTCTTCGGCTGCTGGTAGGCCCACGCGGCGTCTTTGTTGGACTGGCCGTCGACGACGACATTGAAGTAGCTCGCTTCCCCTTTCCAGAAGCAATTGCTTCTCGTCTCACTCGGAGTGAAGTGCTCCGTCACGAGCGCCGACTTTGGGAAGTACACGTTGCTATCGACGACCTCGAAGTCTTCTGACTCGGCGATGGTTACGCCGTTCCACATTGCTTTGGCCATTTCACACTCTCTGTTTGAGGTTCTTATAGAACGCTTGGAACCCGCGAGAGGGTTCAGAACAACGAGGCCGGCGCGCTGTTCTGGCTACGCGTACGCAACGGTGCGTGCTATTCTGTTGCGGCTCCTCTCGTCCACGTTGGTTCTTGCCTGTGGTCCCCAGAACATCTGTCTCGAAACGTCCCGCACTCGAAAAGCCGACCATCGGGTGGCGTGAATGGGTCGGTCTGCCCGAGCTGAACATAGGCCGCATCAAAGCCAAGGTCGACACCGGAGCGCGAACGTCTGCGCTTCACGCCGTCGACTTGGAGGAGTTCGAGCGCGATGGTTGCCTTTGGGTGCGCTTCTCAGTGCATGCGGCTCAGCGAACGAGAACGCCGACCGTATCGGTCGAAGCGCGCGTATTGGAACACCGCTCGGTGAAAAGTTCGAGCGGCGCGAGCCAGGTACGGCCAGTGATTATCACCCCCGTAACGATCCTCGGGCAAACCCACTCGATTGAGCTGACGCTCACCGCGCGTGACGCAATGGGCTTCCGCATGTTATTGGGTAGGGAGGCAGTCCGCAATCGTTTTCTAATCGACTCTGGCCGCTCTTACTTTGGAGAAGTGAGAGACTAGATTGACCGCGCTGCTCGCCCCTTTAGCGGTTCGTACACCCGCGTCCACACCACAGGCTTAATGGAACTCGGCATCCTCTCATGTAGCGCCAACTGCTACAGCACCAGACGCTTGCGCGAAGCAGGCGAACAACGCGGCCACAAGGTGCGCGTGCTCGACACCTTGAAGTTTGCTATCGACCTTGAGGCTGGCAACCCCGACCTCTTTTACAAACAGAAGCCGCTCGCTCACGTCGACGCTGTGCTGCCTCGCATTGGCACGTCCATCACGTACTTCGGTACCGCGGTGGTGAGGCAGTTTGAGCAAATGGACGTCTTCTGCGCCAACTCCTCGGCCGGGATCTCGAACTCACGCGACAAGCTCCGCTCACTGCAGATAGTCAGCCGTCACAAACTCGGCATCCCGCAAACAACGTTCGTGCGAGACAAACACGACGTCATGCCGGCAATCAAACGCGTGGGCGGAGCGCCGGTGGTCATCAAGCTGCTTGAAGGCACGCAGGGCATTGGCGTGCTGCTCGCGGAGAGCCTAGAGGCCGCCGCGGCACTCATCGAGCTGCTGCAAAGCCAGAAGCAGAACGTGCTGATCCAAAAGTTCGTCGCGGAAAGCAAAGGCCGAGACATCCGCGCGTTCGTCGTCGGCGATCGCGTCGTCGGTGCGATGCGCCGCGTCGCACAAGGCCAAGAGTTCCGCAGTAACGTGCACAGGGGCGGCCAAACGGAGCTTGTCGAACTCGATGAGCAGTACTGCGAGACGGCCGTCAAGGCGACGCAGATACTCGGGCTTCACGTTGCCGGCGTCGACATGCTTGAGGGCAAAGACGGCCCCCAAATCATGGAGGTCAACTCCTCGCCTGGCCTCGAGGGGATTGAGAAGTGCACGCAGCTCGATATCGCCGGTTCGATCATCGACTACATCGCCGCGAAGGTCGACTTCCCTGAAATCGACCTGCGCCAGCGATTGACCGTGAGTCGGGGATACGGCGTCGCGGAGATTCATGTCCCGGAGGGGTCACGATATGTGGGCAACACCATCCTTGAGTCCGGCCTGCGCGAACTCGACATCAATGTACTGACGCTCTATCGCGGCACAACGGTGATCCCTAACCCGCGCCCCGAGCGCGTGTTGGAGGCCGGAAACCGGCTGCTGTGCTTCGGCAAACTAGAGCTCATGCGTGATCTGATCCCCAAGAAGGCGCGACGACAACGCTCGAAGACGGTACAGACACTTCCAGGCCAAAACACCACCGACGCTCCCAAGACGAAGGAATAGCCGATGGCGACGCGCTCAACTCGGCCCACCCGCGCCGCCGCCGCGTACGCACGCCAAACAGCCCCGGCGTACGAGTGGAACGGAGAAGATGTGCCTCCGGGCGAGAGCCGCGAGGTTTGGCTCGACGTCAGCGAGAGCTACAGCGGCTCAACAGTACGCATGCCCATACACGTGCGGCGCGGACTCAAAGCGGGGCCCGGCTTGTTTGTGACCGCGGCGCTTCATGGGGACGAGATCAACGGGACCGGGGCCATTCGTGATCTCATCGCGGACCCGGACCTGACGCTGCTCCGTGGCACGCTCGTGCTCGTCCCGGTGCTCAACGTCTTGGCCTTCGAACGGCACTCTCGCTACATGCCCGATCGTCGGGACCTCAACCGCGCCTTCCCCGGCAACAAAATCGGCAGCCTCGCTGCGCGACTTGCCCGCACGCTCTTCCACGAAATCGTCGCGCGGTGCGACTACGGTATCGACCTGCATACAGCCGCGGTCCGGCGCACCAACTACCCTCATGTGAGGGGGAATCTAGCCGTACCGGAGATTGCCGCCATGGCGTCGGCGTTCGCGTCCGAGATTGTGCTCGCAGGCGACGGCCCCAAGGGGGCTCTCCGTCGAGAGGCATCCCGAGCCGGTTGCCACACCATCGTCGTCGAAGCCGGCGAGGTGTGGAAGGTGGAACCCAGCATCCTAGAGAGTTCTGCGCGCGGCATCCGCAACGTGCTGCGTTCGCTCGACATGATTAGTGGGGCGCCTGAGCGCCCAGGCTACCAAGTCGTGATCGACAAGTCTGTCTGGATCCGAGCAAACAAGAGCGGTTTCCTCCGCTTTCACGTGAGCTCTGGTGACGTGATTGAGAAGGGACAGGCCCTCGCCACAAACACGACGCTGCTCGGCGAGACGCGCAACGTGCTGAGGGCGCCCTACGATGCGATCGTCATCGGCATGACTACGCTGCCCTCGATCACCCCTGGCGAACCCGTCTTCCACCTGGGCCGCTTGCCGGACGGCATGACGGCGATGGCGCTACTAAGGCTGCGCGACAAGGCGCAGGGGCTCGAGGAAAACGTTGTGGATGACTTGTCCTCGAACGTCACCGTCGTCGAGCCGTAGGGCGGAGCGCGAGAGGAAGCGAGCGTCACGCTCAGATCAGGAGCGGCAGCATGGCCGTCGCCAGACCCAACACCAGAAGGAACCCGCACAAGTCGGTGACGGTGGTTAACACCGGTCCGGAGGCCAGCGCCGGATCAACACCAATGCCGGTCAGCAGCAGCGGCACCACGCCGCCCAGCGAGACCGCGATAATCGTATTGAGCGCCAGCGCAACGCCTGCGACGATTCCGAGCCAAGGGTTGCCCTGCCACAGCCACGCCAGCACTCCGAGCAGGAGACCCAGTGCGATGCCGTTCACCACGCCCACCGTGACTTCCTTGGTCCACACATAAAACGCGTCACTTGGCTTTGCGACGCCGAGCGAGAGTTCGCGCATGGAGACCGCCACCGCTTGGTTCCCTGAACAGCCGCTCATGTCAGATATGATGGGCAAGAACACCGCGAGGGCAATGACCTGGCTCAACGTGTCAGTGAACGCTGCGATCACGCTCGCCGCGACGACGTTGAGCACAATATTGATGGAGAGCCAGCTCAAGCGCCGGCCGGCCCTGGTTCGCAAGCTCATCACGCGAAGCTCCTCACCGCCGACAATACCCTGAGACTTGAGGTGGTCGAGGTGAGCTTCGTCTCCCAGCGCTGCCTGCACGGCGTCACGACCGACGACACCAACGAGACGCCCCGAGTCCACGACCGGGAGCCCAAAGAACCCCGTGCGTTCGAATACGTCCGCTAGCTCGTTGAGCGAGGTCGTTGGGGGCACGGCCACAGGAGCGGCGATCATCAGCTGCGCGGCGGTGCGTCCAGCGACCGCCAAGAGCAGTTGGCGCAGGGGAAGCACACCGAGCAATGTACCGTCGGCTCCCAGAACATAGAAGTACTGAACCTGATAGCCCCGGTAGGCCTCTGCACCCGCGCGCATGCGACCGATGATCGCGTCTGCGCTCTCATCGCCGCCAACGGTGAGGAACTCGACCACCATGAGTCCACCGGCGACGTCCGGTTCCCAGCGTCCAAGTTCCCTGACCTGTTCCGCTTCGGCCTCTGGGAGAGCGGCCAAGACGGCGAACGCATCGGATTGATCAAGGTCGCGGATGATATTTGTTTCTGTATCCCCCGGGAGTTCATGAAGGATCTCGGCCGCCTCCGCGGGTTGGAGAGACTCGACCGCGTCAACCGCTTGCGCCAACGGGAGCTGCTCGAGCAGAGCGGCGGCCGCGCCTGCGTCGAGCGTCGTGAGTACGCTGCGCAGCTCTTCATCGTCTAGGTGCGCGAGCCCACGGGCAGCGTCTCCGGACGAAAGCGAGTCGATGTAAGAACCGAGTGCTTCCGCGTCGCGCTCAGCGGCCAACTCGGCGAGAGCGAGCCACGGCCGCCTGTTGTCACTTTTGGCACTTTTTGCGAGCATGATGGTCTTCATTTGGCTCTCCGCCAGTCGCTCACGTACGGAATCCTAGGCAGCAGGAGGGCGAAGACTGTGCCGACGGCAGCGACGTAGTGCCAGCCAAACCCGATCGCCATGCCGAAAGACGCGAGAAACCTGGGGGAGGCAGGGGTTGTGAGGCTGGTCACCCTGCCGCACTCACTCTTCATCATCATTCCCGCCTTGAGGAAGCCCACCCCCGACTCGATCTGAGCGGTAATGGGGCGGGGCTGTTCGGGTCGATGACGATGGCGATAACCCTGAACGTCGCCGCCCCGCCGCTGACGAACGCGCTCGTGGCGACTCCCGCAAGCTTCTCCCGACCTTTCCATTCGGCGCCGACGATGACGCCTTTGAGGAGAGTGGTTTTGTGCCGTGCGAAGACTACCGTCTCCCCCGACCATCGGGGTGTCTCCAGGTGACTCTATCCCGATTTCTTCCCCCCAAGTACGGCGACGCGTCTACACCCAGGTGACGCGACCGGCCACCCGGGACCTCAGGTGTGGCTTCTCTGGATACCGACGCGCTAAAGGCGCAGGGCTGAGCTACGCGTACTTCACGACAAAGTACTTCTTCTTCCCGGCGCGCAGCACCATCGAGTCGGGCGTCGCAAGATGCCCTTCCTTCACAAGCGTCTCGAGATCCTCGATACGCTCGTTGTTGATGTACACCCCACCTTGCCCGAGCAACCGTCGCGCCTCGCTCTTAGATGCACACAGCGTCTCCGAGAACAGGTCGATGACCGGCACGCCCGCGCTCAGCTCCGAACGCTCTCGCTCCGACGACGGGACGTCGGCGAAGATGGCGGAGAGCTCACGCGCGGTCAGCCCCTCCATCGTGCCGCCAAAGAGCACCTTGGAGGCGCGCTCCGCGAGGTCAACGCCAGCTTGGCCGTGCACGACACGCGTTACCTCCGCCGCGAGGCGCTTCTGCCCCTGTCGGCGGAACGGCGCTTCGGCGTGCTCGGCTTCGATCGTGGCGATCTCGTCGAGCGGCAACAGCGTAAACACCTTCAGCCAGCGGCCGACATCCGCGTCCTCTGTTTGCATCCAGTACTGGTAGAACTCGTAGGCCGAGGTCAGCTCGGGGTCGAGCCAAACGGCGTTGCCGGCTGACTTTCCAAACTTGTCGCCGCTCGCGGTCGTCAGCAGAGGCGCCGTGAGGCCAAACACCTGCTTGCCGCTCTTCTTGTGAACCAGGTCGACGCCAGCGGTGATGTTGCCCCATTGGTCGTTGCCGCCTGCTTGTGCGCGCACGCCGCGCGTCTCGTAAAGGTGGTAGAAGTCGTAGGCCTGCAACATCATGTAGCTGAATTCAGTGAACGTGATGCCCTGGTCACGCTGCTCTAGGCGGCGCTTCACCGACTCTTTCGCGATCATATAGTTGACCGTGAAGTGCTTGCCGACTTCACGAAGCCACTCGATGAAGGTCATCGGGCCAATCCAATCCGCGTTGTTGAGCAACACCGCGGCGTGTTCGCCCTCAAAGTCGAGAAAGCGCTCGAGCTGCGAGCGAATCGAAGCGGAGTTCTTCTCGATAACGTCCGGCGTCTGCAGCGGTCGCTCGGTGTCCTTACCGCTCGGGTCGCCAATGCTGCCAGTCGCACCGCCGATCACGCCCACCACGCTGTGGCCGGCGCGCTGAAAGTGCACCATCAACATGATCGGGATCAGGTTGCCGAGGTGAAGGCTCTCCGCGGTTGGATCGTACCCGATGTACAGCGGCACCTCACCCTCTTCGAGCGCCGCGCGGAACGCCGGCTCGCTGGTGATTTGCTCAAGAAGACCGCGTTCGCGGAGCTCGTCAATCAGTGCACTCATAGGTCTACCGTACCGTCCAACCGCCAATGGCGGAGTCATCTGGGTGTACAAGCTGCAGCCCTTCGCCATCCTCAGCAGAGGTCGCAAGCAGCATGCCTTCACTTATACCGAATCGCATCTTGCGCGGTTTCAGGTTCGCAACAACGACCACACGCCGCCCCACGAGAACGCTGGGGTCTGGATACGACGATCGCACACCGGCAAACACATTCATTGAACGCCCGCAATGCACGCGCAGCTGGAGCAGTTTGTTTGCTCCTTCAACGAAGTCCGCGGACTCAACCACGCCAATGCGTAGGTCGACCGCCGAGAACTGGTCAAAGGTGATTTCGTCAGAGAAGTCCTCGACTTCCACGACGTCGTCGCGCGACGCAACCGGAGTCATCGCGGCGAAGGCCTCTCTCTGCGCCTCCACCATCGCGTCCACAGCGTCGGCGTCGATCCGCTCTAGCAAGGTTTCAGGCGCCGTCACGCGCTCCGGCCGCCACTCGGCCTTCGCGTGTTCCCAAGTCAACGCGTCGAGCCCAAGCGCAGCGGCGTAGCGCCCGCACACCTTGGGGACAGCCGGAGAGAGAGCCGTCATCACCGCGGTCGCGCCATGCAACACGACGGCGCAAACACGCGCGGCCTCCTCAGGCGACTCCTTGATAAGCGTCCAAGGTGCGCTGTCCTGCATGTAGAGATTCACCGCGTTGCTAATCTCGATTGCGGCCTTGATCGCGTCCCGAGAGTTCCACTCCGCGTAGTTCTCACGGACGGTCTCTAGCCCAGCCGCGATCTCCGCACACAAAGGCTCCGAAGCCGGGTCAAACTCCGCCACTTGGCCGTCAAAGCGCTTCTCGATAAACTTCATGACGCGGCTGCAGAGATTCACCGCGTTGTTCACCAACTCGGCGTTCACGCGTGAGACGAAGTCACCGAGGTTAAGGTCGATGTCTTCAATGCCGCCGCTGAGCTTCGTCGCGTAGTAAAAGCGCAGGTACTCGGGGTCGAGGTGCTCGAGGTACACAGCGGCGTTAATGAACGTGCCACGCGTCTTGGACATCTTGGCGCCGTCAACGGTCAGCATGCCGTGTACATGCACATCGTCCGGCGTCTTCAACCCAGCGGCCTTCAGCATCGCCGGCCAGAACAGCGTGTGGAAGTACACGATGTCTTTGCCGATGTTGTGCACCAGCCGGACGTCGGCGTCAGGTGACCACCAGTCATTCCAATCTTGGCCGTTTGCCTCGCACCATCGCTTCGTCGACGAGATGTAGCCCACCGGGGCATCGAGCCAAACGTAGAAGTACTTGCCTGGTTCGCCAGGGATTTCGAACCCGAAGTACGGCGCATCGCGGCTGATGCACCAGTTATTCAGCCCACCATCGAGCCAGCCGTTCACGAAGTTGCGCACCGGCGCCTGCGACACGCCTTGTTCCAGCCATTCGCGCAGGAACACGTCGAAGTCGCCCAGCGTGACGTACAGGTTCTCGGTCTCGCGCAGCTCTGGTGCTTCGCCGGTCTCTGCGACTCGCGGGTTCACCAGGTCAGTCGGCTCGTAGGTCTTGCCGCATGATTCGCAGGTGTCGCCATACTGGTCTTCTGTCTGGCAGTTCGGGCACGTGCCCTTCACCATGCGGTCGCTCAGGAAGCGGCCAAGCTCTGTGGAGTACATTTGCTGACGCGTCTCTTTGACGACGTGCCCCTCGTCGCGCAGTGCCGCGTAGATGGTCGACGCCATCTCCCGGTTCGTCTCAGAGTTCGTCGTGTCGTAGTGGTCGAACGCGACGTTGAACGCGGCAAAGTCTGCTGTGTGCTCATCAAAGGAGCGCGCGACGAGCTCTTCAGGCGTGATGCCTTGCTTGCGCGCGTTCATCTCAATCGGGGTGCCGTGCGTGTCATCTGCGCAAACGTGCAGAATCTCTGTTCCGGCCATCCGATGAGCGCGCGTGAAGATATCCGATTGCACGTACTCGACGAGGTGGCCGAGGTGGATCGAACCGTTCGCGTACGGGAGAGCAGAGGTCAGGAGAATGCGAGACATCAAATTCACAGGGTGGGAGTCAGCGGAACGCTGCCTACAACGCACGCCCCAATCGCGCTAGCGTCGATACGCCGCGCGCTGGCGCTGGATCCCCCTCGCGTCCGCCAACGAGCAGGTCAGCCGGGCATCGGAGTCTCTCCGCGCCACCCCTGCTGCCTCACAACTTCGTAGCTGCCGACAGCGACGGTGTTGGCGAGATTGAGACTCCGCACGTTTCCGGTGGTCGGGAGGCGTACAAGGCCTTCCTTCCAGCGCTCCACGAACTCGGCGGGCAAGCCGCGTGTCTCGCAGCCAAAGACCAGCACGGCACCCGTCGGGTAAGATACGTCGGTGTAGACCGACTCGCCGCGCTTGCTGAACAACCACGTCCTCTCACGAGGCAGCATCTCTTCGAGATCGGCTATCGAGGGGTGCACGGAGAGCGTGACGCCGGGCCAGTAGTCCAGCCCTGCGCGTCGCAGGTAGCGGTCCTCCAGCTTGTAGCCGAGCGGTTCTACGAGGTGCAACCAAGCACCCGTGCCCGCGCAGAGCCTAGCGATGTTCCCGGAATTCTGAGGAATCTCCGGCTCTACCAGCACCACGTGGAAAGGGACTTCCTTGCCATTTGGGCCTTTGGAGAGCGCGAAGCTCGGCTCCGAGAACGTGATCAGTCTTTCGGTCATTTGGCTGCGTTTGCGTCGGTCACGTGGCGTCTAACGAGAGACGCCGCACGCTCGCGCGATGCGTTCGCTGCGTCAAGACGAGAGCCCCGACATCGCGCCGGCGAGCAGAGCCCCGAGCAGGCCGTCGATTGCGGGCCGCGGCCGCTTGACCGGTGGGCGCGCCGCGCGCATGTTTCGCGGCATGACAAATCGCGCAGAAAAAGCAGCGTTCTCGCTGGTCGCAGAGCTCGCCGTCGGCGGCGCCTCGTCCGAGGAAGCGTTTCGGAAGTTCGGCATCCTCGGGGAACACGCAGTGCCCGCACTTCGGGACGCACTCGACCTCGCCGAACGGCCGATGGTGTTGCTGGCGGCACAGGCGCTCGCCCGCATCGAGAGCCGGACGGTCATCGCCCCACTGCTGAACCTCGCTCACACTCGACGAGAGCGAGACCCGGAGATCGTCACGTTCGCGCTCCGAGGGGTTGCTGCGAATCTACGCCCCGAGGACACGGACCGCGTGCTGCCCTTCGCGCTGGAGTTCCGAGAGCACGCGGACCCCTTCGTGCGTGCGGCGCTGGCGTCGGTCTTGGGGGCCTTGGAGCCTGAGCGGACGCACCAAGAGCTCGCGATGCTCGCTCAGGACCACGACCGATTTGTGGCCGAGACCGCTGCCGCTCAGATTCGGTTGCAGGGTGAAGGAGGCGATGACTTGGTCGGCCGACTTGGCGACATGCGCGGCGAAGTGCGGCTCGACGCCATCGCAGACCTGCTGGCACGCGACGATGCTGACGACGTCATCTTGCTGCATCTCGACACATCACTGCCCAAGCTGCGGCGTACACTCCTCGAGGCGGCCGCGCAGCGAAAATCGGAAGGCCTAGCGACGAGGCTCATCGACGCCATCGACGCTCCGGAAACCAGCGACCACGACCGCGCGCTCTGCTTGCGCGGCGTCGTCAGCGCACGAGCGATCAGTTTGGACGCGCTGGGGCGCACCGCTCACCACTTCTCGCAGGTCGCGGACGTCTTTGTGCGGGCCGAGGCCTTTGCGATGGGAATCCGCTGTGGAGTACCCCACGCTGACGAGCTCATCGACCGAGCGCTCCGCGACCCAGAGGAGCACGTGCAGGAGGTCGCGGCAGCGGCGCACGCAACGGCGAACCCCGATCACCCCCCCCGAGAGCCTGCACGAGACCCCGCGCCGCAGTCCACATCCGGGCCGGAGCGTGAATCGGAGCCCGCGAGCACAACGCCAGTACCCGACGCTGCAGCGCCCGCGCCGACAGACGAAGATCCCACTCCTGCCGAACTGCCTGTAGAATCGGGGTCTGACGAGCTGCCCGTGAATCCAGCGCACAGCTCCGTGCATCGAGACCACTCAACGCCTCCTGCGCGGACCCAGCAGGAATCTGGAGTCATCGCTTCAGCGCGCTCGGAACAACACACAGGCGAGTCTTTCAGTGCATTCGCGGCCAGGGAGTCTCATGTTGTGCCAAAGGACGCACCCAACGCCTCTGAGACAGACGCAAGCGCCTCAGACGACGATACGAAACGGAACGCGCCCAATGAGCTTGATTCATGACATGGCGAACGCTCGCCTTCACTCTGTTGGCCACTTTGTCTCCGTCGATCGCAAACGCCCAGGTGCCTGACTGGCTTCTCAGTGGCGAAGGCGCCGGGTCGGGCGCCGGGCTCATGCTCGATGTCACCATGAATAGAACCATCGAGGCCCCCTTCTTTGCGCGCACCCCGCTCGGCTTTGGGATTGAGACCCTAGAGACCCTCTGGCACGACAGCGTGCGAGTCGGCGAGCGCTTCGTGGCGTGGTCTGGAGACGAGAGCGGCGGCATCCCCACGTGGGTATTCGCCTGCCTCGCGCTCTTCGTATTTTGGGGTGGCGCCGCCGTGTTCTGGTGGCTCGATCGGCGCGCGCGCCGCTTCGGCAACACCCTCGCGGGCCGACTCGCACCTCTCGGAGACCTTCCAACACTCACGACGCGCGGAAGACGCCACCTGCTGCGCGCGACATTGACGCTCGTGGTGCCTGTCGCGGCGCTAGGCTTGTCGTACTTTCCTGTTGCGGGGCTGTTTCCCAATGCGGCGTGGGCGCAGGCGCTTTCGTACGCGTTCGCCGTGTTCGCGGCATACCGGGCGGTTGTTGCCGTGATCGAGGCGGCGCTCGGGGAAGAAGGGCTCCACGCGGATACGGCGACTCGCCATCGACTACTGCGCGTACTCATCGTGATGGGAAGGGCCATCATGATTTTCGCAATCGTTGCCCAGGCGGCGCCTGCGTTTGAGTATCGCCCTGACGTGGAGGCGCTCGCGCTGACGCTGTTCCGCGTGTCGTGGTTCGTTTGCAGCGTGCTGTTGTGGCGCTCCCGAAGGGACATCGTCGCTCTTCTGCCTCAAGAAGGTAGCCCTGCGTATCTTCGCGCCCGCGCTGCGCTTGCGAGCGCCGTCTCCTACGCCACGGCCTACTTCAGCCTGCTGTTTGGCTTCTGGGCCGCCGGCTTCGACCGGGCCGCGTCCGCGCTGCTGGTGCGCTCGTATGGACTGGTCGCCTTGATCGTCGTCGGCGCCTTGGTTCAGCGCTGGTTCGACACGGTCGGAGAGCGGCAGGTCTCGGAGCCCAACTCGGTCCGTCAGGCCCTTGAAGGCAGCGTCGATGGCTTCACGCGCATGGCGTTCTATGCCGTGTACGCGTGGGCGTTCTTGGTGGTGCTCGGACTAGCGTCACCACTAAAGGCTCTGCTCGCTGCGATTCGAATCGAGGTGGGCGTCAGCCCCATCTCTTTGCTCGGTCTCGGTACGGGTCTCGTGATTATCGCCAGCGCGGTCCTGCTCTCGCGTCTGTACCGCGCCGTTGCCGATCACTGGATGTACCCGGCACTCAACGTGGAAATGGGAGCTGGGTACGCAGTCGACACCGCGGCCCACTATTTTTTGATGGTGATCGCGTTCGGTCTGGCGCTGGTCAGTATCGGTATCGACCTCGCAGCGTTGACCGTATTTATGGGTGCGCTCGGTGTCGGTATCGGCTTCGGTCTTCAGGATATGGCACGCAACTTCGCCGCTGGCTTCGTTCTCCTGTTCGGTCGCGCCGTGCAGAAGGGCGACATCATCACAGCCGGCGACGGTCACTATGGGCGCGTCGAGGAGATTGGAGCACGGGTCGTGAAGGTTCGTACCCGAGACAACTTTGACCTGCTCATCCCGTCCAATGAGCTCGTGAACTCGACGATCATCAACTGGACCCACGAGAACCCCTACGTTCGGCTGCACATCGACGTCGGTGTTGGCTACGGGTCGGACGTCGACGAGGTGGAGAAGGCTCTTCTACGGGCGGCTCGCCAGTGGGAGTACACGTCCAGCTTCAACCCGCCCGAGGTGTGGTTCATCGAGTTCGGAGACAATGCGCTGCTCTTCCAGCTGCTCCTGTGGGTGGACGCGACGCAAATCGACCCCAACCGAGCGCGTGGCCGCATCTTCTTCCCCATCTGGCGAGAGCTCGCTGCGCGAGGCATCGAGATTCCCTTCCCCCAACGCGACCTTCACATTCGCACGGTTTCGGACGAAGCGGGTGCCGCGTTCCGCGGTGAGGCCGCCACGAACGAGAACGCCCGCACGAGCGAAGCTGGCGCGGGCGATTCCGAATAGCGTGTTGGCCTAGTCGAACAAGAAGACGACCTCGACGCGGTCATTGTTGGCGCGGCCGTCAGATTGTCGGTTGTCGAAGCGCGGAGCCTCCTCGCCGAACCCAGCCGTCTGAATCCGGCTGCTGCGCACCGAGCGCTGCAGGAAGTAGTTCTGCACCTCGTCAGAGCGGGTCTGGCTCAACGCCATGTTCGCGTCTGTTGCGCCGCGGTCCTGCGAGTGGCCTTCGAGCAGGATTTGCCGTGAGTCGAACTCGCGCACAAGCTCCAGAAGTTGGTCGAGCGTGTCGCGGCCGGCACTCTCAATATCGCTCTCGTTTCGCTCAAAGAGCCCCGGCAAGACAACGACAATGCCGCGAGCGTCGATAAACGCGAGGTCCGGTCCGAAGAGGCGTTGTGAGGTCTCGAAGATTGCCTGGTTCTCGGAGTCGCGCATGACGGAATCCTGCTCCTGCAGGTAGTCCGAGCGCGCAGCCTCGATGGACACGCGGTACGACTCCATCGCCCTCAAGGCCACGTCGTAGGCGTCTTCATACTCTTCGTCGTCGTAGTGCTGTTGAGAGCGGGCGAGCACAGCATTGGCCTCAAGGTAGGCCTCCGGTGCGAAGTCGTCGGCCTTCATCCCTTCGGCCTCGCGCTGCAGGATTCGAGACTCCTGAATGGCGTAGAGCGCCCGCGATTCAGATTGGTACTGGTCTTCGATGGTCGCGAGCTCACGGCGCAGCGATTCGTTGCGCTCAAAGAGCGCGGTGATCGTCGTCAAGAGGGCCACAAGCTCTTGCTCCGCGCGGAGACTCGTCTGGTACTCATTTCGACGGCGGCGCTGCTCTTGATAAGAGAAGTTGGCTTCGTTCAGTCGGCCACGAGCGTCGGCTGAGCGCGCAAAGTTCTCGGCAGCTCGGTAGTAAATCATGCCGACGCGAGCGTACTCCACGGCCAGCTCATCCTTACGACTCTGCCAATTGTCGAACGCGTACTCGCTGTAGATATCGCACGCCGCGAGCATGTCGACCGAGTTCTGCCGAAGCTCCTGAACGTTGGCGTCATCAATCTCACTGGGGTCGATTCGCATCGACTCCGTGAACGAACTGTCGCGAAGCTCACTGAGCTCCAGCACCGTGCTTTGGTAGGCGCGAGATCCACCGCACGCCGTAAGAAGAACGAGCGCACAGACAAAAGCGAAGCGAAGCATGGTGCTCATTGGTCCGCCTCCATTTGATTGATGATCGCCGTCACTTCGTCCTGAAGCTGCTGGCGCTGCGCCTGCTCAGACTCCAACTCGATCTGCACCCCGTCGGCCTCGGTCATCATATCGAAGAGTTCGGTCTCCCGCTGGTCCGAGAGCTGTTCGATGGTCGCACGCTCGAGGATGGACTGGGCGAGCATCAGCCGCGACTCCAGCCGGATCAGCACGATGTCAGCGCGCGCGGAGTCCTGCGCCGTGATCTTCGCTTGGGCGTCAGCGACCTCAAGCCGGGCTTGCCCGAACTCCGTCGCAGCGTCGTCCGCGAGGTCATGACGCTCGAGTTGGGTGAGCAGCGCGTTGAGTTCCTCAAGCAGTGCGCGTTGGCTTTGATCATCGCGCGCTTCTGCGACGCCAGAGGCCATCACAACGAACGCTAGAGCTAGAAAAACAATCTTCATGCGAACACCTTCCTGGGAGTCCTCGCGAAACCTTTGACACCCTCCGCCTACACCAGAAGACGATACCCGCTGTCAAATCGCATCTTACGAGGCCCCGCCGTATCTCTCCGTCAGAAGAACGGATAACGCCTCTCGCGCGGTTGCGCTGGTGTAGCCGTGCTCCACATTGAACCGCTCCACCGAAGACGACGCCGCGGCGCATTCAGCGGCGCTCAGCTCGCCTTGCTCGTCCCCATCGAGCAGCATCAGCATATGTCGCAGCAGACGGCCGACCTCTTCGACCCGGGAGCTGTAGTACTGCACGCGCAAGCGCTCGAAGTAGTCTGGGAAGATGCGCTTGAGGTCGACGTCCTCGTCCGGATTGTCGATCTTAAACGCCGCAATGCTGGAGATGAGATGGTTGCGGAACGCCTTCGCGCTTTCGTCGCTCTGAAGACGCTTCTCGATGTCTCTCATCATCGACTCGTCGGGCGCCACTCGGTCGCCCGATATCGCATCGAGCACTTTCTCTTTCCGCAGCGAGTGATTCACGTGGGTCACGTACCGCTCGAAGATGCGTTGGTACTCCGCCGCCGCCACGAGCCCTGTCGACTCTCTGGCCTCCCGCTCGACACGGTCGAGGTAGAGCGTTCGAACGACACCAATGTACGCGTCCGGCTGGTGGTAACCTCCATCCACCTCGAAGCGCAGCCACTCGTAAACAGACTTGTCCGAGATCAACGCCTCAAGCTCGCTGAGCACCATGAGCGGGGAGAGCGTCTCCGACGTGGCGCTCGCCGCGCTGAAAAGCACGCCCTTCATTTCGCGCGGGCTCGCGCCGAACCTGCCTTCGTATTGCTGCAGTGAGGCGCCTTCTTCCATGAGCAGCGGCACCGCGGCCCGCAGCTGTTGAGCCTGCTCCGAAGTGAGTCCGTTCGGGAGCGTGCCGTCGGCGTACAGACGCGCCTTGTCGAGAGGCGACAAGTCTCCCACGATAGAACAAATCGCCGACTCTAGGCCCTCGGCGCTCGGTCGACGCAGGCGCGTCATTACGGCCCAAAGTGACACGACAAACGTCGTATGTGGCGCCACGGGTTTCGTAAGCGCCATGTGCTCCAGCTGCGCGTCGTAAATGCGCTGCTCCGCGAGATAGTTTAGCAAGTACGGCATCCGTACGAGCTCAATGCGCCCTTTGTAGGACGCCCAATCAGGGCTCTGCTTGAACGCCTCGAGATACGACTCATTCGCGGTCGCGATCAGCACAGCATCGAGGTGCATCTCGCCGGTCTCTAGCGACACCGTACCCTTCTCGCTCGTCGCGAGCAGATACTTGCTGAGATCTAACGAGCGCTTGAAGAAGTCGTTGTACTCGATGATTCCGCGGTTTCCCTCGACCAGTGGTCCGAAGACTTCGAAGAGCGTTTGACTCTGCAGAACACGCGGCAAGGCGTTGAGGCTGCGGTCGTGGGTGAGTTGGCGAGCGCCAGCATCTACACGTAACTGCGGCTCAACCGTGACGGCGGCCGTGCGATAGCGCTTGGACACGTAGAAGCGCTCGACTTGCACGTGTCGAAGAACGTCTCTCAGGTCCCCCCGATGTTGGCTGAGCAGCGCGTCGAATACCGCGCGGGAGCGGTGCGCCAGATCTCCTTTCCGGATCGTGTCGCAGAGAACGAAGTCTCCAAACTCGCAGCGGTCGAAGAACGCCTGTCGCTCAGCGGGCGGCAGCAAGAAAATCGGGTTATCGTTCTGCTCTGCGGGCAGCTTGGCGTCGATTTGTGTCTCGTCCAGGAACGCGAACGAATCCAAGGCGGCGCGCGAGTCGGCAGCCGAGTCGAATCCGATACGCCCACCGTCGGACGTCTGCGTCGGGAAGACCCAGTTGAAGCGGTAGAGGGCCCCCTCATCGGTTCTCGAGTACGCCTCGAGCGCGCGCATCAGGCAGCTCACGAGCGACGACTTGGCGGATCCGTTCGGGCCGTGGATGAGCACGAGACGGTTGATGCGGCGCTCGCGCACGAAATGCTGCAACACCCGGATCAGACGGTGCTGCGTCTCTTCATTTCCAACGACCGCCTGGTGACCCTCGTCGAATGGCGCATCAAAGGCTCGAAACCGCTCGATGCTTCCTCGACCGGTGACAACCTCCTCGACGCCGAAATAATCAATGGCATCAAGGAGGTACTGGGCCGCGTTCCGCGTAAACCGCGTCGGCTGGTCTCGCACCTGCTCCAAGAACTGCTCGAAGGAGAGGAGCCTGCGTTCGTTGTCAAAAGCGGCGCGCACGCCATCGGCAATCTCTTTGAGCTGTTCAGCGACCGTAAGGTCTCCGTTCACGCCGCTCTCGCTCACAGCGCGGCGGCCAGCGTCCAGGTCAGCTCTTCTCTCGGAGTAATGCACCCCACATCGTTGCACACCCCGAGTCGCATGTTCGCGAGCACGTCCCCCACAACCTCTCCGCCTGCCGGGATTACGAAGCGCGCGGACTCTTCACCAAAGATCGCAGCGTCATCCCGCCCCTGCGACAAGCCCGCAGAAACCGGTGCATCGGCGGCAACTCGAAGGTTCCAAGGGAACTCGATGTTCAGCTTGTAGCCGTTGATCGGCGTGACGGTTGCGACAAGGGAGCGCACGCCGTCGACATCGACGATTTCCGTCGACATCTCGTAGCTCGCGACCTCCTCCTCCGCTTCGGCCACGGCAGGATCTGCTTCAGGAGCCTCCGCTTCCGCGGCTTCCGCTACCGGCGCTTCCGCTACCGGCGCTTCCGCTTCGGCCGCCTCCGTTGGGACCTCCGCAACAGGCGTCGTCGACGGATCGCCGGAGTCGCATGCGGCAACCAGCAGGAGAATGGCAAAGACAAGGGACAAACGTTGAAGCATCATATTCGCTAGGTTACGGGTCTAAAGGCCCTATTTCTTGCCGTCGAACTCCTGAAAATGCCCGACGGAGACCACAATCGCCTCGACAGTACACCACAGCTAGGCGTCGTCCCAGCCTCCGAAGACGCTCGCCTTGGTAAATTGGACACGATTGTCGCAAGTTCCAGGGATGAAATGACCTCGGGCGCCTCGAGGCGGGCGATTCGGGGCATCGACACGGTCGATAACTACAAGATCATCTCGGAGCTCGGCCACGGAGGGATGGCGATCGTCTACCGAGCAGAAGACACGCGCCTGCACCGACAGGTCGCGCTCAAAATCCTGCATGAGCACATCGCGTCGAGGGCCGAAAACCGCGAACGATTCGTGCGAGAGGCGCGAGCAGTAGCGCGACTCGCGCACCCCAACATTATCGACATTTATGGGTTCTCGAGCCCGTCAGCCCCCGTTCAGTACATCGCGGCGGAGCTCATTGAGGGGCAGACCCTCCGAAGTCTCGTCGAGTCCAAGCGATACTCCCTCCCCGAAGTGGGAGCCATGGTCGCGTTGCAAGTCGCACGCGGGCTCGCCGCAGCGCACGACGAGAGCATCATTCATCGAGATGTGAAGCCCGAGAACGTGATGATCTCCTCGGTAGGCGTACCGAAGCTCATGGACTTTGGACTCGCCCGGCTGCTCGACGCCAAGACGCTCACGATGACGGGCGCTATTCTCGGTTCCCCGGCTCACATGAGCCCGGAGACTATCGAGGGCGCACAGGCAGATAAACGCGTCGATGTGTTCGCGTTCGGAACCGTTCTCTACTACGCCACCGTTGGCGTGCTCCCCTTCGATGGCAACTCGCCCGCGGCGATCCTGAACGTGGTGCTCAACGGCATCTACACGCCAGCGGAGCAAGCGAACCCGCTGATTTCACGAACGCTGTCTCGGATCATCGACCGTTGTGTCGAGCGCGATCCCGACAAGCGGTACCCGAACGCTGGAGCCGTCGTCGAAGCGCTCGCCGAGTGGCTGGCAGGCCTAGGACTCGCGGACACCGATGGCGAACTGAAGCGGTACTTCGCGTCTCCTGAGACGGGGACACGGCGTCTCAAGCGCACGATCATTATGGCGCTCGAAAAGCGCGCGATCGAGGCCCAAAGCGCAGGACAGATCGGCGCGGCAGTTGCTGCGTGCGGCCGAATTCTCGCGCTTGAGCCAGACCACTCGTCTGCCAAGCGACTGCTCGCCAGCATCCAGGCGGGGAGACGAAAGCGCGTGGTCCTGTTCAGCTCGGTCGCCGTGCTGCTCTTACTCGGAGTCATCTCTTTCGCCATTTTGGGTCGTCAACCGACATCCGCACCAGAACAGCGCACTGTCGAACGTCCAGTGGAACCGACCGACCCGACTTCAGCGATCGCTGAAGCTCGTCTTCAATTCGAGCAGGCCGCAGAGACAGCGTCCTATGCCGCGACCGGCTACTTCGTCGCAGAGGCGCTCATCGACGCCGTCTGGCAATCTGCAGAGGACTTTCCGGAGACACCCACTGCGATCCCTACCGAGCGCGCGCGAGCGGACGGCGGACGCTCCACCGAGCGAGACGATGCAGTGGGAAGCCGGGACCGGGACGTGGAGCAGACGGACCCAGCTCTGGTCGCGAGCGGCGCGACGAGAGATGACCCCGCGACTGCCGGCGAGCCAGGAAGCCCAGGGGCCGAAATCATCGCGCCAGATTCTGCAGACGCCGAGGCCGCCGATGGTGGGAGGTTCGATTCGGGAGAGCTCGCCGCCGCAGAGCGCAATCTCTTTGACGTGCGGCTGCGCATACTGCCGCTCACCGCTCGCGTTCGCATTGACGGGCGCGAAGTTGGCGATGCCATCGCGGCGCGAGAGGTTCGCCTCTCGGACGGCCGCCACAGCATCGAGCTCTTCGTCTCCGGGCTCTCCAGCGGCCGCCTCAGCGAGACGTTCACCGTGGTCGACGGCGGCGTCAACGAGTTCGCGTTTCGCGTGCCATGGCCAGACGGATTCGTGACGGTCCGCTCCAACTCGCCAGGCAACGTCGCAATCGAAGGCCGGGTCTACGCAACGAACGAACGCATTGGCGTCGCTCTCGAAGGCCACGAGAACACGCGAGAGTTGATCGTCGAGGTGCTCCCGCCAAACGCCCCGCCCTATCGCGAGCGGGTTACGGTGCGCACCGACCAGACCATCACTTTGACAACGCAGTTCTAGCCCGAGTCTGGCCGCAGCAGGCGTGCCTCTAGATGTCCTGACAGGGGACCAACGGTGTTGTAGCGTCTCCGAATGCTCACTCGCCGCCATCACAGGCTAAACGCCCGACACGATACCGATGCGTCTCGTGTGGCGCTCCACGTCTGCGTCGCGCTCGCCCTCTTGTTGGTGCCGAAAGACGCGTTGGCTCAGGAAGAGTTGCGCGAAGTGGAGCAGTCGCAGCGAGCCGAGACGACCGTTGACGAGCAGACCTTCTTGGGCGCTCTTCGTTTCGCAGAGAACTCTTTTGTTTACGGGGACTTCGACGACGTCGTGGGGACACTCGAGCCCGTTGTGTTTCCCCCGCCTCCGTCGGTGGAAGACGACCGACTGGTGCGGGCCTACACATTGCTCGGCGTCAGCGCGCACTTCGAAGACGACGGGTCCGTGAGCGACCGCGCTTTTTTGGAGTTGCTGCGCATCGCGCCCGATCTGCGATTGGACCCGCTGCTTTATCCCCCAGTAGTGATCGAACGCTTCGACTCCGTGCGACGCGATAACGCGGCTGAGCTCGGCGATCTGGCCTTGCCGGCGGGAGAGCTTGGCAGCGCGATCTACGTGGAGAAAGAGGTCACGACGCAGCCGCTCGCCGTGTCGGCGTCGCCTTTTGGCATCGGGTTTCTAGCGTCTGGACGGACGCGCACTGGCATGACCTATCTTGTCTCGGAGACGGCGCTGACGTCCGTCATGATCGGCATGTACTTTGGCAACGAGTATGACCGGAATCGGGACGGGTCTTTCAGCAATCCTCAGGTGGCGAGGCGGCGAGGCCTCGTGCAGCGCGTCTCGGCTGGCGCGCTGGTAGCTGTGGTCACGACAAACGTGCTACACGGCGTCCTTACGCACCAGCAGGCGCAGCGCGTGTCTTACCGGACGTCCACAGAAGCCCCAGAAGGGCTGGACGAGCCAAGACGACGGAACCGGCTGCAGGTGCGTTTCGTCCCCATTTTCTGAGCCGAGTCTAAGGGCATGCCGAGCCTCGTTTACCAGCCACCGAACGCGACGGAGGCGAGTTCGTTCGAGATGCACAAGCGGGTAACGAGCATCGGCTCGGGCGCCGACAACGACTTGGTCATCGCCGACCCTGAGGTGCTGGACACTCACGCCTTGGTGCACTTCGACGGGCGCACATTCACGCTTCAATGCATCGGCAGCGGTGCTGACGTCATCGTCAACGGGAAGCGCCGCGCCAAGCACACGATGGAGCATGGCGACGAGCTGCTCGTCGGCGGCACCACCATGACCTTCCACCTGCATCGAGCCGCTTCGTCGCGTGCTCAGGCGCAGGACACCGAGCTGGCGCAGTCGTACCGGCAGATCCTCGAGTTCTCCAGACGCCTCATGTCGGGCGGCCCGTTGCCTGAACTCCTCGAGGCGCTGATGGACAGCATCATCGAGCTGACGAGTGCCGATCGCGGATTCCTCATTCTGCTAGACGAGAACGAAGAGCTGAGCGTTCCAGTCGCTCGAAACATCGCGAGAGAGAACGTCGAAGGGGCACTCGACAAAGTCTCCGACAGCATCGTTCTGAACGTCATCCGCACGCGAGAGCCATTGATCGTCGCCGATGCTCTGAACGATGGCGCATTCAGCGGCAGCAAGTCCGTCGTGAATCTCAAGCTGTGCAGCGTCATGTGCGTGCCACTGCTAGACGGTGATGAGCTTCTCGGGCTGATCTACGTCGGCAATGACAACGTCGTGAATCTGTTCACGGACGCTCACCTGCAGAGTTTGACGATCTACTCGGCACAGGCCGGGCTGATTCTGTCCCGCGCCATCGCTTACGACGAACTCAAAGTCGATCATGCGAGGCTGCGAGACGAGCTCGATGGGATGCGCTTCGGCTCAATGATCGGTGCGTGTGACGCCATGCTCGAAGTCTACCGGCGGGTTTCGAAGGTCGCCGCGACCGACGTATCGGTGCTCATCACCGGTGAAACAGGCACAGGCAAGGAGCTGATCGCCCAAGAGATCCACCGTCGCAGCGATCGGCGTGACGGCCCCTTCGTCACCATCAACTGCGGCGCGATTCCCGAGAACTTGTTGGAGTCGGAGCTCTTCGGGCACGTTCGAGGAGCGTTCACCGGCGCCACGACGACGCGCGCAGGCAAGTTTCAGGCTGCGCAGGGTGGCACGCTCTTCCTCGACGAAATCGGGGAGATGCCTCTGAATCTACAAGTGAAGATTCTTCGAGCGCTTCAGGATCGGACCGTTACCCGGGTGGGCGACACACGTGCCGAAGTGGTCGACATTCGCATCGTCGCCGCGACCCATCGTGACCTGCCCGCCATGATCGCCGCGAGCACGTTCCGAGAAGACCTGTTCTACCGGCTCAACGTCATCTCGCTCTCTCTTCCACCGCTGCGTGAGCGCGGCGAAGACGTCACGCTCATTGCACAGTATCTGCTCGAACGCTTCGTGAAGGAGTTCGACATACCAAAGAAGACGTTCTCAAGAGATGCGCAGATCGCGATGCGGAAGTTCTCGTGGCCGGGTAATATTCGGCAGCTCGAGAACCACATCAAGAAGGCTCTGATTCTGAGCGACCGTAACGCGATCCGCAGCGAAGACCTCGACCTCGACGAGTCCGGTGATCCTCTGTTCAAACCTCTCTCGGAAGCGCGCGATGAGTGGCAGCGTGGGTACATCCGTCATGTGCTTGCGTTAAACGATGGCAACCGAACGAAGACGGCGCGAGACCTCGGTGTGGACCCACGCACCATCTTCCGCTTCCTCGAGAGAGAGGCGGATCGCCGGCAGAACTGAGGCCGCTGAAGCGGTGTTGAGCGCGCTCAGGGGCGTACTATTGATGTCGCCACTGCTCGCCAACCCGCTGAAGTGTTGCGCAGAGGGGCCCGCGAGTGAAGGATAAGCCGAGTTGCACTTGCTCACCGATGTCGTTCTGTTGAGGCTCACCACATTCGCTGCCTGCGTGTTGATGACCACCTGGTTCACCGGGTGTTTCTACGTGCCTCCGATCTCTGCGCCCGTGGAGGACGCAGACAGCCCGCCTTTCGTGCTGGAGGTGGAGCGCGTTCGACTGATCGATCTGTCGCAAGGTGGGGACGTGCGCTTCGAAGTGGAGCAGATCTACGACAGAAACCCGTCCGAGACGATCAACTACGCGTTCCAGTTCGACACCGCTTTTCAGATACGGACACCGTCGTTCTCCGGAGCAATTGGGGAAGACGGGAGCCTGGTGGCGGCTCAGGATCAAACTCTTTCGGAGCTCACGACCTATCTTCGGGTGGAGACTGGGGTGGAGTTCTGCTCTCAGCCATGGCGAGACGTGGACGACCGGCCGTCTGCGATGCGGCTTATTCTGATCGACGTCATCGAAAATCCGGAGGGCGGCACGTCTGCAAATGACCCGCTCGCCGACGTTGAGGGTCTCGTGGTTGAGATCAGCTGGCGGCTGGAGTTCGTCGGCGTCTGCCCATGAAACGGGCGAGCTGCGAATTGAACTCTGGGCGCAACGTCATGCGACTCTCCACGATTCGGCACGTAGTCTTGGTCAGCGTTCTGGGCTGGGCGGGCTGCACACCGAATCCCAGCGAGCCCTTTCAGACAATCGAGACGTTTGCGGTGCGGTGCGACTCGAGCGCGGAGTGTGGCGAGCGCCGAGACTGTCGTCTGGGGGCATGCGGCGTAATCGGAGCGTCTCGGGAGGTCTCCCTCTCCTTCTCTCCGCCCGAGGCACGCCGTGATTTGGCTGCTCAATCGGTCCTAGGCGTCAACGCCGTGACGGGTGCGGTGCTCCCAGACTACTCATTGCAGCCCGCAGTCGCGCTCTTCGGCCAACTCAGCTTCGACGACGCTCCTGGTGTCGTTGACATCAACCTCCGCGGGCTCGTTACCCTCTCGCCGTCCATCTCGGTGCCCGGGGGAGTAGGCTCTGTAAGCTTCTATACCGATCGCCTGGGAAGACTACACGACGAGATCACCGAGTCAGGCGTCGTTCGGCGACTCCCTCGCGTCATGCTCGCGCCAGGCACGTATGACGCGACCGTGTGGCTTACGCCCACGCAATCGCCGTTCCAACGGTTCTTCGCGCTTTCGGTCGACGGTCTCGAGACCGACTTCGATCTGCAGATTCCATCAACGGAGTCACTTCAGCGGATCAGTGGCCGGGTGGAGATGCCACAGGTCGATGTTGAACGTCTGGCGGGGGCAAGCGTCTCCGCCGTCAGCCCTGACGGGCGGGTCGGCGAGGCGGTGGTCGTCGTCGTTGGTGTCGACGAGGCGTCTTTTGCTCAGTTTTCCGTCCCCGTCGATCCAGACATCACGGAGCTTGAGTTTCGCATTGCGGTCACCGACCCCGATGTGAGCGCGAGATTTGAGCGAATCTTGATCGCGGATCTCGACGGCGAGCGCGTGCAATTGGTCCTGCCCGCAGAGCCAGAGCAGATTCCCCTCACGGTCGACGCCCTCAGCGCGCTCGGCGCTCGGCCATCCGGCGCAGGCAATCTACTTTGGACGCAGAGCCTACCGACTTCGACGACGGCATTGGCCGAGTTTCCCGGAGTGACGAGCGCGACACTCTCGCAGCGCAGCACGATCGAGACATCTGGTGGCCCCACGATCGCCGTCGTCTATGCGGGTGAAGGTCGGGCCACTTTCATTCCTGACGACGACGCGTACGGCCTTCCCTCCGCCGTGCACCTCTCTGTTGATGGCATCAATGACCCGACGCTCAGCTTTGACATGCCGCTGCGTCAGCCCGTGACCGGCTGGTTCGAAGACCCCGACACGGGCGTGCCAATTGCGAATGCGCGTATCTCGGCAACTCTGCTTTTCACACCCGATGGCGAACAACCCATCGCTGCCTCCCAGAATTTTGGCGCATCTGTTGTCGCCGACAATGTGGGCCGATTCGACATGTCTCTGCAGCCTGGTGTGTACGAAGTCTTCGCGGTAGCCCCCGTCAACATCAGTAGCGCCGCGGCGACGCGCGTGACAGCAGAAGTGGTGGCGGGTGACCCGACGCTCTGGCCTCTCATTGCCGTCCGCTCGGGCGTAGTCGCCGGGCGTCTGCTCGATAGCAACGGCGAGCCCATTGTCGGCGCCGCGGTCGAAGCCTGGCCCGCCGACGATTCTAGCAGCCGGCCGCTCGCGCGAGCGGCGACCGATAAATCGGGGGAGTACCGCCTCCTATTGCCGGTACCCTAGGGGCGGGTTGACCGCTCTGCGCCACCACCGTAAGGCGTGATCGGTATGAACAAACAAGCACCTCAACATGCGCCCAAAGTCAGGCTCGCGCGCCGAATTGGCATGAGCCTCGTCAGCGCACTGATTCTCTGGACGATCGTCGCCGTAACCGTCGGTGTGCTTCAGGGTCTCAACGAGCACTCAGCTCCTGTAGCGCTCGAGGAGTAGAGATGGATCGGGTCGAAGAGCTCCTTCGCGAGCTACATCAGGAGCAACTTGAGACGCGCGCTCAAGTCATTCGCACCGACAACGCGCTCAAGAATCTCGGCGGTGAGATCCGCACCATCTCGCGGAAGCAGGAGCAGTACGAGCGACGGATCGTCATCAACTCGGTCGGCTCCTACGCGCTCTTCGCTCTGCTCGCGTTCGCTGGGCTCTTCCTCTTCTTCCGGGCGAGCATTGCACGAACCGGGGTCGATGAGTCCCTCGTCGAACAAGAGCGCATCACGTTCGAGGAGCGGCTCTCCACCCTTGAGGCGGAACTGGAGCGACGGCGCGCGTCAGAGCGCGAAGCCTACGACTTCTACGAGTTGCTCGCGTCAGGCCGCCGAAACGAGGTCGTTGAACGCTTCCCCACGGTGCAAGGCCGGCTCATTGACCGCGCGACGATTGAGCTGTTCCGTCGGGAAGTCGACCGAATCCGGCACGACCTCGCACGAGAGAACTACGACCTGGGTACGCAAGGCTATGACAACGAGCAGTGGCAAGAGGCGCGCGACGCTTTCACCCGCTCGCAGGCCTACGTCGAGCTCACGCCTTACAGCGCCGACCTCCACTATCGACTCGGCGAGTCCCTCTACCAACTCAACGATGACGCAGGCGCGATACGGTACTTCGACCTCGCGCTTGCGACCGGTGACCTCAGCCGACCCCAGCAGCTCGTCGGCTACTTTCATCGAGCCGAGTCTCTTCGGCGAGTGGAACGCTACCAAGAGGCCATAGACGCTTATCGCGCCTTCGCCCGCCGGTTCGACGACCACTACTGGGCTCCGACGGCGCGCTCGCGCGTGACGTCGATTGAGCGGCGGCTGGACGGGCAATAGAGCGACTGTCGAGCGCTGTGTCTGCAGCAAGACAACGTTCACGGCGTCATGCTACCGACGCGAACCCCCTATCAGGGCTAGCTATGACCGGCGCACAGACTAGTGCACGGACTCTGCGCGCTCCGAGACTGGCAACACGTTCATGGATGCGTACCCAGCGATCTGCGGCCTAGCGACTTGCCATGCGTGTGCGATCATCCAGTTGATGGACCGCTCTTGGTGGTCGCACAACAACTGCATGTCTTCGAAGATATCGTTCGGGATGTAGACGGTGTGCTTCTTCTTAGCCATGCGTACACTTATGGAGAGGTGAGGTGCTGTAAGGCAATGTGCCTACATGTAAGACACTGCCCTTCAACCTCCTCTCAAGCAAGAAATCGGCGTGCGTTCCGCTACAGGTCCGTCGCGTCCCTCACCGTCACTTCAGCCGGGTACGTGGCCCTGAAGCGAGCGCCCGAAGGCGGCCGTGAACCGTTGGCGAACGAGAACGCGACGCCGTTGGCACACGACTGGGTGGCGTCGAAATCGACGGCGAAGTCGACACCAGGGGCGTCTTCCACAGCAGGCTCTGCAGCCGGACCAGAACCAACCAAGGACTCGAACGGCACACCGGGTCGCGCTTGCACTTCAAGCTGCAACTCGAAGTCCGCGCAGAACTTCTCGCCCGTCGACGGGTCACCGGGGTTGATGCAGTCCACGCCATCTGTGCAGTCGCTCTCGTCATCACAGGTGCGTGGCTGCCGTGAGAGGCAGTTCACGTTGAGGTTCTCTCGAAGAATATCGCCGATTCGCGTCAACGCATCGCTGAACTTATCTTGGCAGATTGACTGCTCAACGCCTCGGCTTCCCGCGAGGTCCACCAGATCGCTGTATCGCCGGCTATGAACGGCCTGCACCGCCGCCGATTCGCCGTTGAGGCTCGAGACACAAGAGTAGCGAGGCCAACTCGTCGCGATCTCGTCGCGCGTGGGCGCGGGCAAGCCGTCGTCTACTCCGATGATGCCCGCGATCAAGACACGCCGCTCGCCCTCTCTCCTGCGCTCATCGGCGCTGAGTTCAGGCGCGTCGAGCGCGGACGGAGTTTTCGCGGCGACCAAGTCCTCGTAGAAGAGCTCAACAGGGGTCAGATCATCCTGTCGGTCGTCGACGTAACACTCGCCATCTGTTGTCACCGGGAACCGCCCGCCGTTTGAGCAATCGTCTTCATCGGAGAGGATGATCACGAGCAGGAAGGCGTCGTCACGAAGGAACCCGGCATTAGAACCGGCGATTCGGTCCGGGCCAACAGCGGCTCCGAGTGATTCTAGTCCTCGTTCAGTGCCGCTACCGCAGGTTCCCGTTGTCGCCAGACATCGGAATTCGCTGGAGAGTCGATCAAAGTCGGGTTCCTCTCCGGGCGGGCCATAGTCCGAGCGTCGGAGGAAAGGCTGCGCTAAGCCCAACTCCGCGCAATACTGCAGCTCCTCTGGTGGAGCGGTGCAGTTCTGTTCTTGCCGGTTGTTGCCAGGGCCGGACACCAGCTGCCCGCGCGTCTGAGGGTCGACGTCCGTGGTCACCACCCCGAGATGGAAATCGGCGTCGAGGTCTGCCAACCCGATCAAAAACTCGTTGAACCGGACGCCGAGCTCCGCCTGCTCCTGCTCCATCGAGCCGGACGAATCGACCACCCAGAGGATGTCGACGGCGTTCGTCGTCAGCGGCGTAGACGTTTCGCCCACCGCCGCCGCAATGGAATCTTCGACGGGAGTGAGCTTGTACTCGTTGCACGAGAACAACAGCGCGCTTGCGGCGATGAGGCGAAATAATCTGGCTGTGTGGGTCATCTGCGCTCGACATGGGAGGCGAGAATCATGGCGCGATGCGGGGGAGATCCGCGCTCGCGAAGCCCTCACACACTAACAGAGGGCGCGCCCTCCGCCAACGCGTCACTGGTCAGCGCTGCCTTCGATTGTCGCTGGTGGCACGGCGCCTGCAACCGATTCGATGTCGATAATCGCTCGGCCAGACATCCCGCGGTGGCGAACGATGAAGCCGTGGCGAATCGAGTAGAACGCGCGCTCAACCGCTCCACCTTGCTCTTGCGCGACGTCGAATTCACGCATCGTGAGCTGCCCAGCGCCGGTGTTCAACTCCAACTCCCGAAGAAAGGTGTAGTCGGCAGAGAGACGCTCGCGCGAATCCGAGGAGGCTTCGCCGTCCACGTAATGCGCTGTCTCCGTGTCGATCCGACAGCGCGTTGAGTCACCCACACTCAGAGCAGTGAGCGGCACCTCACAGCTCATGTTGCGATGGTAGTCGAAACGATGAACCTGCCGAGATGCTCCGCGATCCAGACGAAGACGGCAGGTCATCTCTTCTGATGCGCCATGGGTCGTCGACCTCAAACGAGAGATGCACTCGTCGGACGCTTGTTCCACCGCCGACACGATTGCCTCGGGAAACCGGTTCAGGAAGAAAGCGAGATCGTACTGGCAGAGGAACTCAAGTTCGCCAATCACACCACACGTCCCCGAGAGAACGCTGGTACCCAACACTTCGCGCAGCACAAATCGTTCTTCCGCTGCGGCGAAGAGCGCCGGCGGTTGCAAGCTCACCCAGTGCTTCTGGCCGAAGTACGCCCCTGTCCCCACGACGCCTAAGAAGGCGAGCACCCCGAGCACGGCAGGCAGCCTGGATCGCGGCGGTGGCGGCCGAAAAGAGTCGGTGTTCCGGTACGAGCGAAGCGACGAGGTCGT
>JBLFZA010000017.1:0-29720 GCA_047610025.1 Bradymonadia bacterium | reverse complement strand
CCATCGCGCTGCTTTCACATTATGCGCGCTCTCGTCGCAACGACGCGGCGCTGCAGCTTGAGGTCGCCCAACGCGCGGTGATCGCCGAAACCGCCGTCTCAGCCGAAGACGCGCTCTGGCATGCGCGCGCCGCGATCGAAGCCGTAGGCGGTGCTCCCCTCACCTACCGGCTGACGTTGATGGATGCGTTGATGTTGAACGAGCTTCGTGATGAGGCGCGTGATGTGCTTCACATCGCGCTCGAGGTCTTCCCCGGTAGCATCGAACTGGAGGCACGCCGTGAACGTCTACACTAACGCCTCCACGCTACGCGCGCTGTGCGCGATTCTCACTGTTGCGCTGCTGAACCCTGTCGGACAGGCCAGTGCCTCTGAGCTCGCATCAGAGCCTGTACAAACCTTTAGCGGGAATGTGCTCGCCGAGCAGGCGGCAGTGGCGGCCGATCATCCGCTCGCGAGCCAAGTCGGCGTCGACATCATGCAGGCCGGGGGCAACGCGGTAGATGCCGCAGTTGCCGTTGGCTTGGTGCTCGGCGTCGTAAACCCGTTCGCCAGCGGCCTAGGGGGTGGTGGATTCTTGCTCGTGCGAACGCCAGACGGGGTCGTCGAGGCGCTCGATTTCCGAGAGACGGCGCCGGCGGCTGCGCATCGGGACATGTACGTTGGAGGCGACGGCGAGGTCGATCGAAGTGCGTCCATCACCGGCGGGCTGGCGGTCGCGGTCCCCGGCGAGCTCGCCGGGTTCTGGGCCGCGCATGAGCGCTATGGAGTGCTCCCCTGGGCGACGGTCATCGAACCTGCACGCGCGCTCGCCGCCGACGGATTCGAAGCGGGGACGTTGCTCGAGGGCCGGCTTGACGGAAACAGTCGTCTCTCGCCGGATTCACCGCTAGCCCGTGTCTTTCAGAATGAAGACGGATACGTCCGCGCGGGCGACGTTGTTCGGCGCCCGGGGCTCGCGCGAGCGCTGCAATCCCTCGCGACCGACGGGCCGAATGTCTTCTACACCGGCTGGATCGCGGACGATATCGCCGCAGCGGCTCAAGGCGCCGGTGGCGTGATGACAACGGAAGACCTCGCTGGCTACGCTCCAAGATGGTCCGCGCCGGTCTCAACGACCTATGCGGGTCACACGGTGCACGGCATGCCCTTGCCCTCATCCGGCGGGTACGTGATCGCACAAGTGCTAGACATGTTGTCCGACTTCGCTGTCGTTCGACTCGCCTACGACGATGCAGCCTTCGCTCACCTCGTCATGTCAGCGCTCGCTCCTGCCTTCGCAGTGCGCGCTCACGAGATGGGCGATGGGCTCTCGCGCGAGGATGCGGATGCTCGTTTCCGGGGCCGCAGGCAGTTGGAGCGAGCGCGTTCTTCCTACTCACCCGTGACCATAGGCGAGGCGACCGACTATGGCGCCATCATCGAGGCGCCACGCGATGCGGGCACCTCACACTTCTCTGTCATTGACCCCAACGGCATGGCGGTCGCGTGCACGAGCACCGTGAACACCAGCTTCGGGTCGCTCGTGCTCGCGACCGAGTCGGGGATTGTGCTGAACAATGAGATGGACGACTTCGCGTCGCAGCCAGGCGTGCCGAACGTGTTTGGGCTGGTGGGCTCAGAAGCCAACAGCATCGCGCCGGGGCGTCGGCCCCTCTCATCGATGTCGCCCACCATCGTGGAAGATCAAGAGGGGCTCGTGGGAGTGCTTGGCGGAAGTGGTGGCCCTCGCATCATCACCGGGACGCTGCTCGCTCTTCTTCAGCTGATTCACTACGAGCGCACGGCGCTGGAAGCGGTCTCTGCGCCACGCTTCCACCACCAGTGGCTTCCGTTCAAGGCCTTCGTCGAGTCGACTGCGTCGGTGTCGTGGCGCGAACGCCTCGGTGACTTCGACTACGATGTCACCATCCAGTCTTTCGGGTCGGCAGTGCAGGTGATTTGGCGTCACGGAGACGGCTGGCAGGCAGCATCGGATCCGCGCAAGCACGGTGTTGCAGCAGGCTTCTAGCGAGTCAGGCTGCGGCGACTGCGAAAAGCGGATGCCCCGCGCTGAGAGACCCGCGCTCATTCGCACGCCGGTTTGACGAGCGCCGAGGGATCTCGCCCACCCCGAGACGTCCGGCGAAAAGTTGCCCAGAGGATCTCGCGGGGTCAGCATACCGTTGTGGGGCCGCGGATTTCGTTCCCCACGCGCAGCATCCTGTCCCGGCGCTCTCCGCATGGCTGAACGAACCGACCTCAGCGGGCTCACGCTCGAACTCGACCACAAGTATGCGGTTGGCCACGTTTTGCATCGCGGGCCGATCGCGACAACGTACTTGGCGACTTGGACACTGTTCAACTTGCCCGTTTACGTGCGCTTCTATGAGTCGTTGAGCACGCTACGGCTTCGCCATCGCGACGCGACGCGCATTCGGTGGACGATCGAAAGCGAGACCGGGAAGATTCGCGGCGAGCACCTACCCGACATCGTCGACTCCGGCATGCATGGCCCGACGCAGCCCTTCTTGGTGCTGCGGCTCCCGAAAGGGGAGCTGCTCTCCGAGAAGCTCGAGCGCGAAGGGCGACTGCCCGCTCAAGAAACAGCGCGCATCGTGCACGCTATCGCATCGGCGCTACAAGACTATCGAGAGCAAGGAAACCCGCACCGTGGCCCCACCGTCGATCGCGTCTGGCTCGGGGAGTCTGGCGAGGTGCTCCTGCTCGGGTACGGGGAGGTCCTGTACCGTGAGGAGACCCTGATGATGCAGGGCGTCGCGACCACCGAGCTGCTTTGGCATATTCCACCAGAGAGTTTTCTGGCGTCGCAGCCTCTCGTTGACGAGGCGAACACCGGGGCACGCAGCTCAACTTTACGCCTGCGTGCTCGCGGCGCTGGGGTGACAACCGATCGCAACCTAGAAGATGCTCCGAGAGCTGAAGCGTACGCCCTCGCTTGTCTTGGCTATCACTGCATCAACGGGCATCATCCCTTTTTCGCCGTTCGTTCGGACCCTTCCGAGGGTATCCAAACGACGCTCGTGGGCGAGGCGCTGCCGCTGCATGGGCATGGTCCGAAGACACCGGTCGCCAGCGCGATCGCGCGCGGACTCGTTCGACAGCCGGAGGAACGCTGGGAGTCGGCCTATGGCTTCGCTGCAGCACTCAACACAGCAACCGGCCGAACGCAGGAGTTGGCGGAGGCGCATCAGGGCGATGAATCCCTCGTTCCAAGCGACGTCGATGAGCACGACGACGTGCTCGACTTGGCGCCTCGCAACACGACCGAGCTCTGGCTTTGGCGGATCGCGGCTGTCGTGCTCGCCGGAGCACTCGGCGTGACCTTGATGCGAGACCGCGGCGCTGAATCCGCTGTTCTGATTACGAGCGACCCTCCAGGGCTGCAGATTGGGCAGGAGATTGGGCACGTCACAGAGACGCTCGGAGCAACACCCATCACTCTGCTGCGAGAGGACGGCAATACCCCGCTACGCCTCTTCGCAATCGGTCCTGATGGACAGCGCGGCGAAACGGCGCTGCTCGTTCCGGGCAACGCGCCGCTAGTTGATGACTGCCGGTTCCTCAACCTGACGCTCGAGTTCAGCAACACCGACGACAACGTGCCGACAGCGGAGGCAATGGGCACACCTGCTGCAACCGACGGTTCGGGCTCGACGGAGTGAAGCGGGCGTGGGGGGTCACTGCTCTCGTTGTTGGAGCATGGCTGAGCCTGAACGCGGCGGCGTTCATGACGCAGTGGACGCCCTCCGCGGCCGACAAGGCTCTTCACGCGATCGCATTCTTCGCCATCGCATTGTTCGCCGTGCGTGCCGCATTGCACGGCGCAGCGCCGGAAGCACGCCCGTTCGTTTTGCTCTCCGCAGTGGCCGCATGCGTCGCTCTTGGCGCGGTAGATGAATGGGTACAGGGGGGCAGCTCAAGCCGCGTCAGTGACATCACGGACCTTTTCGCCGACGGCGTGGGCGCCTTACTCGGAGCCGGCGCCGGTTGGCTCAGCGTCCGGCGACGCAGCGCCTAAGAGCGGCACCTGCTCACGGCTGGGGAGCAGGAGCGTGCCCCGATTCAGTGCGAGGTTGCCTTGGGGTTCCGTGCCGCTTGCACTCCCCTCATCCCTCGCCAAGACTGGTGGGCCATTGAAGAGGAGTACATGAGCGACACATGGCAGCCGATTTGTGAGGAAGCGCTCTCCCGCGCCACGCGTCTGGGAGCCCGTTACGCGGATGCGCGCGTCTGTCACGATCGACATCTCACGGCGCGGGCTCGAGATGGCATGCTCACCGAGGTGAGCGACACCGAGAAGAGCGGCCTCTGCGTGCGGGTACTCGTGGAGGGCGCGTGGGGATTCGCAGCGGTTGGAGAGACCAGCAACGCGGCTGCCCGTGAAGCAGTGCGCCGTGCGATCGAGCAGGCAACGCTTGCGAAGATTGTCGCTCAACACCCCTCGGAGCTCTCCGCTCCCGCCACTGGTTCAGGAGAGTGGCGAACGCCCTTAGAGATCGACCCCTTTGGGCTTCCGCTATCGCACGTCACAGAGTCTGTCCGAAGCGCAAGTGATCGCGCAGGGGCGGATGACCGAATCGTCGCGCAAACCGCCAACGCTCAGGCGGTGCGGCGCGAGCAGCTGTTTCAGTCCACCGAAGACGTTCGCCAGTTTCAACAGCGTGACGTTGTTGGCGGGGGCGGAGAAGTCACCGCCGTCGGCAACGGCGACGTTCAACGACGCAGCGTGCCAAGCTGTTTCGACGGGAACTTCGGAACTGGCGGCTGGGAGCGCTTCGAAGCGATGGCCCTCGGTGAGAAGCTGAGTCGAGCGCGAGAAGAGGCGCTGATCTTGCTCGCCGCGGAACGCTGCCCTTCAGGCCAAATGGACGTGGTGTTGGGTAGCGCTCAGCTGGCGCTTCAAATCCATGAGTCGATCGGCCACCCCGCCGAGGCCGATCGCTATTACGGGTGGGAAGACGCCTATGCCGGCGGAGCATACCTCTCTCCTGCCGACATCGGGACGCGCCGCATCGGCTCCGAACACGTGACCCTCCATGCTGATGCCACGGAGCCAGGGGGCCTCGGCACCGTGGGCTGGGACGACGAGGGGGTCGCCGCGAGGCGCTGGCCGCTGGTCGAGCGTGGCGTGGTGGTCGGCGCCCTCGGGTCACGTGAGCTCGACACACGGCTACCAAACGCAGCGCGCACTCCATCTGCCGGCGCGATGCGCTCAGCTGGATTCAATCGCCAACCCCTCGTCCGCATGGTGAACGTCTCGCTTGAGCCTGGGTCGGTCACCCTGCAGTCGCTCATCGGTGGCGTGGAGCGCGGCGTATTCATGGACGTGAACCGGAGTTGGTCCATCGACGATCGCCGATTGCAGTTTCAGTTCGGATGCGAGATCGGCCGTGAGATCGTGAACGGCGAGCTCGGGCAGTGGGTGAAGAATCCGACGTATGCTGGCGTAACGCCACAGTTTTGGAGCAGCTGCGATGGTATCGCGGATCGGGAGAGCTATGCGCTTTGGGGCTTCCTCAACTGCGGCAAAGGACAGCCGGGCCAGAGCATGATGACGAGCCACGGCGCGGCTCCTGCCCGGTTCAGAGGTGTTGATGTGGGGGTCGGCTATGTCGATTGATCCGAGCGTAGAGAGAGCGGCGCTCGTCGTTGACGACGCCCTTCATGACAGCCGCGTGTTGGACGTCACCGTCGGTGGTGGCCGCGCACGTTTGGCGCGTTTTGCAGACGGACGCATTCACCAATCGACCGACGAGTCATGGCTCGCAGCCCGTGTCGTCGTCGATACAAATGGCAGACGGGGCGTCGCTGAGACCACGGACATCTCCGCAGCCGGCCTCTCACGCGCCACTGACCGTGCCTCCGAAATCGCCGACGCATCGCCAGCGGCCCCGGATACACTGCCACCGGTGCACCCCGAAGAAGATGCCCCACACGTTGACGACGGCGCCTCGTGGGATCGCCAGCTGCACGAGACGGGCGTCGCATGGCTTACCGACGCGGCGGCGACCGCACTCTTTATGGCTCGACCTCGCAGTCTGCGCGCGGCGGGCTTTGCGCGCGTCACCGACGGCGCGATGACCGACTATGGAGACCCGGGCGTGCTCGCATTCGGAAACCGGCTCGGGTTACGGCGGCGCCATGCGCGAACCACCATCGACGCTGCCGTGATGTTTCGCGATGAAGACGGAAACACCGGCTGGGCTTCGGATGCGGCGGGCGTCCGGGGCGCATTCGACATCGAGGCCACGTGCGAGCGAGCACTCCGCCGGGTGCAGGCGAACCGTAACCCCGCAGCGCTCGAGGTTGGGCGCTACCGCACGATCCTTTCGCCCGAAGCGGTCGCCGCCCTCCTCCCCTTCGTGACCCAGACCTTCTCCGCGGACGCTGTCGCACGTGGCACCTCGTTACTCAGCGGGCACGATGGTTCGCCGCTCGCCGCCGAGTTGCTTAGCCTACACGCAGACCCCGCCGCGCTCGGCGCGCCCTCATTCGACGGCGAGGGTGTACTCAGCTCGCCACTGACACTGCTCAACACCGGTCGCCCCCAACATCTCGCGAGAGACCGGAGAGACCAGCAACGCGACGGCATCCCAACCAACGGCTACTCTCCGTCGTTGCCAAGTCATCACCCTGCGCGACCTCGCAGCCTCGTCTTGCGCGGCGGTAACGGCACGGCAGAAGAGCTGGAGGCGCGTCACCCGAACGCGATCGCGGTGTCCCGGCTTTGGTATAACCGACTGGTAGATGCGCGCGCAGTGCGCGTAACGGGGCTCACCCGCGACGGCTTCTTCGAGCGCGAGCGAGGTGTCGTCACGCGGGCGCTGTTGAACATGAGGTACAACGTCTCTGTGTTCGACATGCTGCGGAACGTCGTCGACGCCAGCGCTCCTGTTCGAGTGGGCGATGTGCTGGCGCCGGCGCTCGTGGTCGACGCCTTTCCCTTCACGGCCGCCGCCAGCCGCGTATGAATGCGCGAGGTATGACGAGGCGTGACATCCTAACGATCGCCGCGTCGACTGTCGTGATCGTCGTCGACTCAGCGACGGCGAACGCCACCGCTCATAACTGCCCACCAGTGGACTCATTTGAAGGCTCTCGCAATGGCGCGGAGCAATCCGTGGCGCCAGCAATTCGGTCCGGGGTAAATCACTCGCCGCAGTCCCCCGCGGGCCTCACGATGTACCCGCCGCTAGTGCCCTAGCGCGTGAGGCACGAGCTTCGTGTGAAGTATTCGAACTGCGCGGGCTTCGTCGACGCGTCCGAGCAGCACGGTAACGCTGTCTCTCGCGGCCACAGCTGCGTCAACCGTGACGCCCTCTGCGGCGAGCGCGCGATGTGCCTCACCCCATACCGACGCGCTGTCTCCAACGCCTGTACCCACGACGGAGACGCTCGCGAGATCGGTCCGAGTTCGCGCTCCTTGTCGCTGCAATTCCTCTGCAAAGGCGGCGCTGTCGACCAGGTTCTCGCCAGAAACGAGCGCCCAGGTCTCACCGTCGAGAGCGCGCACGATCGCGAGAGTGTGCTGGCCCTCCAGCGCCTCAGCGAGGGCGCCTGCGGCATCCGTGTACTGCGCCACGATGACATCGGTGCGCGAAGTGACGCCCTTCACACCGCTGCCTGCAAACTCGGCGATTTCGCGCGCTGGGAAGCCATCCACGCGGCGAATCACAGTGCCCGGGCCATCACCTACGGCCGCTCGGGCGTAGATCGCGATCTGTTTGCGACGAGCGAACTCGACGGCCTGGGCGTTGAGCACGCGGGCACCAAGTCGAGCGAGCTCCTGCATCTCGTCGTACGAGACTTCTTCGAGCCGTTGCGCATCAAGCACTACACGAGGGTCTGCGGTGTAAATACCGTCTACATCTGAGAAAATATCACAGCGCTCGGCACCCAACGCTGCTGCGAGAGCGACGGCGGTCGTGTCCGACCCCCCTCTGCCGAGCGTGGTAATCTCCTTCTTGTAGCTGGTCCCTTGAAATCCAGCGACGATGACAATGTGGCCGTTCTCCAGTTCGTCTTGCACTCGAATCGGCCGCACATCGATTATCCGTGCATCACTGTGCGAGGCAGTGGTCACAATTCCGCACTGACTACCGGTGAACGATATCGCTTTGTGACCGAGGTCCGCGATGGCGATCGACAAGAGCGACATCGAGATGCGTTCGCCGACCGAAAGCAGCATGTCTAGCTCTCGCTTTGGCGGCGAACCGCTCACCTGCGCCGCGAGCTCTAGGAGTTCGTCGGTCGTGTCGCCCATCGCCGAGACCACGACGACCACATCACAACCGGACTCTTTCGTCGCGACGACTCTCTGCGCGACCAAGCGTAGCTTCTCGACGGTGGCCACGGACGAGCCCCCGTACTTTTGCACGACGATTGGACGCGCTGTCACGCCGTCGCACCGTTCCGGCGAGCCGTCCACGCGTCCGCCATTTGGAAGAAGTCGTCACCACCAAAGAAGATGACCTGGTCACCGGTCTCAACGGTCGATTCCAGGTGCGCCGTGATGTCCGCTAGCTCCGGGATGTGGGTCACATTGAGCCCCTGATCGCGCAGCAGGTTGACGACAAACTCTGTGTCGATTCCGGGAATCGGGTCCTCGTTTGCGGCGTACATCGTGGTGATGATCACTTCATCAGATCCAAAGAAGGCCGTTGCATACTCATCCTTCAGATAGTTCGTGAGCGTGTACCGGTAGGGCTTGAAGACGGACACGACCCGGCCTCTCACTAAGTCTCGCGCGCTCTCGAGGACCTTCCGCATCGCCGTCGGGTGGGAGTTGTAGTCCTTCACCACCGAAACACCTGCGGCGTCGACGATCGTAAATCGGTTCTCGAGCCCCTTGAAGTCACTCAGCGCGGCGACCATCGGCGCAGCCGCGACATCGAGCGACCGGCAAACGGCAATAGCTCCCAGCGCGTTCACGACGTTGTAGCGGCCCGGCAAGGGCAGCGAGAATTCGCCTAGCAGCTCTCCCCGCTCGTAGGCGCGGAAGCGAATGGGTAGCTGCCCGCCGTCCACCAACTCTCCGCGAAAGTCGGCGTCCGGGGAGAGACCGTACGTGGTCAACGGGACGGACACGCGGGACGCCAGCGTGCGGTTCCCGTCGCAGTCGATGTTCACGAACACCTGCTTCAGGCGCTCGTTGGTGTTCACCGCCTCGACCATCGAGTCGATAATGTGGTCTAGGTCGTCGTAGAAGTTGAGGTGGTCGGCCTCGAGAAAGTTACACAGCAGGTGCGTCACCGGAGCGTTTCGGTGCGTCCCATCGGACTCATCCACTTCGGCGACCATGATTTCACCCGCGCCCGCTCGCGCGTTGATTCCGTAGTCCAGCAACAGACCGCCGATAATGAATCCAGGATCCCGCGTCGCACCATCGAGCATCTTCGCGATCATCGACGACGTCGTGCCCTTCCCGTGCGTCCCGGTTACGCCGATGCTGATCGGTGTATCGAGAAATTGGGCCAGCAGTTCAGATCGATGCCGCGTCTTCACACCGCGCTCGTTCGCAGCAATCAGCTCGACGTTTGTCGCAGGAATCGCGGTCGAGACGATCACCTCGTCGACACCGTCGATATTGCTCGGCGCGTGACCGATATGGACCGTCGCGCCAAGCGACTGCATCGCATCAGTGAGCTGCGAGCGGCGCACGTCTGACCCCGACACGCGATAGCCGCGTCCGATCGCGATCCGGGCGACGGCGGAAACGCCGATGCCGCCGATTCCAATAAAGTGAAGATGGGACGCGTCGGTCATGCCAGTCCGTGGGGCGACAGCGGAATACTCATTGCTAGCGCCGCTTACCACGCGACGCACATCGCGCCAACGGCCCGCATCGGGATTTGCGCCGCCGCTGCGGCTCTCTGGTGCCTCGCGCTCCCGCGCGGCGCGCCGCTCCAATGTTCCTCTGAGACAACCCTCAAAGTGAGCATCCTGGCGAGACTCCGGACAAGACTTGAGACGCGCTCTACGCTAGACGCTTCGGTGAAACTCCCCGCATACCCCGCCTCACGCTCACGTCTCGCATATGCGCGCCATTCTGCTCTCGCTCGCCGCCCTCGTCCTGCTGACCGCTTGTCAGAAGCGCGAGGAGCCTGTTCCATTACCGACACAAGACCAGTGGCGGCGAATGCAAGAGAACGTGACCACAACGCCACCCGAAGGCCTGCCTCCCGTTGGCGCGATCTTTGGTGACGACGAGGGCCCGGCGTTCGAGCTCGTCGGTTGGACAGTCGACCCGGAGACCGTCGAGGTCGGTGAGTCGATGACCATCGACTTCTATTGGCGCGTGCTGGCGGAGCGAAGCGAGCGATGGACAGTCTTCGTGCACCTCGACAACGCCGGTCAGCGTCAAAACCTCGACCACGAGGCGATGGGAGGCACGCTGCCCACAAGCGCATGGAAGGTCGGGCAGATCATCCGCGACAGCGTAACCGCCGATCTCGTGAACACCATGCCTCCGGGCGATGTCGAAATTTGGATGGGGTTCTGGAACTCGAACACAGATGCACGCATGAGCATTGTGGACGCCGGCACAGGGTCTATCGATGATACGGGTCGACTTCTCGCCGGCCGGTTCCCCGCGCAGTGGAACGCGCCCACGCTGGAGATTCGCCGAGCAACGGCGCCAATCAACATCGACGGCCGCGGCACCGACCGACCGTGGACACGCGCACAACGAACCCCCGCGTGGACCGACACCGTCGCCGGCGAGTCGGTGGAGGGCGGCGACGCCTGGGCCAAACTTCTCTGGGACGACGAGTATCTGTACGTATTGATGCACGCGCGCGACCCCGATATCTGGGGCACCATCACGGAGCGCGACGGTAACCTCTGGGAAGAAGAGGTGCTCGAGTTCTACGTGGACGCGGCCATGAACGGGCGCGACTATTTGGAGCTCCAGATCAATCCACTCGGCACCGTCTTCGATGCCGTGTTCCGACAACCGACGGGTCGCGATCTCCCGCGTGCGCGCGCGCAGAACTTGGACGGCCTCGAGAGCGCAGTGCACGTCTCGGGGACGACCGATGATCGAGATGATGTGGATCGCACGTGGACCGCCGAGCTAGCGATCCCGCTGGCGAGCCTCCCGAGCATTGGCGAACTGCCTCCAACCGAGGGGCGCGAAATCCGCGTGAATTTCTACCGATACAACCGCCCAGACGGCGATGAGCGTCCGATTACGAGCGGTTGGAGTGTTGTGGGACCGGGGTCGTTTCACAACCCGCCTCGCTTCGGAATCGCGACGTTCCGGGGAGACTCCGGAGCGGGAGCCACCGGACGCCCCCCCTCCGAGCAACCCACCGGAGACAGCGCCGCTGGCGAAGGCACGCGCGACCAGGCTGCTGCTCAGACTCCTGAGCGCACGCGTCGTCGCATCCTGCAGGGGCCGGACCCCAGTGGAACACCGAACTCTCCAGCACGCCTCCGCCCTGGCACGAGCACTCGGCCACGCGTCGACCAAATCAACGAATAGGTAGTCAAAGGTGCGGTGCGTCGGGTAGCGTAGGTAGAGCTTTTTAACGTGCGCGCCCATCGGGCCGCTGTCACTACTGTCTGGAGGATTTCCATGTCCAAGTCCGATAAGCGTAAGCAAAGTCTCTACTTTCCTGACCAAATGCTGAAGGAGATCCAGTACGAGGCGAACCGTCAAGACCGGTCCCTGTCCTGGATCGTGCAGAAGGCTTGGCAGATCGCCCGCTCGGAGATCGGCAAGTACCCCTCGGTCAACGACATGTTGCCCAACGAGGACGTCGCCGATGATCTGCGCGGCCAGAACGAGTAAACCGCTAAGCGTTAGAGCCATTCGCGCAACCAACCCGTTGCGCCTCTGACTCAGGGCGGGAGAGCCAAGCAGCCGCCGAGTGCACTCTCGGCGGCTGCTCTCGTTTTGCAGCAGCAACGCTAAGCGCGAAACCACTGCCGTATCGAGACGCACGGTGTCGCCCAAGCGACTACGCCGCGACAGTCCTAGAGCCGCTCGTGAGGCCCGAGGCGCGACGAAGAGCCAAGCGTGAACGGCTACTAGCCTTGACGGCATTGAGTCGAGACGACCCCGTTTGGTACCGCCCCAAAACCAACAACACCGAGCGTCACCATACTGGCGATGCTCGGCATCCGGAGCCTTGGCGCTGCTAAGCGCCCCTGGCCGAAACTCCTACTCGAGGACTTGGTGGAACGTCACACCAAGCACCTCGTACTCAATAGACGTCGTGAGCAGACGCTTTCCGCCCGGGACGTTCGCGTCGGTCAGCCAGAGTTCGTTCTTACCGCTCGTGCGGAACGAGTCCCCAACCATCGCGACGAGCAGACCATCCGGCGACACGGCGATGTTCGACACCTCGATGCGACAGGTGTCCGCGTCGTAGCATTGCTCGACATCGTTGTAGCACTGGCCGTGGTCTTCGCCAGGGTTGACCTCGATGCCTGTGAATGCGGCACCGGTCAGACCGAACACAACGACATCCGTGACCGGAATGTCACCCGTCACGCACTCCTGAGTAAGGAGAGCGATGATCGCGTTTTCGTCCCGCCAAGCGAGTTCTGGGCGCGAATCGGTGTACTGGCCTTCTTGATAGAAGTCACAGGCATCCGTGCCGTTAGGCCCGAGAATGAAGCGCGACGGCAGGCAACGACCCTCGCCATTCCCGTCCGGCGCCGTCAGGTCGCAGAACTGGTCCGCACCGCAATCGGCGTCGATCGAACAGAGCGTGTTCAGCCGCGCAACATCACCCTGGTCGAGTGCGATGACATGGAGGGTGTTCTCCTCCGCGACACAGCGTGGGGGAGCAGCCGATTGCAGACATGTCTGTCCAGCGCCGGTGCAGTCAGCGTTGCTACCACAGGGGTTGTAGGAGTTTCGCTGCGACGTGATCACCGCGAGGCGGGACCCGTCTGGAGAGAGCGCCATGGGCTCTTTACCGGAGAAGTAAGAGCCGGTGCCCTGCTCTTCGCCGGAGATGAAATCGTAGACGATGAGGCCGGGGTCTCCGTTGGTCGGGTAGACCTCCATCTCCATCTTGGTCAGCGTGACGCTGTTGACGAAGAGCTGCGTTCCGTCCGTGGTGAGGTAGAAACCACCACTTGAGTTCGGCAGGCGGGTCACCTCGCGGTCATCGCCAGTCTGCAAATCGTAGAGGCTGACGGTGTTGCCAACGCGGTAGGCGATGAAGGTGCCGGCCACTTGGTAATCCTGAATGTCATCGGCGAGCACTTCGCTGTCAGCGGCGAGCTGGAAGCCAGCGTCGAGCGGAGCCCAGCGCAGGGTCCGCGCATTGTTGGGGTCCGCGAAGACGATGAAGTCCATGTTCGTCGTTACTTGGCAGCCATTCTCGCAGAGCGGCTCCTCTGGGTATCGCGGCGCGATCTCGACGATCGGGCACGATCCGCGCTCGCAGACGTCGAGCGCCGGTGCGATGCATTGAGGCGACGCAACCATGAGCTGTGTGTAGTCGGTCTCAAGGTCCTGCGGGACGGTGAACTCTCGCCGGAACACGAGTCGCAGGCTGTCGTCGACGGAGATAGCATCCGCTCCGCTGTCGTCGCCGTCAACGCCACCATCGCCAACCGTTCCACCATCGCCGCTGCCGGCATCTGTGCCCGCGTCATCTTCTGGGCTGGAAGATTCTCCATCGTCTCCACCGCAAGCGGCGAGCGTGGAAGAGAGCAGAAGGGCCAGTAGCCGCGGGGTTGTTTTCATCGCGTTAATCACGGGGTCGTCCTTTTAAGGAAACCAGGGAAGTCATCGTTCGCTCATTCGCTCATTCGACAGTCGAAGCGCCGTCTTTACGTCGGCGTCATCGGTATGTCGGGCTGCAATGCGAGCGTGAAGCGGCAATGACCGCGGAGCGCGCATGCAGAGCATACCTCCTCGACGTAGCGGTGTCGGCAGTCACCCGCAATGCCAAGGTGACACAGGGGCATGTCGTACTTGAGCGGGTCAACGGGGTCCAGCCGTGCGAGAGCGTCCGTCGCTTCACGCGCCATCTTGTAATCGATGCTCTTCCGATCGCTGAGGCCCAACCACCACGACAAGCGCGACGTGTGGGTGTCGAGAGGAAGAATGAGGTCTGAGGTCGGGATTGCGGTCCAGAGCCCAAGATCGGCGCCGTCATCCGGTCGGCACAGCCAACGCAACATCAGGTGCCAGCGCTTCGCAGCCGATCCCGTTCTCGGATCAGGGGTCAGGTAACGCGCACCACGGCGCGGTTCATCGGGCATGCGTTCCCGAAGAAGCGCGACATAAGGCCCCAATCGCATGTGAGCGTCGCCTGCGGTGTTCGCGGACACCGAAACGAACGCCGCTTCAAGCGTCCCGAATTCCCGCAGAAGCGAGCCCAGCGCGCAGAAGTACTGGTCGAGATCCTCCGCCCGGGTCATGCGATAGACAAAGCCCGGCATACGGTCTCGCAGCTCGCCTGGACGCAGCTCACACAGCGCGGTCGTCGGAGAGGGCCCCAACGTCTCAAACACCTTAGCGATGGCTCGACGCAGAAGCGGAATCGACCCATAGGCAAGCGGCGCTGCGATGTGCGCGGCGACCTCCCACTCCTCTCGTGGCTGCTCTCGAACCAGCCCAAGCGGGTCGAAGGGTAAGCGACTCGATGGGTCAAAAACATCCACCAAGCCGTCCAGGCTCGCGCGCAGCGCGTTGACCTGGCTCATTCGCTCACGGGTAGCTGACGACTTCGAGCCGGAAGAAGGGGCGGTCCATCCCGACATGCACGACGAGCGTAGCCAACGCGAAGATCGTCAGTACGATCAACGCGTACATGGAGAGAAGCTCCAGAGGCCGTCTGCCCCGACTAAAGAGCGCGGTGATCGCGAACGCTGCGCAGAGATCCGCCACGAGGAGAACGCGCACCACTCCCGCATCCATCGAGAGGATGTAGGCGACCAAATCTCCGTAGGGGGTGCTTTGCATGGTCTACGTCGCGCGCGCATCCTGCAGCGCAAGCAGGTTGAAGGTGTTGATCGCAAAGTGGGCGACAATCGCAGCTATCACTGCGCCGGTCCACCACGTCAAGGCCGCGAAGCCAACCCCCACAACGAATGCGAACAACGGCCACAAGCCTAAGTCACCATCGCCCGAGTGGTGGGCCAATCCAAAGACCAGCGACGAGATCACCGCCGCGCCGACCCAAGCGAACGCATCAGGCGCCCCCCATCCCAAGGCGAGGCGGGCGATGTAAGGGAAGATGAACCCGCGAAAGAGCAACTCTTCCCCCACCCCACTGAAGAGCCCGATGATGGCCGCCCGCACCGGCGTTACGTGGCCGATCATGACGCGAAGCTTCAACGCCATTCGACGCATCACCTCAGAACGCGCCGTCAGAACATCCGACGCCCGCACGACGAGGAATCCAAACGCCAGGCCGGCAATCACGCTGGCCCAGACAGGTAGTTCACGCGTCCCAACGTTGATTGGCGCGCCGCCGAGAAGCCACCATGACAGCCCAACGGCGACCGCTGTCATCACTCCGTACATCCCGACGATCAGCCTCAGCGGCAGCCGGTGCTGAATCAGTCTTGGCCCTGTTCCGCCTTCGCCAGCCATTCATCCGCCATCGCTTCGAGGTGCTCGTTCATCACGCTCCCGCGCATGAACAACTCGGTTCCGCGAAAGTCGTACCCCTTCCACGGGAGGTGTGGTCGCGGCCAACGCTCGTCACGCAGGTAGTCCGTCGCGGCTGCGTGCAGGAACTCCACGAGGAACGGGCGCGCTTCGACGATCGTCATCTTGGCGTTGTCGTCCAGCTCGTAACCGGCCTCGAAGCGATGCACTTCCTCACGCTTCGGGTCTGCGATCTCGAGTTCGACGGTCAGCATCTCCGCATCCAACCACCCATCGACGCTGATGCGCTCCCCGGGGCGTAGCGAGGACCCGAGATCGTTCGTGAGCATCGTGTTGGCTTCGGTTCGCTCATCATCAGCGAAGATCGACTCACCGCGTTCCGCTTCTTTATCTATGTCATCAAGCACGATTAAAATGCCCCGCCTAAGGTGAAGAATCCGCCGCCACGCTGAGGGAGCGCGCCGGCGTACCAGCGTGGACTCTCAGCGCGTGCGTTGCGTTGGTTGGCCTTCGATGAGGCGACAATGCCCCACGTCAATCCCGTCACCGCGAGCGCGCCGCCGCCCGCCATGAGCGCCAGGCTCAGTGTATCGACTTCGTCAGCGAGCATGGTGCCGACTCCGGCGCCGGCGGCAGCGATGCCGACTCCCATGACCGTCCAGCCGACCGCCGCCGTGCCACGTCTAAGCTGCGTGAGCGGCCGAGTGACAATCACCGTTTCGGCGTCTGCTGTGATCTCCACGCTCTGCACTCCCGTGGCGTACCCCTCGCGCCGCAGCTCAACGGTGTGCTCACCTGGAGTCACCTGTTCGCTGAACGAGCCGGGGGAGCCTCCAACGTAGCCGCCGTCGATGTAGACGTCGCCGAACAACTCTTCGCTGCGCACCGTGAGGGTCCCAATGCGAACCATCTGTTGGGTGCTCAGCGCAGGGTCTTCAAGGTGAAGCTCCAGCTCGACGGGCGTGCCTTCGTCGGCCGGCCGCAGCACAACTTCGATGCGTCGGTCGCGGCCGCCTTGCTGCAGGATGAATGTGCCCGGGCCTGCCGGCAGCGTTCCTGAAAACCCGCCCAGGCCGAGCTGCCGCATCACGCCATCCTCGCCCACAAAGGTCATGCTGGCAGTGACAGGCGAAACGGTCGCGGAAACCTCAACCTCCAAGCGCTCAAGCTCGAAGACGAAGGACGGAATCGATTCACCGCTACCGGGGGGGGTGACGCTGACGACACGCGCCTGCGGTGCGTAGAATTCGCGGCTCACCTCGATGAGGCGCTGCCCGACAAAGAGGGGAGTATCGAACGGCGTCAACGCATCGTCGCCGAAGGGCATCCCGTCGATGCTCACGTGCGCTCCGCGGGGGGCAGACGTGATCATCACGACGACGTCGCGCATATTGGTACCGAGGGAGCGCCGACGTTGATCTCGTGGTGCCGGCTGCTCGCCCAACGCTCTCGTCGCTGCGTCTTCAACCCGCGTCATGGTGTGTTGAACGACCAGTCTCAAGCGCTCCGTCTCGAGGTTCTCGATGATCGGGATAGCTTCCGTGCGAGCGTCTACGCTGGTTTCTCCGAATCGCTCGTACCAATCGATCGCAGCGGTTAGGTCGCCGAGATTGGCGTAGCAGCGCCCGATGTAGTCGAGCAGCCGCGCGTTGTCGGACAAGGCGTACGCGTGCTCGAAGTGCTCGATCGCCTCTTCGAAACGTTCGTTGGCGTAGTCGTGGTTGCCCTCCCAAAAAGCATCACGAGCAGCGTCGACGCCGTCTCCGCCCTGCGCGAAAGACGTGAACGGGATGAAGGCCGCGAATAAGACGACCAGCGCAATGAAGCGAATTTGCATGCAAACCTCGGTTCGGCAGAGCTGTCAGCGAGCGCATGACAGCGCACACGCCTTACCTGCGCAGAGCACAGAGCGTCAACGCCCGACGCGCTTGCTCTCGTCCCAAAGCGCATCCATTTCGCTTAGGGTCGCCTGAGCGAGCGGAACACCCCGCGCTGCGAGCGCTTCTTCGATGAACGCAAATCGAGAGGCGAACTTCTGACAGGTGCCCGATAGGGCGCGAGCGGAGTCGAGATCCAGCTTTCTCAGTACGTTGGAAGCCGCGAACAAGACATCTCCCCCTTCATCGAGCGCAGCGGCCGAGTCGCCGCTGGCGATCGCCTCGCGAAACTCCGCGACCTCCTCATCAAGCTTGCTGAGGGCGTCAGCTGCGTCCTCGAAGTCAAAGCCGACGGACGACGCACGCGACGTCAATCGCTGGCTTCGTTCAAGGGGGGCAAGCGCTCGCGGCACGCCACCGAGCAGTGAGCGCCCTTCTTTGCGTTTCGCTTCACGCCACTGCGCTTCGACCGCTTCAGCATCCGCTGCCGAGGCCCCGTCAAAAACATGGGGATGCCTCCGCACCATCTTCGCGGAGATCCCATCAATCACGTCTTGTAGCTCGAAGGCGCCACGTTCGGAGGCAAGCTGAGCGTGAAGCACTACCTGAAGCAGAACGTCACCAAGCTCCTCGCAGAGAGCGTCATCATCCCCTTCGTCGATCGCGTCTGCGAGCTCCGCGGCCTCCTCAAGAGCGTAGGGACGAAGGCTAGTATGCGTCTGCTTCTTGTCCCATGGGCACCCCTCCGGTGAACGAAGCGACGCAACGATATCGGCGAATCCCTGCACACTCGCGGCCGTCGAAATCGCCGGCAAGACGCGGGGCACATGTGGAGAGCGTTCGGGGGACATAGCGAGGGAAGGCATGGGGAGTGAAGCAGCGAGGCGACTGCACTATCTGGCGCCCACCAAATGGCAAGCGCCAGCGAGACACCGCAGACGTAAGACACATCCCTACCTCACACTGAAACGTTGGCGGAGCACCGAGTTGATCAGATACTCTCTTGGCTTGCCCTCTTCTCGTGGAATCGTTGTGCGAACAATCGCTCTACAGTGCCTCCTCGCGGTCGCGATGCTGCTCCCTAGCGGAGCATGGGCCGTCAGTGCGCCCGCGGTGCAGCTCTCTGACCTGGATCGCCGCTGGGAGCAGTTCACTTCTGCGGAGGACGGAAGCGCTGAGGAGCTGCTGGCGCTCGACAACGTCGAGCGGACGATGCTCGAGCTGGGGGTGCGAAACCTGCCGGCGCATGCGCTCGTCTTGCTTCAGAGCGCAGACGAGGCGCTCACAGTGGATAACCCGGTCCGTGCAGAGCGGCTGCAGGAGTTCGCTGAGAGATTGGCCCCTGAGTCGCCGCAACCGGCGTTCTTCAAAGCGAAACTCGAGTGGACGATGTCTCCGGCCAACGCAGGGCCTGTCTACATCTCGCTGAGGACGGCGTACGCCTCGATGTCGTCGTCTCTCGCTGGCACCGCCGCGGTGAGCATCCTCTGGAGGGTAATCGCGGCGCGCAGCATTATGCTGTTCTCGCTGCTTTTAGCTCTCGCCCTCGCCTTGAGATACCTCGCACCGCTCGCGATGGATGTCCGGCTACTGTCGCAGCGCACGCTGACTCTCGCGCAGGGACGAAGCCTCGTGCTCTTGCTCGTAGCTGGCGGCTCACTGGTATTCTGGAGCCCGTTCTTAGCGGTCATGGCGACTCTCGTGGCAACCTCGATATCGCTCCGCTGGTCCGAACGCCTGTTCGCCCTAGCAACGGTCGTGGGGCTCTCCTTTCTGCCCCGTCTCGCGGTGGATAACGCTCGCCTGATCGCCGTGAATGAGTTCGAAGCTTCACGGAGCATCATGGCGATCACCGCGCCGTGTGATGAGCGCTGCCTGAACGCTCTCGAGAGGCGGGTGGAAGAAGATCCACACGCAGCACTCGCCCTCGCCACCGTGTTGTATCGGCGCGGAGGATCACAAAACGTCGCTCGGTCCGTTCAACTCATCGAGGCGCTTGACGTTTCCCAATCGGCCGAGGCGAGCCTGCTCACCCTGCGTGGGAATCTCGCGTTCGTCGCCGGCGAAATCGTCGAAGCCGACGCCCTCTATGGCGAGGCGGAACGGGTCGCCGTCACCAACGGGCAGCGCGCGGCAGCGGCGCTGAATCAATACCGCGTTAACTCTGCGCAGGGCCGCACCACCGCGGCGAGCCGAAGTCTCGAGCGAGCGATCGCAGCGGACGAGCCCATGGTCGAACCGCATATCGCCTACGACGCGGATTCTCAGAACGTCGTGCTCGCCATCGCGCCCATCCCCGCGGCTTCCTTTGTGGAAGAACTGCTCCGGGGGTCAAGCGACCCCACCGTTCAAGCCGCTGCGACGGAGATGCTGTCGCCCTGGTACGGCGCTGTTTCTCCGCGACTGACCATTTTTCTCTCGGCGGTCGTCGCGACGCTCCTCATCGTCGGCGTGTTCTTCTATGTTCGGCGGGTTGGCTCGAAGCGCTGCGAACGTTGTGGTCACCCGACAAGCCGCTCGATTCTGGCGGAAGCCTACGTCAAACGCGTCTGTGTACTCTGCTACCAACTCGGCGCGATGCCGGCGGCGCTCACGTTCGAGCAGCGGCGCGCGCGCGAATCGCGAATCGTGCGCTGGGATCGGCTGACGAGCGTCGGCGCCCCAGCACTGGACCTCGTCTGCCCCGGCGTCGGTCATGTCGCCCAGGGCCGCTCATGGCTCGGTGGATTCCTCCTCGCGCTGTCCGTCCTCGCATTTTCCCTATGGACCGCCGACGCGACCCCGTTGAGCATCCCTTACTCACTCGGCGAAGGCGATCTCTTCGATGGTCGAACACAGGCGGCCATTTTGCTCTTCATGATCGCGTTCGTCTTCGCGAATCTCACTAGGCTGCTTCTGCGGAGGTCGTCATGAGCGGGAAATGGCGGCGAATCCTATTGGGCATCCTTCGTCCAATATTGACGGTCCTGTTGGTGCTCGCCTGCGTGTCGATCGCGCTGAATCTCTATCTTGAGCGGTTCTGGCATCCGGAAAACCAGTCGAGCGTGCTGCCGCCGACTCCCAGCGCTTTGCGGGAGCTTCAGACTGTCCAACACGCCGAGCGCCTTGAAGCCGCTATCGACGTGTATCGACTGCAGCACGGGGAGTTCCCGGAGACGCTCGAGCAGGTTGCCGACGAAGGGCTGCTCGGGGATCGGGCGCTCCGCTACCCAGGATATCGGAGCCAGTGGTATTACGCCCCAACGCTGCGGGGCTACGAGCTCTACCCACCGCTGCTATAGTGAGGCATCAGGTTGACGCCGCTGGCTTGGTCGACGGCGTCTCGTTTCCCGACGTTGAGGGAAGACGCCCGCGATCCGCGGGCTTGCCAGTGCGCCACCTCCCCGCTGTGGACGTCCGGAGGGCTAGCGTAAACAAACCGTCCGGGTTCGGACTTGCGCCAAAGCACGTAAGCGCGCATTGCGGAACACTTCGGCGCGCTGTTTATGAGACGCGCCGCTCTCCAAGACGCTCTGCACGCATGACCGAACCTCACTCGATAGAATTCGCCAACACGGCCCACGCGCAAGCGCTCTTCGGACATCGGGACGAGCATCTTGCCATCCTCGCGGATGAACTGACCGTTGACCTACACACCCGGGGAACCCGAGTGTTGGTGAGTGGAGACCCTGTCGATGTGAAGCTCGCGTCGGCGGTATTGCGACAGATCTACGACCTGATCTCGTCGGGCTATCGCGTCTCTGCGGAAGACTTCGTGCGCGCGTCGGCGATCCTGCAACGCAGCCCGTCTGCGAACCTGCGCTCGGTCTTCCTCGATACAATCGTCAGCGGACCGGGCGGACGGCGTATCACGCCGAAGACCCTGACGCAGAAAGACTATGTCGACCTCATGCGGGCGCACGACATCGTATTCGGCATCGGCCCCGCCGGCACGGGGAAGACCTACCTCGCGATGGCGGTCGCCGTGAGCTACCTGATCAACAAGCGGGTCAAGCGTATCATCCTCACGCGACCAGCAGTCGAAGCTGGCGAGAAGCTCGGGTTTCTCCCCGGCGACATGCAAGAGAAGATCTCGCCCTACCTACGGCCTCTCTACGACGCGCTGCACGACATGTTGGACTTCGAGCGCGCGTCGCAGCTGCTCGAGCGCGGTATCGTCGAAGTGGCCCCCCTCGCTTTCATGCGCGGACGAACGCTGAACGACGCGTTCGTCATCTTCGATGAAGCGCAGAATTCGACGAGAGAGCAGATGAAGATGTTCCTCACGCGCATCGGCTTCGGCTCCAAAGCGGTCATCACGGGAGACGTGACGCAGGTCGACCTCGAGCGCAAAGAGCGGAGCGGGCTGCGTCACGCCGTTGATGTGCTTCGCCCGATTGACGGCATCGAAGTGCTTGAGTTCAGCGGGTTCGACGTTGTCCGTCACCCACTCGTGCGTCGCGTCATTTCTGCGTATGAAGACGCAGAGGCCCAAGAAGAAGAGTTCGAACGTGCCCAGACAATCTTCGTGCCGAAAGGGCACCGAGCCACTGATTCCGGCGACACCTAAGTGAGCGTGGTCGACACATCATCGCGGCGGGCGCAGATTGCCCAAAAGATACGACGGCGGGATCTCAGCAACCCGTTGCTGCGCGCGATCGTTGGTGTCGCGTTCGTCGCCCTACTCGCTCTCATCATCGCGCCGCAGTCAGCGGAGACACCGAGGCTGAGTGAAGGGCGAATCGGCGCGGTGGCGAACCGAGATATCGTGGCGTCCCACGACTTCGCGTTTGAGCCAGAGGACCCTGCAGGACTCGCAGCCGTGCGCGAGGAAGCGGGCGCCGAAGTCCTGCCCGTTTGGGATCATGACGCGAACCTGGGCGCGCGCATCGACACCAAGATTCACGACGCGTTCGTGACGGCGCGGGAGATGTTGGCGGAAGCAGCTGAGACGCGACGGGATGCCGCACAGGCCGCCGAGGGCGCTCGCCTCGCGGATGAGTTGGCCTCGGAGAGTGCCGTTGCTGTCCTGGACGACACGGAAGTACAGGACGGCACATCCAGGGGCTCAGACGGAGGCGTCGCAGCAGATGAGGGCGGCCCAACACGGGACGCCGCGTTGCGCCCTAGCGCGCTCCCCACACGTGAGGCAGCGAACTCGCCCGCGCGCGCTCCCGCGAGTGTGCAAGAGTGGGTACCGGCGGAGCGGCGAGTGTCCCTGCTCCAGCAGGAACCGATGGTAATGGAGATGTTCACCTCGATGAGGAACGGCGATGAAGCGCTTCGGAAGTTTGCGGCCGCAGGCTTCACCGTGCCGACGGAAGACGCGCTGCGCGCCCTTATTCGTGCCGCGATGGAAGAGATTATTGTCGAAGACGTACGCGCACTCGATAGCGTGGAGAGCGACGGTATCGTGTTGCGCACAATTGATCTCGCTGGAACCAGCGAGACGCAGGTGCGACGCTTCAGCCGCTTCCACGACCTCTCGGACGTCGAGGCCCTGATCAGCCAGGCGCAGCATCACCTTCGATACGTCGAAGAGAGGGCGCATCAGCTCGCAATAGAAGACGTCGCCCGAAGCACCATCGTGCTGAATACTCGTTTCAACGGGCTCGAAACGAACAGCCGCCGTCAAGCAGCCATGGCCGCTGTAGAGGCGGCATTCCGTGAGCGTCTCACCGAAACCTATAAATCGGGCGAGCTACTCGTGCCTTCTGGACACGTCATCACCGCCGATCACGTCGCGCGCGTCGGCGCGATGTACCAAACCGCACCGCCGAAAGCGTCTCGCGTACAGACCTTCTTCGGCACCTTTGTTCTCCTGATCCTCTCTCTGTTCCCGATACTCGTCTTCGCGCTGTCGAATCTGCGCAGCTTCAGCCATCAGACGCGGGACCTGATGATGATGGGCTTCGTGCTCCTCTTGCACCTCGGTCTCACGAACGCGGGAATTTTCATCGCAGACCTTGTCGCGGAGAACCGAGACTTCCTTCCGGCTCTCGCCTGGCGCGCTGTGCTCCCGTTTGCGGCAGGCTCGATGCTGGTCCGGATCCTGACAAACGCCGAAGACGCGCTCATTTACGGGGTCATCTACGCGCTGCTCACGGGCATGCTCTTGGACTTCGATGCCAGCTACACCGCGATGGCTCTGATCGCTTCGGTGGTCGCCTCGGGTGCGGTGGGGCGAGCGCAGACACGCACAGACATCCTCACCGCGGGCGCCGTTGTCGGCGCAGTGATGCTGGGCCTGAATCTGGCACTATCTCTGGTGATGGGCACGGCGGAAGGTACGGATCTCATCTGGTTCGCACTCGCCGCGTCGCTTTGCGGACTCACCAGCGCTCTCCTCGTCTACGGCCTCCTTCCTGTTGTCGAGACGCTCTTCCGCTACACCACCCCGCTCAAGCTTATGGAGCTTGCCAACCTCAACCACCCGGCACTCCGGGAACTCATTCTCAAGGCTCCGGGCTCCTACCACCACTCAATGATGGTGGGTCAACTCGTTGAAGCGGCATGCGAAGCCGTCGGCGCCGACGCGCTACTCGGCCGTGTGGGCGCGTACTTCCATGACATAGGAAAAGCCAAGAACCCGCGCTACTTCGCCGAGAATCAGGACCATCATAACCCGCACGACAAGCTCAAGCCGAACATGAGCGCGCTCATTATCAAGGCGCACGTCAAAGACGGCGTAGAGTTGGCGAGACAGCACAAACTGCCCGAAGAGATCATCGACTTCATCAGAGAGCATCACGGGACAAGTCTGATTCAGTACTTCTACCGGCGCGCCCAGGAAGAAACTGACGGCGAGGTGCGAGAGGAAGACTACCGGTACCCCGGCCCGCGACCACGCTCTCGAGAGACGGCAATTTGCTTGTTAGCCGATGGCATCGAGGCCGCGTCGCGAGCGCTGCCCGACCCGAACCACGCGCACTTGAAAGGCCTCGTCCAGCGTATGGTCAACCGCGCGTTCACCGACGGTCAGCTTGACGACTGCGATCTCACACTGCGGGACTTGCACGTTATCGCGCAGGCGTTCCTGCTTCGCTTAACGGCCTTCTATCACCAGCGTCCGGAGTATCCGGACGCCGCGAAGCGCCCTACGTCGAGGAACGCTCCGATTCCCGGGCCACCGCCGGTCGAGGATAGCAATGATCGAGATGACGACCCGCCCACAGACGGCGGTCCCGATGAGCCTCCAGCCGATTCTGCAGACGAGAGCGGTGTGCATCTTCGCCGTCTTGGGATGTAGCGAGGAGACCGAGGCCAGCGTACTCCTGACCGACGACGAAGAAATCCAAGCGTTCAACCGCGAGTATCGTGGCGTAGACGCCGCGACGGATGTTCTCTCGTTCGCTCAGCACGACGGGTTTGTCGTGCCTGAAGCCGCTGCGTTGCTGGGTGATATCATCGTCTCGGTCAGCACCGCCCGTCGCTTGGTCGCCTCTGCGGAGCATCAGCGCCGCATGGCGCAGGGGGGGAGGAGCGGTCCGTGGACGCTGCTCGAGGAGCTGAGCTTTCTCATGATTCACGGCGCGCTGCATTTGCTGGGCTTCGACCATGAGCAAGAAGACGAGGCGATCGAGATGCGCGCCGCCGAGCAACGAGTGTTTGCGGAACTTGAACGGCAAGTTCCTGCTTAGGTTGTGGGGTCGGCGCTTCTCCGCCGATGCGGCCTTCGAGTTTGTGCGGCTCTGTGCTTGAGTGTCGCGGGTCGAATTCGGGGTCTGCGGCACGTATCTTTCCGGAAGCGCGTCAGCGCGGTTCCGGTGGCACCATGGAGTGGGTGCCCCATGCATGCACACCCCTAGATGTTGTGGTGCGAATTTTGTCATGGGGAGGCTGACATCGACAAGAACACCCTACAGAACCCGTCGAGCGTTCCTTCCTTAACTAATTGAAGTCACGTGACTTTCCACCTACCGAACCTCGGTCGACACCGGGTCATCAGGGTGGGGATCGCCGTCGGGCTGATCAGGATCTCTCTCGCAAGTGACCGAAAGCAGGGAACTTATACAACCACATCGATAGTCATCCGGACTGGCCCGAGTGTTGCTAAGGCGGCCACCGAACTACCCAAAACTGAGCATTTTCATAGACTTACAAATTCAGCAGAGGTCGACGCCACACGGTTGACACACCTGCTCTCGGGTCGGTATCAATGTCGTCCTGCGGGGCACAACATGTAGTGGCCCCGCGGCACATGTCGCACCTGGGCTTACAGCGCGGTCGATCTCCCCTCGAGAGCGTTTCAAAACGTACCCGCCGCACCCCCCGGTAAACGACATTTGGTCGGGCTTCTGCGCTCGACCATCTTTTTCTTTCCGTCAGTTCGCATCCGCCACAGAGCGGATCTCCCAGCCGGTTTTCCAATCGGACAGGACAACTGCCGCCGTTTTCGCATCTCTGTCGAATCTCACGAGTCCCTCCTATGAAAATTGAGCGCCGCTTCACCACCGCCGGTCAAAGTCCCTTCACCGGGCTCACGTTCGAAAAACGCGTCAGCGAAATCCGGAACCCCGACGGCTCCGTGGTGTTTCATTGCGACGACGTGAACGTGCCGATCGGCTGGTCGCAGGTGGCGACGGACGTGCTCGCTCAGAAGTACTTTCGAAAGGCTGGAGTACCAGCGGCGGTGAAGCCGGTAGCTGAGGCAGGCGTTCCCGCGTGGTTGCAGCGCTCTGCGGCGGATGAGGACGCGCTCAACGCATTGCCGGAAGATGAGCGGTTCGGGATGGAGACGGATTCGCGACAGCTGTTCCAACGACTGGCCGGCTGTTGGACGTACTGGGGATACACGCACAGCTACTTCGACAGCGAGACAGACGCGCGCGCATTCTACGACGAGCTGTGCTTCATCCTCGCGAGTCAGATGTCCGCGCCGAACTCGCCGCAGTGGTTCAACACCGGGCTCAACTGGGCTTACGGGATAACAGGCCCCGCGCAGGGGCACTGGAATTGTGACTCGGTCACGGGAGAGGCGCGCCCAAGCGACGACGCGTATACACACCCGCAGCCGCACGCGTGCTTCATCCAAAGCGTGGGAGATGATCTCGTCGGCGAGGGCGGCATCATGGACCTCTGGACCCGCGAAGCCCGTCTGTTCAAGTACGGCAGTGGAACAGGGACCAACTTCTCCGCCCTCCGTGGCGAGACCGAGCCGTTGTCCGGCGGTGGCCGCTCGAGTGGGCTCATGAGCTTCCTCGCGATCGGCGACCGTGCCGCCGGCGCAATCAAGTCTGGCGGCACAACGCGACGCGCTGCCAAAATGGTCTGTCTCGACCTCGACCACCCGGACATTGAGCAGTTCGTGGAGTGGAAGACCGTTGAAGAGCAGAAGGTCGCCGCGCTGGTCGCCGGAAGCCGCCAGATGCAAGAAGACTTGCAGGCCATCTTCGACGCCATTTGGAGTCACGAGAGCGACGACACCCGCTTCGACGCACAGAAGAACCCCGCGCTGGCAGTCAGCATCCGAACGGCCGTCGCGAACAAGACACCGACGAACTACGTCGCGCGTATCCTCCAGCTCGCGCGCCAAGGCTACCGCGGTATCGAGTTCGAGGCCTACGACACCGGCTGGACGTCGGAAGCGTACCGCACCGTCGGCGGGCAGAACTCGAACAACTCCGTTCGCATCCCGAACCGATTCTTCACCGTTCTCGATGACAACGCCGAATGGTCGCTTATCCGTCGTACCGACAAGAGCGTCGCGCGCACCATCCCCGCCGCCGACCTGTGGAACTCCATCACGTACAACGCGTGGGCCTGCGCAGACCCCGGCCTGCAGTACGACACCACGATCAACGAGTGGCACACCTGCCCTGAAGATGGCCCAATCCGCGCGTCGAACCCGTGCTCAGAGTACATGTTCCTCGACGACACGGCCTGCAACCTCGCGAGCATCAACCTCGTGAAGTTCTTCGGTGAGGATGGCTTCGATATCCCCGGCTTCCAACACACATCACGCCTGTGGACCATCGTGCTCGAGATCAGCGTCCTTATGGCGCAGTTCCCGTCCCGCAGAATCGCAGAGCTGTCGTACGAGTTTCGCACGCTCGGGCTTGGCTACGCGAACATCGGCGCCTTGCTGATGATCAACGGCATCCCCTACGACAGCCCGCGCGCAATGGCGTGGACCGGTGCGCTCACAGCGATCATGGGAGGCGAAGCCTATGCGACGAGCGCCGAGCTCGCCGCTGAACTCGGCCCCTTCCGCGGATACGCTCGAAATCGCGAGCACATGATACGGGTTATCCGCAACCATCGCCGCGCCGCCTACAACGCCGCTGACGACGCCTATGAAGGCCTCACGATCACGCCTGTCGGCATCGATGAGAACGAGTGCCCGACAGCCATGATGACGGCCGCCCGTGAAGCCTGGGACCGAGCCCTCGCGCTCGGCGAAGAGCACGGCTACCGGAACGCGCAGGTAACCGTCGTCGCACCAACCGGCACGATCGGTCTAGTGATGGACTGCGACACGACCGGCATCGAGCCTGATTTCTCATTGGTGAAGTTCAAGAAGCTCGCCGGTGGCGGATATCTCAAGATCATCAATCAGAGCGTGCCGAGAGCCCTGTCAGCCATCGGGTACCCGTCAGCACAAGTCGACGAGATCATCACCTACGCAACGGGTACATGCACTCTGCGCGGTGCACCGCACGTCAATCACGATGCGATGCGCACAAAGGGCTTCACGGATGAGGCGCTTGAACGTCTTGAGGAGAGCTTGGTGTCGGCGTTCGACATCAACTTCGTGTTCAACCAGTTCACGCTCGGCGATGCGTTCTGCCGCGACGAGCTTGGCTTCGGCGACCGGGAGCTTAACAGCCCCGAGTTCAACATGCTGCAAGCGCTGGGCTTCACAAAAGACCAGGTCCGCGCTGCGAACGCGTACGCGTGCGGCACGATGACGGTGGAAGGTGCCCCGCACCTTCGCGATGAGCACCTCTCGGTCTTCGACTGCGCCAACAGGTGCGGCGCGATCGGACGACGCTACATCCCAGCGATGGCGCACGCCCGCATCATGGCCGCGGCGCAGCCCTTTATCTCGGGCGCGATCTCCAAGACCATCAACATGCCGAACCACGCGACGGTGGAAGACGTGCAAAACGTCTACCGCGATTCGTGGGAGTTGATGATCAAGGCCATGGCCATCTATCGAGACGGGTCCAAGCTCTCACAACCGCTGAACAGCGTGGCAGATGCCGACGACGCCATCGCGACCGCGTTGATGGCGCAGACAGCGGTCATCGAGCAGCCCGTCGAGGAGACGCCCTCCCCTGTGCAGGTCGCGGAGCGCATCGTGCACCGCTACATCAGCCAGCGCCGCCGGTTACCCAACCGTCGCGGTGGCTACACCCAGAAGGCGCAGGTCGGAAACCACAAGGTCTACCTCCGCACAGGCGAGTACGAAGACGGCACACTCGGTGAGATCTTCATCGATATGCACCGCGAAGGCGCCGCCATGCGAAGCCTGCTAAACTGCTTCGCCATCGCGACCTCGATCGGTCTGCAATACGGTGTGCCGCTTGAAGAGTACGTTGACGCGTTCACCTTCACCCGCTTCGAACCGAGCGGCATGGTGACCGGCCACGACCACATCAAGATGTCGACGTCCATCATCGACTACATGTTCCGCGAACTCGGGCTGGCGTACCTCGGTCGCACCGACTTGGTGCACGTGAAGCCAGAGGAGATCTACTCCAGCTCCAGCCAAGGCTCGGCTCCTTCTGCGGCCGAACCGCCAGCAGAAGGCTTCAAGATTCCCTACGTCGCCGGCGCTAACGGTCGACGCAAGGACACCCGAAGCGGTCGCGGCTTCGAGGTGTCACGCAGTGACGCTCACCAAGCTGTGGCAACAGCTCCTGTTGTGCCGGTGCCCGTCGTTCGGACAGAGACCCGTGCGACTGCGGCGGGCAACGTCGAGACCGTCACGGCATCCTCCATCGCTCGTATCAAGGGCTACGAGGGCGACTCCTGCTCCGAGTGTGGCAACTTCACGCTCGTACGAAACGGCTCGTGCATGAAGTGCGACACCTGCGGCGCAACGAGCGGCTGCAGCTAAACAAGCGCACCAACTCTAAACGCGGCCAGAGTGGTCGCACGGGGCCGACGCGAACGGGGAGGGCCAAGGCCTTCCCCGACTGTCGTTCATTACCGGGGGGCTCTACAGCCCGCCGTTAACCGCGACGTACGCCGCGAATGCGCCGAGTGCCACCACGACCAGCGCAAGTAGAAGCGTGGTGCGGCGTTTGGAAGCACGAGCCGCGACGTCAGCGC